>NZ_CAMSEL010000021.1:0-95387 GCF_947057495.1 Citrobacter sp. Marseille-Q5395 | reverse complement strand
TCTGAGGCGGAGAAAAACGACAGGTCCGCTGGTACATCACTCTGACAGAGGACTGCAATACTGTTCGGTACTTTATCAGTCAGTTCATGAGCGAAACGGAATAACCTGTTCAATGACCGATGGTTACAACTGCTACCAGAATGCGCTGGCTGAGAGAATAAACGGGATACTGAAAAATGAGTTTTTACTCTCGCGCCCGGAGGATCTTGCACAAGCCCGGATGATGATAAAAGAGTCCGTGGCAATTTATAACCATGAACGGCCACATCTGGCCCTGAAATACAAAACGCCCGATGATGTTCATCAGGCGTTTTACAGACAAAAAACTGTCAACCTATATCAGGACTAGTCATAAACCAGACTGCAATTATACTTTGTAGAAATCACGATACCAGTCAACAAAGTTTTTCACGCCATTTTTAACTGTTGTTTCGGGTTTAAAACCAATAACCTCATACAGTGCTTTAGTATCTGCGCTGGTTTCCAGTACGTCGCCAGGCTGTAGTGGCAGCATATTTTTAGCTGCTTCAATACCAAGGCCATCTTCCAGTGCCTTGATGTAATCCATCAGTTCAACTGGTGAACTATTTCCAATATTGTATACGCGATAGGGCGCAATGCTTGTTGCCGGGGTTCCGGTCTCAACGGTCCATTGTGCGTCAACCTGCGGAATGATGTCCTGCAAGCGAATAATTGCCTCTGCTATATCATCAATATAGGTAAAATCACGCTTCATTTTTCCGAAGTTATAGACGTCAATACTTTTACCTTCAAGCATCGCTTTGGTGAACTTAAAGAGCGCCATATCAGGGCGCCCCCATGGACCGTATACAGTAAAGAAGCGCAGGCCTGTTGTAGGTAGTCCGTACAGGTGCGAATACGTGTGTGCCATTAGTTCATTAGCTTTTTTGGTCGCGGCATACAGAGAAACGGGATGGTCGACCGAATCATCCGTAGAAAAAGGCATTTTGCGGTTCAGGCCGTATACCGAACTGGAGGAGGCATAGAGCAAATGTTGTACTTTATTATGCCGACAACCTTCAAGCACGTTCAGAAAGCCAGTAAGGTTAGAGTCAGCATAGGCGTGCGGGTTTTCGAGCGAATAACGTACGCCAGCCTGTGCGGCAAGATGTATTACACGGTCAAAATGCTCGCTTGAAAAAAGCTCAGCCATCGTGTCCCGATCGGCTAAATCAATTTTATGAAAATTGAAACCGGGTTGCGCCAGTAAATCCAGACGAGCTTGTTTAAGGCTCACGTCGTAATAGTCGTTAAGATTATCAGTACCGACGACTTGGTAGCCTGCCTTCAGGAGGCGCTTGCTAACGTGGAAGCCGATAAAACCAGCGGCTCCCGTAACCAGAAATTTCATTTTTTGTTCCTCTTTCAGGCTAAATTATAGCAAGGTGCCAGCAGGCACCACAAAACAAGAATGATACCGTTAGATGGCAAGAAAGATAATTGTTAAGTGTCATTACGCCAACCTCTGTTTTGGTGATGAAAAACATATTCATGACGTGAATTTGTTGATTAATCAGATTAATCCTCAGTAACGGGCATCTGAACGTTGATGTTAATGATTTCCTGAGTAACTTTTTCTGTGAGGATTAAAATACCAATCAAAATCCTGTAAACAATCTGCGATTTTTATCAATAATCCTATGGCATTACCCGTATATATGACTACACTATTTCCAGTTTCAGTTCTTCCTCATTTAAGGTATTTATGTCTGTGGGCGATAACAACACATCCGGGCGCAGTAACGATCCGGAACAGATTGATTTGATTGATTTAGTAGTGCAGTTGTGGCGTGGCAAAGTGACGATTATTGTTTGTGTAATTGTTGCGGTTGCGCTGGCGGCAGGCTATCTGATGATTGCTAAAGAAAAATGGACTTCGACAGCAATTATTACCCAGCCGGATGTTGGTCAAATTGCGACCTACAATAACGCATTCAACGTTATATATGGTAACAGTGCGCCAAAAGTAACAGATCTTCAGATGGATGTGGTTGGTCGTTTTAGTACGTCTTTCTCTGCGTTAGCCGAAACACTCGATAACCAGGAAAAACCAGAAAAATTGACCATTGAGCCGTCGGTTAAAGGTCAGCAGCTGCCGCTGGCGGTTTCTTATGTAGGTAATTCAGCAGAAAATGCGCAGCGTCAACTGTCTGAATACATTCAACAAACTGATGAAAAAGTTGCTAAAGAGCTTGAACTCGACTTGGTTGATAGCATCAAGTTGCAAACGACTACGCTTGAAGACTCTTTGAAAACTCAGGAAGTGGTTGCTCAGGAGCAAAAAGAATTGCGAATTAAGCAAATCCAGGAAGCATTGCGCTATGCCGAACAGGCGAATGTAACCAAGCCGCAGCTCCAGCAAACTCAGGATGTTACTCAGGACAGTATGTTCCTTCTGGGTAGTGAAGCCCTGAAATCGATGATTGAGCATGAGTCTACACGTCCCCTGGTGTTCTCTGACAGCTACTTTCAGACCAAACAAAAGCTCTTGGATATCGAGAATCTGAAGCTTGAGGGGGCAGAGATGCACTCCTACCGTTATGTGATGAAACCAAGCTTACCTGTGCGTCGTGATAGTCCGAAAAAAGCAATTACTCTGGTTCTGGCAGTACTGCTGGGTGGGATGATTGGTGCGGGTGTGGTTCTTGGTCGCAACGCTCTGCGTAGTTACAACGCAAAAGCGCAGTAAGTCATCATTTATTTACTGCAAAAGAAAAACCGGGCGTTGCCCGGTTTTTTTGTGTCTGCAGATTACTGATGACGTTTACGTAAATTCTCAATCACCGTGGTCAGATCGAGATCCTGGTCCTGCAACAGAACCAACAGGTGATACATCAGGTCTGATGCTTCATTGGTCAGTTCGAAACGATCATGCACCGTCGCGGCCAATGCGGTCTCGACACCTTCTTCACCGACCTTCTGGGCAATTCGTTTAGTGCCACTTGCATAAAGCTTCGCGGTGTAAGAGCTGGCAGGATCCGCCGTTTTACGTTCAGCAAGCAGTTGTTCAAGTTGATACAGGAAAAGCCACTGATGGCTTGCTTCACCAAAACAACTGCTGGTGCCTTTATGGCAGGTTGGTCCAACTGGGTTGACCAGCACCAACAGGGTGTCGTTATCGCAATCGGGTGTAATGCTGACAACATTGAGAAAGTTGCCAGAGGTTTCACCTTTGGTCCACAAACGCTGTTTGGTGCGCGAGAAAAAAGTCACTTTCCCGCTTTCGAGGGTTTTCTCCAGCGCCTCCAGGTTCATATAGCCGAGCATCAATACTTCCCCGGATACCGCATGTTGCACAATGACCGGCATCAGTCCGTCGGTTTTTTCCCAGTCAAGTTCCCGGCTTTGTTGCTTCGTTAGCATATCCTGATCTCCACGCCCTGTGTCGCCAGGTACGTTTTTAATTCACCAATATTAATTATCTGTTTGTGGAAGACGGAAGCCGCGAGTGCGCCGTCGACATCTGCATCTCTGAATGCCTCGAGGAAGTGTTCCATCGTTCCTGCACCACCAGAGGCGATCAGTGGAACATGGCAAACCTCGCGCACTTTTTTTAGCTGCTCCAGATCGTAGCCGTTACGAACACCGTCCTGGTTCATCATATTGAGGACGATTTCGCCTGCCCCGAGTTTTTGCACTTCTTTTACCCAGTCGAGAGTTTCCCACTGGGTGACGCGGGTACGGTTTTCATCACCGGTATATTGATTGACGTGATATTTTCCGGTTTCTGTGTCATGCCAGGTATCAATACCGACCACAATGCACTGCACACCAAAACGGTCAGCCAGGCGGGTAATCAGCGTCGGGTCGGCCAGCGCAGGGGAATTGATTGAGATTTTGTCTGCACCAAAGGTGAGTATTTTGGCTGCTTCTTCCGCCGACTTAATGCCGCCAGCAACACAGAACGGAATGTCTATCACTTCTGCCACACGTGAAACCCAGCTCTTATCAACCACACGGCCATCGCTGGAAGCAGTGATATCGTAGAACACCAGTTCATCCGCACCTTCATCGGCATAACGTTTTGCCAGCGGCACGATGTCGCCAATGATTTCGTGATTGCGAAACTGGACGCCTTTTACAACCTGTCCATCGCGAACGTCCAGACAAGGAATTATGCGTTTTGCCAGCATTGGATGGCCTCCTCAACGGTGAATTTACCTTCCAGCAGAGCACGGCCGACGATCACGCCGCGAACGCCTGTCCCGCGCAGAGCGGCCACATCTTCAATATCACCAATACCGCCAGAGGACTGAAATGCCACCTGTGGGTATCTGGTGCAGACCTCTTCATAAAGCGAGACGTTTGAGCCAGCCAGCGTGCCATCGCGGGAGATATCTGTACACAGCACATGCTTCAGGCCAACGGGTAAATAGGTCTCAACCAGTTCTTCCAGCGAAACGCCGGAGTCTTCCTGCCAGCCGCTGACCGCTACCTGTTTGTTACCCTGGGCATCAATACGCACATCGAGTGCCAGTACCAGCGCATCGGCGCCAAAGCGGGTGAACCAGCCTTTAACCATCTCTGGTGATTTTACCGCTGTGGATCCGATAACCACACGCGCAACACCCGCGTCCAGCAGGGCTGCAACGTCCTCTTCAGTGCGCACGCCGCCGCCAACCTGTACCGGAACGTTTACGCCAGCGACCAGCGTTTTAATCAGCGGTATTTGTCGTTTCAACGGATCCTTTGCACCGGTCAAATCCACCAGGTGCAAAACCTGCGCACCTTGCGCGGCGTAGTCTTGTAGACGCGGTAAGGGATCGTTGCCGTAATCGCGCTGTTGCGCGTAATCGCCCTGATGGAGGCGCACAACCGTGCCGTCGATTAAATCTAATGCCGGAATAATCATCACATCTCCAGAAAGTTTTTCAGCAACTGCGCCCCTGCGAAACCCGAACGTTCAGGGTGAAACTGCACGCCGAAGAAATTGTCTTTTTGTACTGCAGCGGTAAACGGTTCGCCATAGTTGCACTGAGCGATGGTCCACGGATTCACCGGCATGGCGTAGCTGTGCACAAAATAAAAATATGCGCCGTCCTCAATGCCCTGAAACAGACGGTTCCCGGCCTGCGGATACACGCGGTTCCAGCCCATATGCGGTAGTGGCAGGCCAAAATCGGTCATTTTGGGCACGTCCTGCTCAATAATGCCCAACAGGTCGACACCGTTACTTTCTTCGCTGCGGCGACCGAGAAGTTGCATGCCCAGGCAAATCCCTAACACAGGTTGTGTACAGGCTTTGATCAGCTCTATCAGTTCTCGTTCTTGTAACTGATCCATTGCCGACTGCGCGGTGCCAACACCGGGCAGAAAGAGTTTATCGGCGCGCAGTACAACATCGGCGTCACGACTGACAATAGGATCGTATCCATGACGCGCCACGGCGGATTTCACCGAGTTCAGGTTGGCGCAGCCGGTATCGAGGATCACCACATTCATCACAGCACTCCTTTTGAGGAGGGAAGCGTGTCGCCTTCCACGCGAATCGCCTGACGCAGCGTGCGACCAAATGCTTTGAACAAGCTTTCCACGCGGTGGTGGTCATTTTTGCCTTTGGTTTTCAGATGTAGCGTGACACCCATGGTGTAAGAGAGTGAACGGAAAAAGTGTTCAATCATCTCCGTGCTCAGATCGCCGACGCGCTGATAGGTAAATTCAGCCCGGTATTCCAGGTGAGGGCGCCCGGAAATATCCAGTGCGCAGCGTGCCAGACACTCGTCCATCGGCAGTACAAAACCAAAACGGTTGATTCCGCGTTTATCGCCCAGAGCCAGCTTTAAGGCTTCGCCCAGCGCCAGACCGGTATCTTCCACCGTGTGGTGATCGTCGATATACAGATCGCCTTTGACGGTAATTTCCATGCAAAAACCGCCGTGGGTCGAAATTTGATCCAGCATGTGGTCAAAGAAACCAACGCCGGTATTGATTTTGCTGCGACCCTCGCGGTCCAGCCAGACTTTGACGTCAATCTGTGTTTCTTTGGTATTACGCTCAACGTGAGCGTAACGATCGCGTCGGGTTAGCTGTTCGGCAATTATCGACCAGTTCAGGGTTTCACGGTTATAGCGTAATCCGGTAATTCCCATGTTTTCAGCAAGCTGAATATCGGTCGCCCGATCGCCAATGACGTAGCTGTTCGCGGCGTCCAGCGCTTGCTCAACCAGGTACTGTTCGACCAGCTTCACTTTTGGCTTACGGCAATCGCATTCATCCGCTGGCAGATGCGGACAGATCAATACTTCATCAAATACCACCCCCTGAGAGGTGAATATCTGCATCATCAGGTTGTGCGGGCCGTCAAAATCTACCTGCGGGAAACTTTGCGTTCCCAGGCCATCCTGGTTGGTTATCATCACCAGCTTATAACCTGCCTTTTGCAGTTTCAGTAGCGCAGGGACAACCTCCGGCTCAAAAGCGAGCTTGTCAAAGCGATCAACCTGAAAGTCACTTGGCGGTTCAGAAATCAGGGTTCCATCACGGTCAATAAAAAGATACTTCTGGCTCATACTTGCTCCGCACGTAAGGCGTCAATGACGCGCTGGCTCTCTTCACGGGTTCCGACAGTAATACGCAGGCAGCCGCTTAACGAAGGTTGTTTGTTCTGGTCTCGTAAGATAATGCCCCGATCCCACAGAGATTTAAACACAGAACTGGAGGCGGTAAAGCGGGCCAGAATATAGTTGGTTTCAGAGGTGAAAACCTGCTCCACGCAGGGGATTGTTTTCAGGTTATCGACCAGATACTGGCGCTCTTGCAGGATCTGCGTCACCCGTTTACGCATGGCTGAAATCCCTTGTGGCGTCAGTGCCTGGGCGGCGATGTCTGCCACTGGGGTAGAAAGCGGGTAGGGTGCAATCACTTTCAGCAGCAGGTTGATAATTTCTTCATTAGCCAGCGTAAATCCGCAGCGCAAGCCTGCAAGGGCAAACGCTTTGGAAAGCGTGCGCAGGACCACCAGGTTCGGATATTCAGAAAGCCAGCCTGCCAGCGTTGCCTGCGGACAAAACTCAATATAGGCTTCATCGGCGACCACGATGGCTTTCCCCTGCGTCATGTCGAGCAGTGAGCGCAGGTCCTGTGGGTTGATCAACTGACCTGTTGGATTATTCGGGCTGCAAACGTAGACAACCTTTACACCATCAAGCTTCTCAGCTATGCCCTGTAAATCCAGTTGCCAGTCGTCAAGAGTAGGGACGGTGCGGCATTCAACGCCGATGGTTTCGGCGCTGACGCTGTACATGCCATAGGTTGGCGGGCAGTAGAGAATCGCATCTTTGCCGGGTTCACAAAATGCGCGGATCAACAGCTCAATACCTTCGTCTGCCCCACGACTGACCAGTACCTGCTGTGGTTTCACGTCTGCGTACTGTGCGTAGTTCTCGATCACCGCCTTCGGCTGACATTCCGGATAGCGGTTTAGCGTCTGCTGGCTTAACTGGAATTCAACAGCGGTCGGAAACTCATTAGCATTCAGCCAGACATCGCCATTACCGCCCAGACGGCGGGCGGACTGATAGGGCGTCAGCTCACGAACATTTTTACGGGCTAAATCGGTAACGCTGAGAATGTTATCAGTACTCATGCTTGCTCCTTCAGGGCGTTAACACGCAGGGTGACGGCATTTTTGTGGGCGGTCAGTCGCTCAGCGGCGGCCAGCGTTTCAATCGTAGAGGCCAGGGCTGAGAAACCTTGCGGTGATAATTCCTGTACGGTCATCCGTTTCTGGAAATCAGCCAGCCCAAGACTTGAGCAGGTTGCCGTATAGCCATAGGTTGGCAGGACGTGGTTGGTACCTGAAGCGTAATCACCCGCCGATTCCGGCGACCAGTCACCGAGAAATACCGAACCGGCACTGGTGATGTCATCAACCAGTTCCCGCGCGTTACGGGTCTGAATAATCAAATGTTCCGGACCGTACTGATTAGAGATGGCGATGCATTGCTGCAAATCTTTAGTCACAATCAGGCGACTGGCGCTTAACGCCTGACGAGCGGTTTCCGCGCGAGGCAGTTCAGCAAGCTGGCGTTCTACCGCTTCAGCGACACGGCGTGCGATATCAGCATCCGGCGTCAGCAGGATCACCTGAGAGTCCGGTCCGTGTTCGGCCTGAGAAAGTAAGTCAGAGGCGACGAAATCCGGTGTTGCGCCGCTGTCGGCAATCACCAGCACTTCTGACGGGCCCGCAGGCATATCGATTGCCGCACCGTCCAGACGCTGGCTGACCTGGCGTTTGGCCTCGGTCACAAAGGCATTACCGGGGCCGAAAATTTTGTCCACTTTCGGTACAGATTCGCTACCAAACGCCAGCGCGGCAATGGCCTGCGCGCCACCGACGTTAAACACGTCCTGTACTCCGCATAACTGCGCCGCATACAAAATTTCATCGGCAATAGGCGGCGGGGAACACAGCACTACTTTTTTGCATCCCGCTATACGAGCCGGAGTGGCAAGCATTAATACCGTAGAGAAGAGCGGTGCAGACCCTCCGGGAATATACAGGCCAACAGAGTTCACCGGACGGGTCACCTGCTGGCAGCGCACGCCGGGCTGCGTTTCGATATCTACTGGTGGCAGTTTTTGCGCGTTATGGAAAGTTTCGATGTTGTTTACCGCCACAGCCATGGCCTGCTTGAGGTCATCACTCAGGCGTGCGCTGGCGGCGGCAATGTCTTCGGCGCTGACTTTCAGCGCACTGACCGTGGTTTTATCAAACTTTGCGCTGTATTCGCGCAGCGCCGTATCACCATGTGATTTGACGTTATCCAGAATGTCGCTGACGGTACGGGTGATGCTGTCTGAGGCGGAAATTGCCGGGCGCATCAGTAATTCGCGTTGTTGCTCGGGGCTACAGCTATTCCAGTCAATGATTGTGCTAAAGCTCATGGCGATTACTCCATCATCTTCTCAATCGGCAGTACCAGAATCGAGCTGGCACCGAGCGCTTTCAGTTTTTCCATGGTTTCCCAGAACAGGGTTTCGCTGCTGACCATGTGCATTGCCACGCGCTGCTGATCGCCCGCCAGCGGCAGAATGGTTGGGCGTTCAGCACCAGGAAGCAGGGCGATGACATCTTCCAGACGTTCGCTTGGAGCGTGCATCATGATGTACTTGGATTCGCGGGCCTGGATAACACCCTGAATGCGGGTCAGTAATTTATCAATCAGCTGTTGCTTGGCTTCAGCCATCTCGCCATCGCGTTGAATCAGGCAGGCTTTGGAACGGTAAATGACCTCCACTTCACGCAGGCCGTTGGCTTCCAGTGTGGCGCCAGTTGAAACCAGATCACAGATAGCATCGGCCAGTCCGGCACGCGGTGCGACTTCAACAGAACCGTTTAACAGACAGGATTTAAACGAGACGCCTTTTTGATCGAGGTAGCGTTTGAGCAGGTGCGGATAAGAGGTCGCGATACGTTTGCCGTCCAGCGCTGACGGGCCGTCCCATGCTTCGTCAACGGGGGTAGCCAGCGAGAGACGGCAGCCGCCGAAGTCCAGTCGACGCAGTGTAAAGTAGCGTGGATCTTCGCCCTGTGCCCGTCGGTTGAGCAGTTCCTCTTCCAGAACGTTTTCACCAATGATGCCAAGATCCACGACGCCATCCATTACCAGACCCGGGATATCGTCATCACGCACGCGGAGAATATCAATCGGCATATTCTCTGCCATCGCAATCAGGCGCTGGGTGTGAAGATTAATTTTAATGCCACAGCGGGCCAGTAATTCGCGTGAATCATCGCTTAAACGGCCTGATTTCTGCATAGCTATGCGTAAACGGGTGTTGTCTAACATTCTCTGTTCCTCGTTATCCTGTCTGAATCGGTCTGGGTTGCGCGCCAAAAAAAAAGCCCCCGGAAGAATTCTTCCGGGGGCTCTCTCATACGCTCATGCACCACTGGAAGATTTAAATGTCTCCCAGCACACATCGCCTGAAAGACTAGTCAGGATGATGGTGGTGATGGTGTTTAAATTGAGCGCGTGTCATAAAATTTCTCGATGAATGCTTATTCATTTGATGTCTTTTAACCTAAACCACTTCAGCCACGGAAAGCAAGGGCTTTTTTTGATCATTAATTCATTTCATATTGATACTATGAATTGTCAGCCACCGTGGGCTGGCGTAGCCTTGAGTTATAGGCCAAAAGTCAGGAGAGAAGGCATGAAAAAGGTCGCAATTGTCGGGTTAGGTTGGTTAGGCATGCCGTTAGCCATGTCGCTGGCGGCGAGAGGCTGGCAGGTCACCGGCAGCAAAACCACTTTGGATGGTGTAGAAGCGGCCCGAATGAGCGGTATTGAGAGCTACTCGTTACGCCTGGAGCCTGAACTGGTCTGTGAGCCAGATGATCTTGATGCGTTAATGGACGCCGATGCGCTGGTGATCACGCTGCCCGCACGCCGGAGCGGTCCTGGTGAGGATTTTTATCTGCAGGCGATGCAGGAACTGGTCGACAGTGCGCTGGCGTATCGTATTCCTCGGATTATTTTTACCAGCTCTACGTCGGTCTATGGCGATGTACAGGGGATGGTAAAAGAGGGCTCGCCGCGTAATCCGGTTACGGCAAGCGGTCGCGTTCTGAAAGAACTGGAAGACTGGCTGCACAACCTGCCGGGGACCTCGGTCGATATTCTGCGCCTGGCCGGGTTAGTTGGACCGGGAAGACACCCTGGCCGTTTTTTTGCGGGTAAAACGGCTCCTGACGGACAACACGGGGTTAATCTGGTGCATCTGGATGATGTTGTTTCGGCAATCACCTTGTTGTTACAGGCACCTAAAGGGGGACACATCTATAATATATGTGCGCCTATGCATCCTGCGCGTAATGTGTTCTATCCCCAGATGGCTCGTTTGTTGGGTATGGAGCCGCCAACTTTCCGGGACAGTGTGGATAACGGTAAAGGTAAAGTCATTGATGGCAACCGCATTTGTAATGAGCTTGGGTTCGAGTACCAGTATCCTGATCCGCTGGTGATGCCGATGGAGTGACAGACCAGCAGAGTGCCGCTGTATACCGCCAGGGGGCGAGTATGAAACCACTGCTGGACGTTCTGATCATCCTTGATGCGTTAGAGAAAGAGGGAAGCTTCGCGGCGGCGTCGGCAAAATTGTTTAAGACGCCGTCGGCGCTGAGCTATACCGTCCATAAGCTGGAGAGCGACCTCAATATTCAGTTGCTGGATCGTAGCGGACATCGGGCGAAATTTACCCGTACCGGTCAGATGCTGCTGGAAAAGGGGAGGGAGGTACTGCATACCGTCCGCGAACTTGAAAAACAGGCGATCAAACTGCATGAGGGCTGGGAAAACCAACTGGTTATCGGTGTGGATGATACGTTTCCCTTTTCGCTTCTTGCCCCGCTCATCGAATCTTTTTATCAACATCACAGTGTGACCCGACTTAAATTTATTAACGGCGTGCTGGGAGGCTCCTGGGATGCTCTTACCCAGGGGCGGGCAGATATTATTGTCGGTGCGATGCACGAACCGCCCTCGGCAAGCGAATTCGGTTTTGCGCGTTTAGGCGATCTTGAGCAGGTTTTTGTGGTCGCTCCCCATCATCCGTTGGCGCAGGAAGAAGAACCATTGAATCGCCGAACCATCAAACGGTATCGCGCTATCGTTGTGGGAGATAATGATAATGCGCATTCTGCGAATTCGTCCGGAACTCAGTTATTTGATGATCAGGAAGCTATTACTGTTTTCGATTTTAAGACCAAGCTGGAATTGCAAATTAGTGGCCTGGGGTGTGGCTATATGCCGCGTTATCTGGCACAGCGATTTTTGGACAGTGGCGCGCTTATTGAGAAGAAAGTGGTCGCGCAAATTATGTTTGAGCCGGTGTGGATTGGCTGGAATGAACAGACCTCTGGATTAGCAAGCGTCTGGTGGCGGGATGAGATTTTAGCAAATAGTGCTATTGCGGGTGTCTATGTAAAAACGGTTGCCGATAAATCAAACAGTTAAGAAAAAATATTATTATACAGTAGCCTCATTCTCTTGTTATTTCTCCCCACTTTAGTGCAAAATACGCCGCTTGCAAAAAATGACATTAACCGACGTTTTAATACGCGTCGGTTATTTTTTTGCATCAAACCAATCATTCATAAAAGAGGCCGGGCTTCGTACCGGATAGATACTTACTAAAAACCGACAGTTGTTGTCGCTGAGGAATCCATAAAAATGGGGCAATTTTTTGCTTACGCGACGGTGTTCACCGTAAAGGGGAATGACCATGTCGCATAACGTTACTCCAAACACCTCTCGCGTGGAATTACGTAAAACGCTTACGTTGGTTCCGGTTGTTATGATGGGCCTTGCCTATATGCAGCCGATGACGCTGTTCGATACATTTGGTATCGTTTCGGGCCTCACAGACGGTCACGTGCCGACGGCATATGCCTTCGCCCTGGTCGCCATTCTGTTTACAGCGCTGAGCTACGGGAAGCTGGTACGTCGTTACCCTTCTGCTGGCTCTGCGTACACCTATGCCCAGAAATCTATTAGTCCTACTGTAGGTTTTATGGTGGGTTGGTCTTCTCTGCTCGATTACCTGTTCGCGCCGATGATCAACATTCTGCTGGCAAAAATTTACTTTGAAGCCCTCGTGCCTTCGATTCCGTCGTGGGTATTTGTTATCGCCCTGGTGGCGTTTATGACGGCATTCAACCTGCGTAGTCTCAAATCCGTCGCTAACTTCAATACCGTGATTGTGGTGTTGCAGGTTGTGCTGATTGCGGTCATTTTGGGCATGGTGGTTTACGGTGTATTTGAAGGCGAAGGTGCCGGTACGCTGGTGAGTTCCCGTCCATTCTGGTCAGGCGATGCGCACGTTATTCCGATGATCACCGGTGCGACGATTCTGTGCTTCTCCTTTACAGGATTTGACGGCATCAGCAACTTGTCGGAAGAAACTAAAGATGCCGAGCGCGTAATTCCACGTGCTATCTTCCTGACCGCGCTGATTGGTGGCCTGATCTTTATTGTCTCCACCTATCTGTTGCAGCTGTACTTCCCGGATATCTCGCGCTTCAAGGACCCGGATGCTTCGCAGCCAGAAATTATGCTGTATGTAGCTGGTAAGTTCTTCCAGGTTGGCGCACTGATTTTCTCCACCATTACCGTACTGGCATCCGGTATGGCGGCGCATGCAGGCGTAGCGCGTCTGATGTATGTGATGGGGCGTGACGGTGTCTTCCCGAAAAGTTTCTTCGGTTATGTGCACCCGAAATGGCGTACTCCGTCCATGAACATCATTCTGGTTGGGGCGATTGCCCTGCTGGCAATCAACTTCGACCTGGTGATGGCAACGGCGCTGATTAACTTTGGTGCGCTGGTGGCGTTTACCTTCGTTAACCTGTCGGTGATCTCCCAGTTCTGGATCCGTGAGAAGCGCAACAAGACGCTGAAAGACCACTTCCAGTACCTGTTCCTGCCGATGTGCGGTGCGCTGACCGTTGGTGCGCTGTGGGTGAACCTGGAAGAGAGCTCTATGGTTCTGGGTCTGATCTGGGCTGGTATTGGTCTGATTTACCTGGCTTGCGTGACCAAAAGTTTCCGCAACCCGGTACCGCAGTACGAAGATGTTGCATAACAACTGACTTTTCTGCGCCGGTTTGCCCGGCGCATAATTAAAAACCGGAGAATTTCTCCGGTTTTTTTATGTCTGCGTTTTACACAATCTCTTCAGCGTATTGCCAGAGCGATTTCAGCAGCATCAGTTTCTCTTTGTTATCAGCGTACTGCTGACTCAGTGTCTGCAGTTCATTGGCGTAATTTTGCAAAAACTCTGGAGTGAACACCTGGCGGCGATGTTCCAGCCAGCGCTGTTGTTCGGTTTCATCCAGTGTGCCGGGGAAGTTGCGGGCGCGGTAATTAAACAGCAGTTTTTCAATGCGTTTATCGACGAAGGTGATGTCCAGCGCCGGTAAATTACGCGGGTCGGTCTCCAGAACGATTTTCATCGCGGCGCGGTCGGCATCACTGAAAAAACCGTTATACAGTTGGGCATCCACGTTATCTGATGGGGCGAAAGGCTCGGCTTCGGCAAAAATGGCCACTACTTTATCGCGGACCTGCGGGTTTTCGCGCAGGACTTTAAGATTATCCAGACAATGCTGACGGTTAATCCCGAGGCGATCGGCATCTTCCGGGCGGAGTGTATTGGCTTGCGCCAGCACTGGACATTTGTTGATGTGCACCAGTTTTACCGGTACCGCCACGTTATCGCCCAAGTCGGCTTTAGCCGTGTACAGGCGCTCGCGCAGAGTGTCGCTGTCCAGCTCAAGCAGAGGAGAAATATCACCGGCTAAATCGACCATGATAACCGCGTTGCGATTGTCCGGATGCCAGGCGAGCGGAGCGACCCAACTGGTGTTACCTCGCCATGCGCCGAACATGCCGGAGACATGCACCAGGGGTTTCATTTGTGGAACGTCAATCAGGGCGGTCAGTTTGTGCTTATTACGATGGCTATAAAGATAGTCAAACAGGCGCGGCTGACGTGACTTAACCAGTTGTGCCATTGCAATAGTCGCGTAGACGTCTGCCATCGCATCGTGGGCATTGGCATGTTCAATGCCGTTGGCTTTGGTCAAATGTTCAAGCCGGAAGCTGGGCAAACCGTCGTCGTTTTCTGGCCAGTTAATCCCTTCTGGACGCAGTGCATAACATGCGCGCATCACATCCAGTAAATCCCAGCGTGAATTATCGTGTTGCCAGCTCCAGGCATAAGGATCGTAAAAATTGCGATACAGAATATTGCGTGTCACTTCATCATCGAAGCGGACATTGTTATAGCCCAGGATACAGGTTTTCGGCACGGTAAACAGCGAGTGAATACGTGCAGCAAAAGCAGCCTCATTCTCTCCCTTTTCACGCGCTTCCTGCGGCGTAATACCGGTGATCAGTACCGCCTCTGGTTGTGGCAGATAATCGTCTGCAGGCTTGCAATAAAAGACTTCAGGTTCACCAATAATGTTGAACTCGCTATCTGTGCGGATAGCTGCGAACTGTGCGGGTCTGTCCAGCGCCGGATGGGTGCCAAAGGTTTCGTAATCGTGGAAGAGAAAAGTTGGGTGCTGCTTGCCGTCATTCATTGTTCAGTTATGTCCGGGATCAATTTAGCGCTTTTCTAAGAATACCAAAAATGAGCGCGGTAATCAGCAAAGTGATTATCATTCCTGGGTACTGGCCGCATTAAAATTGAGATAAACAAGAGCTGATTAAATGAGATAAATTATTTTTTTAGTTTTAAAGGAAATTACCGGAATAAATTTTCCTGAAGGTTGGTGTTTAGAAAAATCTGATTGCGAACAATTATTGTTATTTTTACGGTTAATTGTTGTGTTTTGGAAATTTTAAAAGTCTTTTATAAACAAAGGCTTTTATTTCTAATGATTAATGGTGGTTTAGTGTAATGAAATGTGAGTGATGTTAAAAACTAATAATTTAAACGCCATATAATCATTGGATATATCTAATAACAGTAGGTTATATGAGCATTAGTCGGCGTAATTTTTTGCGAGGAGTGGGGGATTGGTTGCTCTGCTTGTGCAATAGGAAGTTTCCCACCTGGTGCACTGGCGCGGAATTCGCCTGAGAGCATTAAAGGCAAAACAGCGCTCACGCCAAGTCTGTGCGAAATGTGTTCATTTCGTTGCCCAATTCAAGCGCAGGTCATTAATAATAAAACCGTTTTTATCCAAGGTAATCCCAATGCGCCTCAACAAGGTACGCGAGTTTGCGCGCGAGGGGGAAGTGGCGTCAGCCTGGTCAACGACCCACATCGTATCGTTAAACCGATGAAGCGTACCGGCCCCCGCGGTAGCGGTGAATGGCAGGTCATTAGCTGGCAACAGGCTTATAAAGAAATTGCTGAAAAAATGGGTGCCATAAAAGAGCAGTATGGTCCCCAGAGCATTGTGTTCTCTTCTAAATCAGGTTCGCTTTCCGGCCATTTATTTCACCTGGCGACGGCCTTTGGTTCGCCTAATACCTTCACTCACGCCTCAACATGTCCCGCAGGAAAATCTATTGCCGCTAAGGTGATGATGGGGGGCGATTTAGCAATGGATATTGCCAATACCCGCTATATGGTTTCCTTTGGTCATAACTTGTATGAAGGCATTGAGGTTGCCGACACGCATGAACTGATGACCGCGCAGGAGAAGGGGGCGAAGATGGTCAGCTTCGATCCTCGTTTGTCCGTGTTTTCCAGTAAAGCGGATGAATGGCATGCGATCAAACCTGGTGGTGATTTACCGGTGCTTATGGCCATGTGCCACGTCATGATTAAAGAAAAGCTCTATGACGCACAGTTTGTTGAACGCTACACCACGGGATTTGCGCAACTGGTCGAGGCAGTACAAGAGACTACCCCTGAATGGGCGCAAAAACTGGCCGATGTGCCTGCGGATGTCATTACCCGCGTTACCCGGGAAATGGCAGCTTGTGCGCCTCACGCCATCGTCAGTCCGGGCCACCGTGCGACGTTTTCTCAGGAAGAGATCGACATGCGGCGGATGATTTTCACCCTCAATGTGTTGATGGGGAATATTGAACGTGAAGGTGGTATGTACCAGAAAAAAAATGCCGCCACCTACAACAAACTGGCTGGTGAAAAAGTCGCCCCGGTGCTGGCGAAACCTGATGCCAAGTTGGCGAAACCTGCAGCACAACGTATTGATATGGTCGCGCCGCAGTTTAAGTACATCGCGGCGGGCGGTGGGGTTGTGCAGAGTATTATCGATGCCGTGTTAAATCAGACACCGTATCCGGTGAAGGGATGGATTATGTCCCGACATAATCCTTTTCAAACCGTAACCTGCCGACCCGATTTGGTCAAAACCGTTGAACAACTGGATCTTGTGGTCAGCTGTGATGTTTATTTAAGCGAAAGTGCGGCGTATGCCGATTATCTGCTTCCGGAGTGTACCTACCTCGAGCGCGATGAAGAGGTTTCTGATATGTCCGGGCTAAATCCGGCCTATGCGCTGCGTCAGCAGGTTGTTGAGCCTGTTGGCGATGCGCGTCCGAGCTGGCAGATCTGGAAAGAACTGGGAGAACAGTTAGGGCTGGGACAATTTTATCCGTGGCAAGATATGCAAACACGGCAGTTATATCAACTGAATGGCGACCATGCTTTATCTGCTGAACTGCGCCAGAAGGGATACCGCGAATGGGGCATCCCATTGTTATTGCGCGAACCTGAAATGGTACGCCAGTTTACGGCACAGTATCCCGCTGCGGTAGCAGTTGACAGCGACGGCACTTACGGCGAGCAACTCCGATTCAAATCCCCGTCAGGAAAAATCGAACTTTATTCCGAAGAGCTGGAGACATTACTACCCGGCTACGGTAGCCCGCGAGCCCGTAATTTTGCGCTTAAGGGGGATAACGAACTCTATTTTATCCAGGGCAAAGTGGCGGTTCACACAAACGGTGCGACGCAATATGTTCCTCTGCTTAGTGAGCTGATGTGGGATAACGCAGTATGGATACACCCGAAAACAGCACAAGAAAAAGGGATCAAAAGCGGGGACGACATCTGGCTGGAAAACGCGACGGGTAAAGAGAAAGGTAAGGCGCTGGTAACCGCTGGTATTCGACCCGATACGCTGTTCGTCTATATGGGATTTGGCGCCAAGGCCGGGGCCAGGACGGCTGCGACAACGCATGGTATTCACTGCGGTAATTTACTTCCGCATGTGACCAGTCCGGTTTCCGGGACGGTGGTTCACACTGCTGGCGTTACGCTGAGTCGGGCATGAGAAAGGAGAACATCATGAATCATTCAACAAACCCCTATGTCATGCTGCATGACGAGAAACGCTGTATTGGCTGTCAGGCGTGTACGGTTGCCTGCAAAGTACTTAATGATGTACCCGAGGGTTACAGCCGGCTGCAGGTGCAGATCCGTTCACCGGAAAATGAGCCTCAGGTTCTGTCTCATTTTCAGTTTGTGCGAGTCTCCTGCCAGCATTGTGAAGATGCGCCTTGTGTCAGCGTCTGCCCGACCGGCGCGTCTTACCGTGATGAGAATGGCATTGTACAAGTCGACAAATCGCGTTGTATTGGCTGCGACTATTGTGTCGCCGCTTGTCCGTTCCATGTGCGCTACCTTAACCCGCAAACAGGAATCGCTGACAAATGTAACTTCTGCTCGGATACCCGCCTGGATGCCGGACAATCACCAGCATGTGTTTCTGTTTGTCCGACGGATGCGCTGAAATTTGGCCGCCGCGATGACCCGGAAATTCAGCACTGGATTAATCAAAAAGCGGTTTATCGCCAGCAGGAAAAACGAAGTGGCGAGGTGAGTCTTTATCGACGTAAAGAGATCCATCAGGAGGGGAAAGTATGAATGCTATCTGGGGAGCAGAGCTTAATTATGCGCCGGATTACTGGCCGCTGTGGCTCATTTATGCAGGTGTTATCATTCTGATGATGATTATTGGCCTGATCGCACATGCACTGTTGCGTCGGATGCTGGCACCCAAAACGGTAGGCGGAGAAGAGTATCGTGACTACCTCTATTCGTTAGCAGTCCGTCGTTGGCACTGGGGGAATGCACTGTTATTCATCCTGCTTCTGCTGAGCGGCTTATTTGGTCACTTTTCTGTCGGCCCTGTGGCCTTAATGGTGCAGGTGCATACCTGGTGTGGCTTTGCATTGCTCGCCTTCTGGGTTGGCTTTGTGCTGATAAACGCAACCAGCGGTAATGGCTGTCACTACCGTGTGAAATTTAACGGGCTGATTTCGCGCTGCTTGCTGCAAACGCGCTTTTATCTGTATGGGATCATGAAAGGCGAAGCGCATCCCTTTGCGGCTACGGCGGATAATAAATTTAACCCTCTGCAACAACTGGCATATCTGGCCATTATGTATGCGCTGGTTCCGTTATTAATCATCACCGGTTTGCTGTGTCTTTACCCGCAGGTTATCGGAGCAGGTCCGGTAATGTTAGTGCTGCATATGGCGTTAGCGATTGTTGGCATTCTGTTTATTTGTGCACATATTTACCTGTGCACATTAGGCGACACGCCGACACAAATATTTCGTAGCATGATTGATGGCTATCATCGTCATCGTAGTCATCACACAGAAGCGCAGCCACGTAAAGGGTAATTAATCTAGTACGCATCGCGCACGATACGTACATTTAACACCCATATCACCTCGCAAGAAAATGTGCTTTATGTCACATTTTCTTGCAATTTATCCCTGTTTATTCGACTAAACTTCCGTAAAAAGAACGGCTATTTATCCTATTCCTGAGGACATGCTGTTGAAATGCCGTTTGTTTGTTGCCGCTTCTCTGTTCGCGATGAGTTTTTCGTCCGCCTTTGCGGCGGATGTCACCAGTTTTGCTCCCCAGCCTCCAGCCATAAATGCCGGGGCGTGGGGGCTTATGGATTACACCACGGGCCAAATTCTTACCGCAGGTAATGAACACCAGCAGCGCAATCCCGCCAGCCTCACCAAACTGATGACAGGTTATGTTGTTGATCGCGCAATCGACAGCCACCGCATCAGCCCGACCGATATTGTTACCATTGGACGAGATGCCTGGGCAAAAGATAATCCGGTATTCGTGGGCTCATCATTAATGTTCCTGAAAGAAGGCGATCGTGTTTCAGTGCGTGATTTAAGCCGCGGCTTAATTGTCGATTCTGGTAATGATGCTTGTGTCGCGTTGGCTGATTACATTGCCGGTGGACAGCCACAGTTTGTCGACATGATGAACAGCTATGTGAAAAAGCTAAAGCTTCAGGATACGCATTTCGAAACGGTACACGGACTGGATGCGCCAGGTCAGCACAGTTCTGCTTACGATCTGGCCGTGCTATCCCGGGCAATCATTCATGGAGAGCCTGATTTTTACCATATGTATAGTGAGAAAAGCCTTACATGGAATGGCATCACGCAGCAGAACCGTAACGGATTGTTGTGGGATAAGACGATGAATGTCGATGGGTTGAAAACGGGGCGCACGTCTGGTGCCGGATTTAATCTAATCGCATCTGCTGTTGATGGACAGCGCCGTTTGATTGCCGTTGTCATGGGCGCTGAGAGTGCGAAAGGGCGCGAAGATCAGGCGCGCAAACTGTTGCTATGGGGACAGCAAAACTTCGACACAGTGCAGATTTTGCGTAGCGGTAAGCAGGTAGGTGTTGAGCGGATTTGGTATGGCGATAAAGAAAAAATTAGCCTGGGTACTGAGCAGGATTTCTGGATGGCACTGCCGAAAACGGAAGTTCAAAATATTAAAGCAAAGTATGTGCTTGATAAGAAAGAACTGGTTGCCCCTATTGCTGCGCATCAACGCGTGGGTGAAATTGAACTCTATGACCGAGATCAGCTCGTGGCACACTGGCCGCTGATGACGCTGGAGTCAGTTGGCGAAGGCGGCATGTTTTCTCGTCTGAGCGATTATTTTCACCATAAAGTGTAATTATTTGCTTGTGGTTCTGACTGGCAAGAGTGCGAATCTGCTCACATAATGAACACTGTTTCCTTGTTGTCGTAATAAGCAATAATTATACTGTATATAAACACAGTGTAATTATGGAGGCTATATGAAGTATGAGATCAGGCAGGTAGAAAAACGCAGGATTGCCGGCTTTCACATGGTGGGACCGTGGGAACAAACGGTAAAGCAGGGATTTGAGCAGTTAATGATGTGGGTCGATAGTAAGAATATCGCACCGCTGGAATGGATTGCCGTCTATTACGACAACCCGGACGTTGTTCCGGCAGATAAACTCCGCTGTGATACTGTAGTTTCCGTCCCTGATAGTTTCGTGATCCCACAAAACAGTGAAGGAGTGACTCTGACTGAACTGGCGGGTGGTGAATATGCAGTTGCCGTTGCACGCGTTGAGAATCATGATTTTGCGACACCGTGGTATCAGTTTTTTAATCTCCTGTTGCAGGACTCAACGTATCAGATATCGGCCAGACCTTGTTTTGAAATTTATATGAACAATGGTACGGAAGATGGTTACTGGGACATTGAAATGTATGTGCCAGTGCAGTCGAAGTAACTGTTTTTTGTGTAAATCAGGATGAAAGTCCTGACCATTACAGTGATATTTTCACTGAAAAAGCAGGTACAATTCCGTTCTTTGCTATTCCCTGACGGAGTGCATGAGTGCGTGCAGATAAGTCTCTGAGTCCTTTTGAAATTCGTTTGTATCGTCATTATCGTGTTGTGCATGGTATTCGCATTGCGCTGGCGTTTCTTCTCACTTTTCTGCTGGTCCGGCTGCTGAACATCCCTGAAGGTACATGGCCTCTAATCACGCTGGTCGTGATCATGGGGCCTATTTCATTTTGGGGTAATGTGGTTCCCAGGGCTTTTGAGCGCATTGGTGGGACGATTCTGGGCTCTGTGCTGGGACTGGTGGCTCTGCGGCTGGAACTCTTTTCACTACCGTTAATGTTGATATGGTGTGCGGTGGCAATGTTTCTCTGCGGCTGGTTGGCTCTAGGCAAAAAGCCCTATCAGGCTCTGCTGATTGGCATTACGCTTGCCGTTGTCGTGGGAGCTCCTGCTGGCGATATGAATACGGCACTCTGGCGTGGTGGTGACGTTATCCTGGGTTCGCTACTGGCGATGCTGTTTACCGGCATCTGGCCACAACGCGCTTTTATACACTGGCGTATTCAACTTGCGCATTGTGTTACAGGGTATAATCGCGTGTACCAGGCTGCTCTGTCGCCTAACCTGCTCGAACAACCCCGTCTGGAGAAACATTTACAGCAGTTGTTGAGTGACGTTGTCAAAATGCGCGGGCTCATCGTCCCTGCCAGCAAAGAAACGCATATCCAAAAGTCTATATTTGAGGCTATTCAAACTGTTAACCGTAATCTGGTTTGCATGCTCGAGTTGCAAATTAATGCGCTTTGGGCAACGCGTACCAGCCACTTTGTGATGCTGAATGCGCATACACTGCGTGAAACACAGCTCAGAACTCAACAGGCATTACTGACGATAACTCATGCTCTGTATGAAGGTAATCCGCAGCCAGTGCTTGCCAATACGGAAAAACTCAACGATACCGTAGCGGAGCTGCGTAAGCTCATTGATGAGCATAAAGGCGATAATGTCGCTGAGACTCCCATTCACGGCTATGTCTGGCTGAACATGGAAATGGCACGACAACTGGAGTTGCTCTCACATTTAATCTGTCGCGCTTTGCGCAAATAAAGAGCAGATGAGGGGATTGATTATCCTGCTGCTTCGATTCAGCAAGGATTAAGGGTATGATACTGAAAAAGGCTAAAACCATTGTTAACTGCAATGGCTTTACCCTCGATAATTCAGGTTTCAACCATGTATTGTCAATGCATATGCAACTTGAAGTATGGCGGGCATGAAAGTAATGTTGACCCACTTTAGCCGTTGTTTAAACGAATCCGAATCTCACATTATCAGGGGTGTAAAAATGGAAACTACCAAGCCTTCTTTCCAGGACGTGCTGGAATTTGTTCGTCTGTTCCGTCGTAAGAACAAACTGCAACGTGAAATCCAGGACGTTGAGAAAAAGATCCGTGACAACCAGAAACGCGTTCTGCTGCTGGACAACCTGAGTGACTACATCAAGCCGGGCATGAGCGTCGAAGCGATCCAGGGCATTATTGCCAGCATGAAAAGTGACTACGAAGATCGCGTGGATGATTACATCATCAAAAACGCTGAGATCTCAAAAGAGCGTCGCGATATCTCTAAAAAGCTGAAAGCCATGGGCGAAGTGAAAAACGGCGAAGCGAAAGCAGAGTAACGTTTTATACCCTGAACCTTCAGGTTTCAGGCAAAATTGAAGTATGACAGGTATATAATGATAAGGGCTGCGGTGCGGCCCTTATTGTAACTCGACCCCGCCAGTTACCATCCTTAGCAAATGCTGTTCCGGCCAGTGCCTTGTCAGCTTCTTCTGCCCCAGCATCCATTTGATATAATCAACATCGTGACGTTTTCTGTCCAGCATCAGGCCTACAACGCTGCCGCTGTGCGCGACATTCACTCCGTATAAATCACATTCTTCTACCAGCGCCAATAGTGAGTCGAAATCGGGTTTTGGCAACAACAACTGACTGGCGATTGCGCTTAGTGTTGCCGCTTCGCCCATCCTGTATGGGTTTTGATAAATACAGGCTTCCTGAACTTTTTCCCATGCTCGCTTAAGTGCAGGGGCGCCAGCCTGTAATCCTGACTGACGAGGAATACGATGATAGTCTGCTGTACGTAACGTTTCCGGGCTTTCAAGAACTAACAGGTCGAGTTGCGGCTGCGCTTCACAGGCAATTTGTGTGGAGGCGTCGTTATGATCGAAAAGGGTTAACTGGCGAAAAACGGTACTGTCAGTAGGCTCAAGTGAAACGCAAAGCTGTGCCAGTGTCGATTCATCTAACGGATGGCCCAGATGATGCGCCGTAGCAATTGCCGTGGCGGCAATATCCGCCGTGCTGCTGGCCATACCTTTGGCGATGGGGATTGTTGAATGGATGTCTATCCGGATATCCTGGCTGACATGTGCCGGGTATTGCCAGTGCTGCAACAACCGGTCAACCATCGCCCGAGAGAGGGGACGCTCATCTGTCAACGGTGAACCTGAACTGATCTCAACGGTGCTATACCATTCAACCGGGCAGGAGACCAATTTCTCACTGCCCAAAATCCAGCCCTGGATAAGTTCTCCGCATGATGCGGGACATTGCGCAACAGCCACGTCTTCACCTTTGTGATCAGCAATCCTCGGCGCATAGTGTCATGGCGATCGCGCTATTACCATGATTTGCCGCAATTTGCAGTGCGGCAATACTAGGCCGGGATGTCCAATGTCACAGTTTCTGCTATCGCTATTCGCATCACGTCCTGCGCTATCATTAGCTCTTCATTGGTGTTAATCACGGCCACTTTGACCATCGCGTTTTCTGTCTGAATGAAGGTCGCGTTACGCTGATTTTTTTCTTCATCAACGGCCAGACCTAAGAAATTCAAATTGCGACAAATGGCGGCCCTGGCACGTGCAGAGTTCTCGCCAATACCACCAGTAAATACCAGTGCATCCAGACCGCCCATTTGCATAATGTAGCTGCCAATCGTGGCCCGAATACGTTCGGCAAACAGCGTTAGCGCAAGTGCTGCCTGATGGTTTCCATTATCAGCAGCATGTTCAACGTCACGGTAATCAGGTGAAATGCCAGAAATACCCAGCAAACCTGACTCATTATTGAGTAACTGATTGAGCTGCTGAGGTGTTTTGCCTTCACGCATCGCAATCCACGGCAGAATAGACGGATCGATATCACCACTACGAGTGCCCATCATCACGCCCGATTGTGGGGTAAAGCCCATTGATGTATTAACCGACAGCCCGCCCTTGATGGCGCAGATACTGCTCCCGTTACCCAGATGACAGCACACAACGCGCAGGGCGCTGAGAGGAACACCCAGTTTTTCAGCCAGTGCGGCGCTGACATATTTATGGCTGGTGCCATGAAAACCGTAGCGACGAATTCCCAGCTCAGAGTAATACCGCCAGGGCAGGGGATAAATAAAAGAAGGCTCATCAAGTGTCTGATGGAAAGCGGTGTCAAAAACGGCAACAGCAGGCGTTTTTGGCAGCAATTGGCGAAATACAGCAATGCCGAGCGCATTAACCGGGTTATGTAACGGTGCCAGTTCTGCAAGACGCTCGATTTCTGCCAGTGTTTCCTCGGTCACCAGGGCAGAATCTTTAAAAGATTCCCCGCCGTGCGCAACGCGATGTCCCGTACCGTCAATGTCATCCAGACTATTGATAATTTTATGGCTGAGCAGTTTTTCCAGTAACAGGGTTACCGCATCCCGATGGTCGGCAACGGGCAAAATCTCCTGCCATTTTTCTACTGGTGTTTTGATGGTGACCTGTGCGTCAGTCATGCCGATACGCTCGATCAACCCCTGACACAGCATTTCACCCTGCGGCATGGCCAGTAACTGAAACTTCAGCGAAGAGCTGCCGGCGTTAATAGCCATTATCTTGTGAGACATGAAGGTTCCTTTGCATTCAGAAAAATGAACATCTCATCCACTCCGGTATTGTTCACTGCGCTGGTGATAAAGACTTTTTGCGCTCCAGCCTGCACCAACCAGTTTTCGACGAGGGAAATACGCTGCGGATTAGCTAAATCAGCTTTGGTCACCAGACCGATAACAGGTCTGTTCATCGGGCCAGTAAAACCAGGCGAAAAAGGTGACCAGGGTGCATCAGCATTGAGTACCAGAGCGATAATGTCGGCTTCACAGGAACTGGCCAGCAGTGCGCTATACAGGCACCGGTTCTCAATATATTCACCCGGTGTGTCTATTGCTGCAGGAGACCAGACAATGGCCTGAGTTTTCTGGTAATGAAGTGCTTCACCACGCATACATTGAGTAAGTGATGTCTTACCGCACTGGCTGGGTCCAATTAGCATTATGCGTTTCATGGCGTTAAGTCCGTGTAATGGGACACGCGGTAAAACGCATCATTTCGCCCAGCGTGCGGGTAACCTGTTTTAGCGCATATTCAACCGCTGAAACATCACCTGTCAGGACGACTGCGCCGGTAAAACGGTCAAGAAAACCTATCTCAACTGCACCGGATTTGGTGGCGATGTCACAGGCAATAATTGAGGCTTCACTTGGTGTAATGGTTAAAATCCCAATAGCTGAAACCGAGTCCTGTAATCCCAGCTTCTTGAATAAATCTTTACCCGGATTGGCGATGAGATGTGCCAGAGTGACCTGTTTTCCCGGTACGTATTCCTGGATCATGCGATCCGTCGTCGGTTGCCTCTCCATTATCCCTCCACCATTTGTCGCCACATGCTTTCATGCGGACGCGGGATGACAGAGCGATAGACCAGCAGTCCTTTTTCACCTGCGCTTTCGCTGGCTACCGTCACGGCGTTATTCACATCGGAAACATCACCCGCGACCACCATGTAGCATTTGCCTCCAATGCCAAATGCCATATGTACCCGTACCAGCGTGACATTTGAGGCTTTAACTGCGCGATCGGCGGCACAGATACACGCGGCTACGCTCCAGGTTTCTACAATCCCAACCGCCTGACGTGTATCAACGCTGTTAAGACCGCTGATTGCTGGCAGAACGCTGGCATGAATATTTGGCAATACCAGACTGTCAACGAGCATATCACCTGCAAGCGATGTGCCAGTGGCGATAGCCTGTTGCACAGCGCCAACATCTCCGCCGAGCATGAGTAAAAATTTGCCCGGACAGATGGTTTTGCTGACCAGTAAATTCACATTCGCGCTTTTGAGCATGGCATCGCCGGCTTCCATCCCTTTGGCAATGCTGGTGAGTTCTAAAATACCTATAGCCTGAGACATGGTTAACCTCTAATTACCGTGATGGATTGATCAGTTATCTCGCTGACAATACCGTCAATACTGGCGTGAACAGGGGCGCCTAATGTGTCTGCTGGCACATCGGCAACACACTGGCCACGAACAACTCGTTCCCCTTTTTGCACACAAGGGATGGCGCTGGCACCAATATGTTGGCGTAGCAGCAACGTCGTTGTATCTGTTGAATAATCTGTCGGTGCTAACGGTGCGTCGTGGTACCAGTCACTTAGACCCAGTTTGGTAATGAGTCGTGTAACCGGGATGAGGCGATACTTCGCCATTTCATCAGCAGGGTTGAGTGGCCCTTCATAACGATGGTTTAGCGCACGCAGCTCACGTTTAAGCATGCGATTAATACGCATCGGTGAGATGCCTACCGGACATGCAACGCTTTCGCAGACGTTGCATTCTGAGCAGGTCAGGGCAGTGAGCAGCAATTGCGGTGTAGCGGCCTGCTGATAGTTAACCGCGCGGACCAGTAGATGAGGCGATAGTTCATGGCCGATCAAATGTCTTGGGCACAGATCCGTACACAAACGGCACTGTTCACAAACGGTTTTTGCCACCGAAAGTACGGTACGTTCATCCTGCATTCGCCGTTGAATAAGCGCATGGGATTTTGGCAGAACCAACAGGCCGCCTGTCGTTTTGCTCACCGGCGTATCCAGGGAGGTAATCAGGCTACCCATCATGGGGCCACCGTTGATGAATCCAGGGTCATCGACGGTGGATCCGCCAGCCAGGGCCAGTACTTCACGTAAAGACATTCCGATAGGGACCGTCATGGTTACGGGCCTGGCTACAGCGCCGTTGACGGTCAGCGTACGACGCGTAACGGGATACTGTTGCTCGACGGCTCTGGCGATGTTAAGTACGGTCTGGACGTTATTGACGACTACACCGACGCTGACCGGCAATGCGGCAGGGGGGACTCGTCGTCCGGTTGCCATCCATATCGTCAGAACTTCGTCACCAGCCGGATAAACATCAGGCAAAATGTGTAACCGGATATCAGCAGGCAGGAGAGGTGTTAAGGCTCTGATAGCTTTCTGATACTTTTCTTTAAGAGCAATTATGCCTGCACTGGCCCCTGTGGCTTTCATTGCATACTGCACGCCACGGACCAGTCGGGCCGCCTGCAGAGCCATTAATTGCTGATCAACTTTCAGCATTGGCTCGCACTCTGCTGCATTCACCAGAAACGTATCAACCTGAGCCTGGAGTTTGACGTGCGCAGGAAACCCTGCGCCTCCGGCTCCCACCACACCCGCAGCACGAACGCGATCGCGTATCGTTTGCGCATCATAAAGAGTGGGTTCTGCCGTCATGGCTGTATTCATAATAATTCCTCAAGCAGTTCCTGGATGGCACTGGCGTTGGCTACGCGAGGATTAGTTTGCAGCGTGACATCAGCCAGCGCGGCCTGAACCATCAACGGTATTCGCTGTGACCAGGTTTGCTTTCCGTCTTTAAGCGCGTCAATAAAAGAGGGTAACGCACACTGTTTTTTGAGCAGCTCAATATGATGAATTAGCGCATTGAGTGCCGCTGTATCGTTAGCATTATCCGGGCACAGGTGACAGGCTTTCGCAAATCGGGCGTACCGCTTTGCTGCCCGTGGATCACGAGCGTTAAACTGAATGACCGGAGTCAGTATTAGCGCATTGGCAAGTCCGTGAGGCAGATGAAACTGACCGCCTAACTGATGGGCTATCGCGTGATTAATCCCGAGTCCTGCCTGGCTAAAAGCCATTCCGGCAAGTGTCGAGGCGTTGTGCATTTTTCCTCGTGTTGCCAGACAATCGCCTTTACTGACCGCGACGGGCAGATACTGGAAGACGATTTGTGCCGCCTTTTCTGCGAGAGCATCGGTGAAGTCGCTGGCCTTCGTTGAAACATAAGCTTCCAGCGCGTGCGTCAGTACGTCCATCCCGGTATTTGCAGTGATGGCTGGCGGCACGCTGACGACCAGGGTCGGATCAAGTACCGCCATATCTGGATACAGAGCATTATTAAATAATGGATATTTAATACCTTTATCCGGATCGCTAATCACACAAGCGCTGGTCACTTCAGAACCTGTGCCGCTGGTGGTTGGAATAGCCACACAGGTTTCTATTTCGATGCCAAACTGTCGGCTGAACCAGACGATAGCTTTTGCAGCATCAAGCGCTGAGCCTCCACCAAAGCCGATAACAACATCCGGTTGCAGGGAGTGCATTTGCGCAATCCCCTGAACTACCGTACCGATGGTTGGATCGGGAGTGATGTCGCTGAAAACGCTGATGCGATTATCCGCTGGCAGGGCACTCCTCAGCTTGTCAATCAAAGGTGAGCGCGCCAGAAAACCGTCGCAGATAATCCAGATATGCTTATTTGTGAAGCGCTTGAGCACTTCCAGACTTCCCTGGCCGCTGTACAATCGGGTTTGTAGTGAAAAGCTATTCATTACGGCCTCGTTAGCGGATTGAAAAACCGTTTGTCAGCACACAACGACGAGAGCGTGCGAAAGTTCGCGCAGACGTCGTTCCTTCACCGGTCGGTGTGGCGATAGTGAAGGTCGTGAAGCCTTCACCACCCACGCCAATTCCGGCGTAAGAGGGGCCATTTTTCACAAAAATAGATGTCTGAAGCGTGCGGGCGGCAAGATTCAAACGTGAAACATTCTGTGAGTGCATAATGGCAGTGTGATGCAGTCCCTCTTCAACTTTCAGGGCTAACGTTAACGCACTGTCAAAATCATTTACCGTCACGATTGGCAGCATTGGCATCAATTGCTCGCTGGTGACCCACGGATCGTCAGCGCTGACGATACCAATCAACAGGCGGGGTGCTTTTGCCGGAACCGGTATACCCGCAGCTTCCAGTAATGTTGCGGGACTTTTCCCTACGAGTTTCTTATTGGCTATCCCTTCAGGCAGACAGGCGGCGCGTAATTTGTCGATCTCTTCGCAGTTCAGAAGCAACGCACCAAAAGACTGCATTTGCTGAACCAGTCGTTCGGCAACAGCATCAACAACAATCAGGCTTTTCTCTGCAATGCAGGGCAGGTTGTAATCAAAGGATGCGCCGTTGATGATATCTTCCGCTGCTTTCACCAGATCGGCGGTTTCATCAACGATACATGGAGGGTTACCCGCACCTGCACCAATAACTTTTTTCCCACTTTTCATGCCCATAGCAACAATGCCAGGGCCACCGGTGATCGCCAGCACTGCGATTTTAGGATGGGCCATCATCTGCTGGGTAGCTTCAAAAGTAGGTTCTGTGACCGTGACGACAAGATTCCGAATCCCGCAACAGCGAAACGCAATATCCTCAATCATGGCAATCAGCTTAAGTGAGACCATTTTTGCGCCCGGGTGCGGGCTGAAATAAACGCTGTTTCCTGCGGCCAGCATACTGATGCTGTTGTTAATAATGGTTTCCGTTGGGTTGGTGCTGGGGGCGACTGAGCCAATTACACCAAACGGGGAATATTCAAATAACACCATGCCACCGTCACCGGTCAGGGCCGTTGTCGTTAGATCTTCGATGCCAGGGGTGTTGTCCAGCGCCGCCTTGTTTTTGAGGAATTTATCCTCTTTGTTGCCCATCCCCGTTTCTGCTGCGCTCTCTGCCGCCAGCGAACCAAGATGAGGTGTCAGTTCTTCCCGTAGTGCATTAATGATGGCGCTACGGGTTTTCAGCGGGCATTGCTGATAACGCAAAAAGGCCTGATGGGCAGCATCTATCGCTTCACCGACGGACGGGAAAATACCGTTTCCTTTTATTTCTGTTTTTGCCGGTGCGAGTTGCTCACTCAGAATGTTGCGGATAAGGATTTCAAGTTCTGACGTATTCATTGATGTGTTCTCACGTTAATCGCCGCAATGGCAGTTTCTGCAATGTCCATATCCTGCTCAACGCTTCCTCCGCTGATGCCAAGACCCCCAAGTAGTAAACCTTCACGCCATAGTGCGTAGCCGCCACCAAAAGTGACGACTTTTCCCTGCATATGGCTTTCCAGACCGTAAAGTGCGGCTCCCGGTTGTACCGCAGAACTCAGTTCATGAGTGGCGGTTTTCATCGCAACGGCGGTCCAGGCTTTTTTCGGTGCAAGTTCGCTACTCACGAGCAATGCATCGGGCATGCGCCAGGTCACCGTTTGTGTCCCGTTAGGATCAACTATGCTGATAACGACAGGGACTTTGAGTTCATCTGCCCGTGTTACCGCGGCTCGAGTCAGTTGATGAAGTTCCTGGAAAGATAAAGACATTGCAGACTCATTTGTGGTTATTGTTTGGGTTGTAGCCAGATAGCGCTCAGTCACTTTCCGAATGATGTCGGCCTGATGGGCGTCATGATCTTCGGCACGAGCGAGTGCATATAAGCAGTCGGACAGGCGATTGATATACCGCATCAGCACATGTCTGATAGAGACATCTGCTGAGAGTTCGACAAGCCGTCTTTCTGCGCGGCGGGCAAGCGTACGAGCAAGGTGCAGACGGCTCGCAGCTTCGCAGCGGCCCGGTAAAATAAAACTATGCAGGGGGGGGATTCGCCCCATAGCGGTATCGATAGCGGCTTCCAGGGCCGCAATTTCTTCCGAGCTGATGTAACGCTGTTCTGGCGTCGGCTGTTCGCTTTCGCTGGCAAGCTCCGCACTAAACCAAAAGAGCTGCACTTGAATTTGTTCAAGTAAGAGTCGGTGTTGTTGGCTTTTCACTGCGCAGACGCACAGACTCAGCGCAGCATTGAGTTCATCCAACGTACCGTATGCTTCAACGCGTGGATGCGTTTTACTGACGCGCTGCCCGGTAAAGAGTGCTGTGGTACCGGCATCGCCAGTTCGGGTATAAATCGCCATAGTTCCTCCTATCGAGAAAGCGTGTCGACAATGCCGACAATGGCCAGATCGATAGCCTCATTTGGGCCGGAAAAAACGTGTCTGGCACTGGAACCACTGCTGAGTAATACCAGTTCGCCGGTTCCTGCACCTACAGAATCAACCGCGACTTCATCCCCGCTCACAGGGGAGGCGGGAAGTTCCCCATCGGCGCATACCCGACGTACCAGCAAAAGTTTTTTTCCGACCAGTGATGGCGACTTTTGCGTGGAAACCACGACGCCTGTAACTCGTGCCAGATGCATGGTTCACTCCTGCTTAATTAATTGGACATTCCGCGTATTGACTGCTTCCTGAGCCAATGCGGTAACGACACATCGACGGCGTATTACCAGAAATCCATCCTTCAACCGGGCTACGTCGGCATAACTTAAAAGTGTTTCGGGATGCAGAATGATGTTTTGTCCGTGCTCATCGCTGAATTCCACTGGCAGTCGGGCGAGTTTCCTCACGGGGATCGCCGGTAACAGTCGATGTTGCAGTGATATCTTCACGCGGACTCCGCAGGCCAGTGCTTCGAGGATCGTTACTACTGACTCGCAGGACGCGTCGTGTTCAGCAATTTGTGCCAGCAAAGACAGATCTACCTGCAGGATGTGCAGCGTTGAGTACTGACAACATACCGTCCGGGTATCAACTTCCCGTAACTGCGCGACGCTCACGCAGAGTGTGCTTTCCGCGCGTTTTTTTAATCGGGAAACAACCTCCTCAATGATGCGTTGCAGCAGTTCGTTGTTCATCGTGAGGCCACCAGTGTGGCAAATGCCTGTGGATTATCAGCACCCGCGGCATTGGCTTCATCAGTATCGATATGCATCTCAAGACGCATGTCGGGTGAAACACGAACGGCGACGTTATCGAAAATAAGTCTGCGTTCGTCGCCATTGATGGCCACGGAGACTTTATCGCCATGTGAGACACGCAGGATCAGCGCATCAAGTGGTGACATATGAATATGGCGCTGGGCGACAATTACCCCGAATGCTAAGTCCAGTTCGGCAAAAGGGCTGACAAGACGAATGCCTGGCGTACCCTGGATATTGCCTGACATGCGTAGCGGCGCAGCTATACCCAGCGTGCGCGCGTCAGTGCGTGAAATTTCGACCTGGCTGGTGCTACGCAGTGGCCCAAGTAAACGCACATTTTTTAACTGACCTTTGGGTCCCACAAGCGTTACGGTCTGGTCTGCCGCGTATTGCCCTGGCTGTAACAACCCTTTTTTCTCGCTAATAGGCTGATTTGGGAACAGGCGATCATAATCTGCAGCACAAAGATGGATATGGCGATTAGAGATCCCCAGCGGAATAGGGCGTTCGCGCATTTCATCCAGTACTTTGCTGACGGTTGTTTCCAGTAGCTGTTTATCCATTATTCTTCACCTCGTTTGCCGGAGTGCAGGCAAAGTGAGCGAGGCTCTCCCTTTTGACGCGAACAGGCAGGGTCAAGACACAGATTGCAGCTAATTAACTCTGCATTTTGGGGGGCTTCGGAGATTACGTTTTCCACAATTACTTCTTCTTCCGCCACGGCTGGTGTTGGCTCGGGGGCTGGCTCAGGCTCTGTCATGACACTGTGGGAAAGGATGCCTTCCCCAGGTCTGGAAATGACTCTGTGAGCGACCAGGCCATCCCGAAGATCTGCAAAGCTGGCACCGGTGGAAATGGCCGCCTGAACGGAGGCCACATCACCGATGATTTTGAGCATCATCCAGCCTGAGCCGTTGGTTTTTTCGAGACCCACCAGCGTGATGGATGCGGCTTTCGCCATGACGTCCGCGCAACTGATGGCTAACGCCAGACCACTAACTTCAAGTAATCCCAGTGATTGCTTCACGCTGTGCTCCTTTTGCTACGGCTTACGCGGACTTAGGTAAAATAGCTTCAACGTCGCTGTGTGGACGCGGGATAACGTGGCAGGATTTCACCTCGCCAACAGCACTGGCTGCAGCACTCCCTGCATCAACTGCAGCTTTAACCGCACCAACATCGCCACGAACCATGACCGTAATCAGGCCAGAGCCGATTTTTTCATAGCCAACCAACTGCACGTTTGCGGATTTCACCATGGCATCAGCGGCTTCAATAGCGCCGACAAGCCCTTTTGTTTCAACCAGTCCCAGTGCGTTATTCATACTGCTTTTCTCCTGTGGGTTATGAGTGGCATTCCCTGAAAGGGATGCCTTTAACCAGCCGCGCAGCGTTGTTACCAATGCTCCGACGATCGTGGCTATTTTGTTGATACATCAGCGTAAAAAGTGGTGCTGATGTAGGTAGGTTTTTGTAGTGCACAACCAGTTTTTCCTGATCGCATCCAATGCCGACGAGCAACGGCGATTGGCATGCAGCTAGCCATGCGTTGTGGATAATGTCGGTAGAATGGGTTTCCCGTATAACAAAGGGGATCCCTTCCTCTTCAATACCCAGCAATACGTCATTCCAGCGTGAGGTGCAGTCCCCTACGGTGCAGATCACGATAGCTGGTGTGGTGAGATTACTTTCCATGAGCGAACGCCTTGTACCAGGAGAGGATCAACCCTGTCGCGACCGCGTTGCGGGGACCTTCAGTACCCCGGATGTTGCCTCGACCCGCTACCAGTCGATAGTGCGCCAACGCATCCGTAACCAGTTGTGGTACTTCAAAATCCAGAGAGGATCCTCCGACCAGAACCACAAAGGGGATGTCGCGAATGTTGCCGGTTGGGCTGACCTGACGTAACGCTCTCAGCGCATTAGTGACAAAGACTCGCTCCTTCGCGCTGCGGCGAATGGCTCTGACTTTTTCCAGTGCCAGATCCCCTGGTAATGGCACTAATTCATCAGGTTTCACCACACAAACGCGTGCAAATACTGTTGGTGGCAAGGGGGTAGGGAAAAACTGAACACTGCCATCTTCGTGACGAAGGTGGAACAAGCTCTCAACTTTTGCCAGCGGATATTTTTTGATCTCTTCTGCGAGATATCGATCATCCAACCCCAGTTCGCGGGCAATAATCATCGTGACCATATCGCCTGCCCCCGCCAGATGTGTGGCAATAATTTCGCCTTTGGGATTAATAATGGAGGCGTCTGTAGAACCCGCGCCGAGATCCAGAATGGCCAACGGACGGGTGGTGCCTGGCGTAGTGAGAGCACCTAAAATAGCTGCTTCGGCTTCAGCACCGCCAACCTGGACGTCAATATTGAGCTTTTGTGTGATCTCTTGGGCAATCATCGCCATTTGCAGGCGATCTGATTTCACCATTGAGGCAATTCCAACTGCCTGCTCCAGCGAAAACTCTCCGGCCAGTCCGCCCGTCACGCTGACGGGAACTGAGGTATCAACAGCCAACAAATCCTGAATGAAGATTTCATGGCTAGGTTTGTTGGTTAATTCAGCCATGGTCTGGCGTACGTGCTCCAGCATGCCGCCAATATTGGTTCCAGCTTCACCGGTAACGTTATCAAGCTTTGGACATTCACCAACTGCTTTCATAATCGCTTCGGCACCAGCGGCGACGTCGACGCGAACGGTACGTCCCTGTGACTGGAGTTCAATATTCCCGGCCGGAATTGCACGTGCTTTCACATCACCTGACGGAGTTTTCACCACAACAGCAGAGCGGTTGCCAATCAGCGCGCGTGCCATGGGGACAATATTTTTGGTCTCGTTCGCGTCGAGGTTAAAAACTGTCGCAATGCCGTATGGGTTGGAAAGTGTCTCAATAACCTTGCCTGGAACGGCGACCTCAATGGCGGCCAGCATCCCTAATGGGATACGGTCGATATAGAGCACTTCATCAACGATAGGTAACGGTTTGTTCAGGCGATTACTGACCAGAACGCCATCGTCCTGCTGCAAAATAACGCCCGATAATTGATATCCTGCGCCAACAGAGGCATTAATCATGGTGGCGACATCGGCGAAATCGAATGCTGATGACACCACCAGGATGTAAGGAATATCAGCCGGACGGGTTAACAACTCTTCCGGTGTAATCGTGACGCCAACACCTAACCCCACGCCGCCAGGCGTTTTGGGGTTGTGGCCGATCATGGTCGATTCGGTGATGATGGTTTCGGTGATCGTTTCCATCGCCACATCACCTATGACTGGAGTGGCTTCGTTAATACGGATGAGCGAAATATCGCTGACATTGATGCCTGCATTTTTTGCCGCAAGCGTAAGCGCCTCCTGAATACCAAACACATTACGCAATGTGCCCTTAATTCCGGTAGTTTCTGCCAGTGCACTGTCGGTAATGCTCAGCGTGCCAGCCTCATCCAGAGTGGCGAGAGCGACTTCTGTTGATGAGTTGCCTATATCAATGCCAGCTATATATCGCATCGTATTTTCCTGATATTAATCGTCGCCTTTGAGTTTTTTACGCTCAACATACAGTGCTGCCGCTTCACGAACGAAAGCTGCACAGATCTTTGCCTGATAACGGTTTTCGAGATCGTCTGCGATGGCCATTAGCTCGTCTTTCGTTGAGCGGTATGGACGTAGCGCGTTGTAAATTTCAAGGATGCGGTCGTCAGGTACAGCGGTTAGTTCTGCAGCTCGCTCAAAGTTCATCGCCAACCGGTCACGTCCGGCATCTTTGGCAATATCAGCCTGAATGCGCAGCGTTTCAGGTGTGATACGCATATCCTGTGCCGTGACTTTGTTGCTCAACACATTTTCGAGCGTGAAGTCATCCAGGGTTTTGTTTGTGGCGGTTTTTACCCACTCCGGATGTTTATTCGCGAGAGGGTAATCCGTGACTTTTGCGGTATGAGTTGATGAACTGGCCGTAGCAGGAGTGGTTGTCTCTCCCTGCAGGCTGTTCATTCGGCTCAACACATCCCGAACCATCGATTCAATTGCGTCGGTATTCATGGAGTTATCCTTTATCAAAGCGCAACGCGCAGTTCCTGCGGGTTTTTGCCCGTCACGACGTATTTGGTCTCTTTAATGTGCAGAATGGCCGATTTCGCCTGGTATTTCGGACGCGCCATCTGATCATTCAGCGTAGGGACCGGCTGCGGAGATTCACGCTTGGCATATCGCGCAGCGTTCTTACCGATCTGACGATAGGTTTCCAGTGTCAGAAGCGGAGCCTGGGGGAATAACTCCAGGTTAGAAAGCGGCGGTAATCCCTGCTGGTGGATAACCGTAGTGCCTTTTGACTGGATACCGATTGAAATACCGGAACCACTCAGACGGTTACCCTCTACTGCGACAAACGCCACGTCGGAGGATTTAAAACAGCGAATGACACGTGCTTTAATGCCTTCCTCTTCAATACCGGCGATCACTTCACGCAAGATATTCTTGTGTGGTATGCCGACGATATTGACGGTTTGGGACAGACCGAATGCCGGACCAACAGCAATAATCACTTCATCTTGTTGCTGGCCCTGTTTGGCTTCGCCAATCTCGGTCAGAAAGCTGTCACCTTGAGCCGTTGTTTGTGGTACAACTGCTGTTGTGGACGCGCGAAAAGAGACGGGTTTGTCGCTGGTCTGCATTTCAGACAGCACATCTTCAATTATCTGGCGCAGCAGCTTTTCATTGATTTCCATTGTTCACCCCTTAGCCAAGCTCGTTGGGATCAAGTGCGCCGGGGATGTTCTTAATTTCTTCCCAGCGTTCGCCTTGCAGGCGATAACCTGTTGCCGGACCGGCATAATCGTTGACGTCATTGACTGCGGATAGCACTTGTCCGTCGCCGACGATAATGGCGGAGGTATGCAGATAATCTCCGGTTAACTTGGCTTTCTGGATGTTGAGCATGTCCTGAGCAACATCAGTAAACCCTCCCTGGGCAAGGGCTTTCACCACTTCCAGGCCGTTACGGTTTTTATTGATGATCTCTTGTGCAAATTTGATGTCTTCAACAATGTTACGCTCCGGCATATCTTTCGAACCGTGGGCGTAAGTAGCTGCTTCAACTTCTTCATCGGTGATCGGTGGTAATCCCATTCCGGCAAACACGGCCTGTAGTGCGCGGGCGGCTTTGTTACGAATGGCGATGACGTCTTCTTCACGAACAGGGCGCAGTCCACCGTCCACTTTCAGGTCACGCTGGAGAACGTTATAGTCGTCAAAGTCCTCAGCATCTTCGTTAGAACCGGCAAACATGTTGTCGTAGTTCGGAACGGCAGAATAACCGGAAGAGATGAAGTCAGTACCTGGCAGGAATTGCATCAGCAGACGAGCAGTACGACGCATATCCGAGTGAGTAAAGGTTTGGTCGTTACTGGAAGCGCACTCCAGATCCAGAGAAGAACAGATCAGGTTTTCGGCCAGTACCGCGCGGATACCTGACGGTACAGCGGAAGGGACGCCGATGCAGCTGACGGAGCCATTCTGTAACCCTTGCACGCCAGCGGCTTTGGTGATGTAAATGCAGCGGGCTTCCAGGTAAAGCATCGATTTGCCTTCGGCGTAACCCATCTGAACTTCTGAGCCGGAACCGGAGGTAAAGCGCATTTTCAGACCGCGAGAAGCGTAAGAAGAGGCCAGGAAGCCTTTTGACCATGGGGTGTCGTCGCCGTCGGTAAATACCGGTTCAGTACCGTACACAGAAATGGTTTCTGCGTAGCAGGTGTGGCCTAGCATGCCCAGTTTCAGTTCGGTAGCTTCTTCCAGTGAACACTGGGTTAATACGCCAGGACGCCCAACCTGCGAACCTACCAGCAGAGCAATAGCGTTAAATGGAGCGTAACGTGCTACGGCAACGGTTGTTTCCTGTTCGTCAAATCCACGCCATGCGCCTTCTGCAGCATCCGCTGCAATCTGCACTGGGTTGTCTTTTACGTTAGTAACATGCGCTTGCTGAGAAGGGGTACGACGGGCACGCATTTTCTGCATTGCCATCATCATCTCAACGACATTCATGTGTGAAACCACTTCGACAATTTTTGCCGGAGTCATCGCAGTTGTCAGCGGAACTATGTCCCTGCGCTTCACATTGGGATCGCAAAGCATATTGGCGAGTTTGACTGAGTCCATCGCCATCACTTCTTCTGCGCGCGCCAGATTAATACCGTAGCGAGCAATAAAATGGTCAATTAAGTCAAATTCGCCGGCGGCTTTACCATCCAGTTCAGTGACCATGCCGTTAACGATTTTAATAGACGGTTTAGGGTCGTTCGGGCTTTCCATCGCAATGAAGCCTTCTTCGATCCACTCCTTAACAAAGCCGTCCTGATTCACAGGGCGCTTCGCCAGTGCTTCAAATCTTTTCGATCTCATGAATCAGCCTCACTGATATCAGATGTAGGACGGACGATCGTTTTTCGGTTCAGAACCGAGGGTCGCCAGCACGGTTTTACCGATTTCACGGGCGGAGATGACGGCCTGACGCACGGCGCCGGAGTCACCGGAAATGACCAGAATGGCTTCGTTACTGAAACTGGTGCCATGTGCAGGGGAGCTATAAGCCACCACTTCAACGTTGGCGGATTTCAGTGCGGTGTCAGCCATCAGCACACCAACGGATGCCGGTGCGCCGACGATAACGCCACAGGCACGGCCAATTGGCGCCCCAAAGGCTTTTTCCAGCGCGTAACTGGCTCGCGCGGTGTATTGCAACTCGAGGTGCCCGGCTTCATTGCCGTAGACATCACCAAATGTGCGATCAAGCTCTTTCAGAGCGACTTCGATTCCGCGTTTCACATCGGAAACATCGTTGCCGCCTAAGATAATCAGCGAGCCGTGACCCGCACCGCCTTTGGTATCACGGGGAAGCTCAATACTGACGACTTCAGTATTTGTTGCTTTTACCGCTTCATCTGCGGCCATGATGTGTGGACCAGCACCTGTTCGTGCGCCAAGGATGCCAATGGAGCGATAGCGTTTTTCAAGCTTCATCGCGTCCAGTAAGGCGCTGTCTACGTTTGCGATCACCAGACCGACGGTATCGCCAATCGCCGTGCCGACAAATTCCGTTAAACTGCAGCTCTTTTCTGCCATAGCCGTTTCTCGTGTTGGATGATTATTTTCAGGGGTAGCCTTTTGCTCCGGTGTTGCCACACGAGCAATCACCTGCGCCATGATCTGTTCAACCAGTTCATTGCTGCTCATTAGCTAATTCCCTTCGGTAAGATTTTTTCTACATCGGTATGAGGGCGTGGGATCACGTGTACGGCTTTCACTTCACCCACGTTACGTGCGGCTGCTGCACCAGCATCTGTTGCAGCTTTTACAGCGCCTACATCGCCGCGAACAATAACGGTTACCAGCCCTGAACCAATTTTTTCGTAGCCGACCAGCATCACATTGGCTGACTTCACCATTGCGTCTGCAGCCTCTATGGCCGCAGTCAAGCCTTTGGTTTCTACCATTCCTAACGCTTCTTGTTGCATAAAGACCTCGCCTGGGTTGTCCCGATTTTCATGACTATAAAAAGAAGCGAGGAAAAAGAATGGCTGACTTGAAAGTGAGAGTGAAAAAATAGTGATGTTCGGGTGATATAAAATTGCTATTTTTTATTATATGATCTTGTTTTTATTGAATATTAATGATTTTGTTAATGTGATAATTTGGTTATGTCAATTCCAGATTTACATTTTTAGTGGTGACAGATTAAATATCCTTTGCTATGCGCTAAAAATGGAATTGTGATGTTTGTTTGAAAACGGAAATCTGCCCTGAACAATATTTTGTCATTCTTAAAATTTCACTTTATTAGGATTTCAACCCGCTTTCGTGCTTGTTTTAATAAACGTGATTGCAATAATTTGTTATCGCAACACGATTTTTAAGAGCATATCGTTCTGATGTTGCCAACAATTTGTAGGCAACGCTTTTTATAGTAAGCCTCGATGTATTCTACTGCCAGCAAGGAGTTTGCTGGTACAGACACGCACTCTGCTTAGAAGGTGTCATAATGAACGATTCTCTAAAAGCGCAATGCATTGCCGAGTTTTTGGGTACCGGACTGTTTTTGTTTTTTGGTATTGGATGTCTTAGCGCCCTGAAAGTCGCCGGTGCAAGTTTGGGGTTATGGGAGATATGCATCATATGGGGTCTGGGGATCTCGCTTGCTGTCTACCTGACCGCCGGGATTTCTGGTGCGCATCTCAATCCTGCCATTACTATTGCTTTATGGCTGTTTGCCTGTTTCCCAGGACGTAAAGTTTTGCCCTACAGCATAGCGCAGGTGGCAGGTGCCTTTGGTGGTGCATTACTGGCCTATTTGTTGTATGGAAGTTTATTTGTAGAGTTTGAAACGGCTAATCATATGGTTCGTGGCAGCCTGGAAAGCCTGCAGCTTGCCAGTATTTTTAGTACGTATCCCGCTGCTGCACTGAGTGTCTGGCAGGCCGCACTGGTAGAGGTGGTGATTACGTCTATTCTGATGGGCATGATCATGGCGCTTACCGATGATGGCAACGGTGTTCCCAAAGGGCCACTGGCACCTCTGCTAATTGGTATTCTGGTTGCCGTTATCGGCGCATCTACCGGTCCGCTCACTGGATTCGCAATGAACCCTGCTCGTGATTTCGGCCCTAAACTTTTCGCATGGTTTGCCGGATGGGGCGATATTGCGATGACGGGGGGACGTGACATTCCCTACTTCATCGTACCGATTGTAGCTCCCATTATCGGTGCCTGCGCCGGGGCAGCAATTTATCGTTATTTCATTGGCAAAAATTTACCCTGTAATACGTGCAAGCTGGAGGATAATGAGGGTTAGCTTCACGGAAAATGCCTATTTATGAAATGTAAAAACTGATTTCGTGATCCGGTTTCCTGAACCGGTTAAAAAGTCTCCCAAGAATGGGAGACTTTTGTTATGGTCCATTACACCTTTTTTCATCTTGCTCCGGGTAGCAAGATGAAAAGTGGATGTAAATAATATGTTTTATTTATAACAATAAATTAACTGAGAGGTTTTATCATGATTTCTGCGAGCGCCCTGAACTCAGAACTCATTAATAAAATCGCACAGGATTTTGCACAAGCCACCAGTCTGGCTGTTGTGGTTGTCAATATTCACGGTGATGAAATTTCTGAGTTATTTAATTTCACCCCATTTTGCCAGTTGATGCGCCAGCATCCTCAGCACAGCACACGTTGCCGAATGAGCGATCGCTGTGGAGGACTCGAAGCATCAAAATCCGATCAACCCTGTATTTACCGCTGCCATGCCGGACTCACCGATTTCTCGATTCCTTTAGTGATCGCGGGCCACCTGGTTGGGTTTGTTTTGTGCGGGCAGGTTCGTCTAAGCAATGATGTTGGATTAGTTGATATTTTGAACGTCGACGATCGCTGGCAAGCCGATCCGGAACTGGTCAGTGAATTTCGCAATGTTCCTGAAATGGATTACTCAAGAGTCATCGCTTCTGCGGATCTTCTGAAGCTTATCGTCGAAAATTGTCTTAAGAAACAACTGAATTTTGTTGTTATCAAGGACAACCCACAGCAATCAGAGCCGGCAAAAACGAGTCGTAGCCCGACGCCTCATGACAGCAAAATGAAAAAGGCGCTGCGCTACATTGATGCTCATTTATCGGATGAGCTGCGCCTTGAGGATGTGGCTTCTCATGTTTACCTGAGCCCGTACTATTTCAGTAAGCTGTTCAAAAAATATCAGGGTATTGGATTTAATGCCTGGGTAAACCAACAGCGAATGGCCAGTGCTAAAGAGTTGCTATGCCATAGTGACTGGAGCATCGCCAGCATTGCGCGTAATTTAGGTTTTTCACAAACCAGTTATTTTTGCAAAGTATTCCGCCAGACCTATCAGGTTACGCCACAGGCTTTTCGTCAACAAATTAATGTTGCTTCATCTGGCGAGTCGGCATAAATAGCAATAATTTGCTATTGCCGATTTTTGATATCGTATTGTATGTCCGTCATTATAAAATGAAAATTAGAGATAGCAGTCAATAAATTGTCATAGCGCAACAAAGTAATAGCGTTGGAAGGATAAACTGCACCAGTTTTTATTTTTGTGATGAGATACAGTGTCTGGGTGAATGACTTTCTTTATTATTTATTGATGCTTTCATTTGGAATGTAAGCATAAGAATAAGCTTAATGAAGAGATAACATTGGCTAAGTAAACGCAAGAAAATATTTAAAATGAAATTTTGTCATGAGGTGTGATAATTCATCTCATGGTCCGGAGCTTAATTAGAACAGGCTCCTGAGCTGACAGGTTTGCCACGTTTGTGGTAGGGAAGGGGGTGAGAATCCCCCGCAGCCCCCGCTGCTGTGATGCTGACGACCCCGTATAGACCACTGATCGCAAGATTGGGAAGGACGGGTGAGATTGACGCTAAGCCAGAAGACCTGCCTGTCAGTGACTACCAACAACTTCGGTGGGAAGTGGGTTGCGCAGATGCATACAGTCGAGAGACTGGGTATCTATACACCCCTACCACCCTGAACAGGATCAGGGTATGGCGGCCAATTTTCACGCGTTTGTTCTTGCAGGTACCGGAAGCGGCTGTGGTAAAACTACGGTGACGCTGGGTTTGCTAAGCCTGATGAAAAAACGTGGTTTGCGTGTTCAGCCTTGCAAAGTTGGTCCTGACTACCTTGATACCGCCTGGCATACCGCTGTATGCGGTACGGCTTCCCGTAATCTTGATAGCTTTATGCTCCCCATTCCTACACTCAACGCCTTATTTTGCGATCAGATGCAGCATGCGGATATCGCGGTTATCGAAGGCGTTATGGGATTGTATGACGGCTATGGAACAGATCCTGACTACTGTAGTACCGCCGCAATGGCAAAACAGTTGGGTTGTCCGGTCATCTTGTTGGTTGATGGTAAAGCCGTTTCAACCTCTATCGCCGCGACGGTGATGGGTTTTCAGCATTTTGACCCCTCCTTAAATATTGCCGGTGTAATCGTTAATCGGGTTAACAGCGAAACCCATTACCAGTTACTTAAAGTGGCGATTGAGCGCTACTGTTCAGTGCCTGTTTTAGGGTATGTTCCCCGAGTGGAAGGCGTGGCTCTCCCGGAACGTCATCTTGGATTAGTCACCGCGCGTGAGTCGGTTGTTAATCAGCAGCCATGGCAGGAATTTGCCGCAACGCTTGAGCAAACGCTGGATATCGACGCCCTCCTGACGCTAAGCCAAATAGATACCCAACCTGTTGGCGAGTGGCCCGCGCTTCCTGCCGCTGATGCAGGCGCCGGGTTAACGCTTGCCATCGCAGATGATGAAGCATTCAACTTCTACTACCCGGACAACATTACGCTACTGGAACGTGCGGGTATCAACATCGTGCGTTTTAGTCCGTTACACGACAGCCATCTACCTGATTGCCAGATGATCTGGTTGGGCGGCGGATATCCTGAATTGCACGCTGCGACACTTTCCGGCAATACCAACATGCTGGTGCAACTGCGTTCAGCGCATCAGCGCGGCGTTGCGATTTACGCAGAGTGCGGCGGTCTTATGTATCTTGGAAGCTCGCTGGAGGATAGCAACGGCGATATCTGGCCGATGGCGGATATTATTCCAGGTCACAGCAAAATGGGTAAGCGTCTGACCCGCTTTGGCTACTGTGAAGCGCGGGCTGTTGAGCAAACATTGCTGGCGGCACCAGGCGAAGTGCTGCGCGGACATGAATTCCATTATTCCGACTTTACCCCTGAAACTCCAGCTGTGATGGCCTGCCGTAAGGTTCGTGATGGTAAAACATTGCAATCATGGTCTGGTGGCTGGCAAATGGGCAATACTTTCGCCAGCTATCTGCACGTTCATTTTGCTCAGCGTCCTGAAATGCTTAATCACTGGCTGGCGGCGGCAAGGAGTGTGCTATGACACTGCTCGCATGGTGTATTGCCTGGCTTCTTGATTTTTTCATTGGTGACCCGCCGAACTGGCCGCACCCGGTACGCTGGATTGGTAATCTTATTTCAGCCGTTCAGCGAATGATTCGACGTTACTGTCATAGCGACATGATGCTGCGTATTGGTGGCGCAGTAATGTGGATAGTCGTTGTTGGGCTGACCTGGGGCGTGTGCTGGGGCGTACTGACACTGGCTCAGTCAATTCACCCCTGGCTTGGCTGGGGTATTGAAATTTGGATGATCTTTACCGTGCTGGCGGGGCGTTGCCTCGCTGACGCCGCACGGGATGTTGAGCGTCCACTGCGTGCCAATAATCTTGCTGAAAGCCGTGAGAAACTCTCATGGATTGTGGGCCGTGACACCTCGCAATTACAACCGCAACAGATCAATCGCGCAGTGGTGGAAACCGTTGCTGAAAACACTGTTGACGGCATCATCGCACCGCTGTTCTTCCTTTTTCTTGGTGGCGCCCCGCTGGCGATGGCCTACAAGGCGGTGAATACCCTGGACTCTATGGTCGGTTACAAGCATGAAAAATACCGTGCAATCGGTATGGTCAGCGCGCGTCTGGACGATGTCGCAAACTTTATTCCTGCAAGACTAAGCTGGCTGCTGCTGGGTGTGGCGGCATTCTTATGCCGTAAAGACGGCTCACGCGCATTGCATATTGGCTGGCGCGATCGCTACAACCACAGCAGCCCAAACTGTGCATGGTCGGAAGCAACTGTTGCCGGAGCATTAGGTATTCGTCTGGGTGGTCCTAATGACTACTTTGGCGAGCGTGTTGAGAAACCGTGGATTGGTGATGCACAACGAGATATTTCGGTAGACGACATTTCCCAAACGATTCGATTGATGTGGGTAGCATCGACGCTGGCACTGGCGCTATTTATCGCGCTGCGGTGGCTGCTGGTCGGTGTAGCCTGAGGACAATACTATGCAATATATCCAGCAACCCCAGGCGATTGAGGCCAAAAGTTTCGACATTATTGGTGAGATCATCAGTGAAACCCGTCCGGACTATCAGTTTGCTAGTCCGTTACATGAGGCCATCATTAAGCGGGTTATCCACACCACGGCAGACTTTGACTGGCTGGACATTCTCTGGTTTTCCAGTGATGTGCTGGAGTATTTTTGCGCCGCGCTACGTCGTCCGAGCGTGATTTACACTGATACCACGATGGCGCTTTCCGGGATCAATAAAACACTGCTGGCAAAATTTGGCGGTGAGTGCCGCTGCTATATCAGCGACCCGCGCGTGGTGCGTGCGGCAAAAGAACAGGGGATCACCCGTTCAATGGCGGCCGTCGATATTGCAGTGAAGGAAGAAGGCGAAAAGCTGTTTGTCTTCGGTAACGCACCGACGGCGCTGTTCCGCCTGCTTGAGCACGATGTTGCCGTCAGTGGCGTGGTCGGCGTACCGGTAGGTTTTGTCGGCGCGGAAGAGTCGAAAGATGCACTGACGCAAAGTAACTTGCCAGCTATTGCCGCCTTAGGCCGCAAAGGGGGGAGCAATGTCGCCGCCGCTATCGTCAACGCTATGCTCTACCACATGCAGGGGGAGCGATGAGCGACCAACCCTTCGATGCTCCGGTATGGCATAACGGAAAAGCACTGCGCAAAGGATACACCACAGGATCTTGTGCGACGGCGGCAGCGAAAGTGGCTGCGCTGATGGTATTGCGTCAGCATTTGATCCATCAGGTTTCAATTGTGACGCCTTCCGGTGTGACGCTATGTCTGAATGTTGAGTCGCCGCACATTGAAGGACAGCAGGCTATTGCCTCCATCCGCAAAGATGGTGGCGATGACGTGGACGCCACGCATGGCATGCTGATTTTCGCCCGTGTAACGTTAGACGATAGCGGAGAAATCCGCTTACAGGGTGGTGAAGGCGTCGGTACGGTGACTCGCAAAGGTATTGGCCTGCCGGTGGGGAGTTCGGCGATTAACCGAACGCCTCGCCAGACGATTGAATCTGCCGTACGTGAGGCTATCGGACCAAATCGCGGAGCGCAAATTGAAATCTTCGCTCCAGAAGGTGAAGAACGGGCGCAAAAAACCTACAACTCGCGTCTTGGTATTCTGGGCGGTATTTCCATCATTGGTACCACCGGTATCGTTACACCGATGTCGGAAGAAAGCTGGAAGCGTTCACTGTCGCTGGAACTCGAAATCAAACGTGCCGCCGGGCTGGATCGCGTCGTGCTGGTGCCGGGCAACCACGGTGAACGTTTCGTCCGCGAACAGATGGGGATCGATACGCAGGTTGTCGTCACCATGAGTAACTTCGTGGGTTACATGATTGAAGAGGCGGTACGCCTTGGGTTCCGACAAATCGTCCTGGTTGGCCATCCTGGTAAGCTCATTAAAATAGCAGCAGGAATTTTCCATACCCATAGCCATATTGCCGATGCCCGTATGGAGACACTTGTTGCCCATCTGGCATTGCTTGGTGCCCCGCTGGAGTTACTGACGCTGGTCAGTGACTGCGATACTACTGAAGCCGCGATGGAGCACATCGACGCATACGGCTTTCAGCATATCTATAACCATCTGGCTAAGCGTATCTGCATGCGCGTTCTGCAAACTTTGCGCTTTACGAAAAATCCCCCGACCTGCGACGCCATTATGTTCTCTTTTGATAACCAGATCCTTGGTAGCAACCGTCCTGTCGCCGAGATTGCGGAGGAGATGCAATGTTAACTGTTGTAGGGATGGGGCCCGCGGGGTTGCATCTGATGACGCCGGCGGCGCGCGATGCGGTCGCAACAGCGGATGTTCTTGTCGGTGGCAAGCGGCATCTGCAGCAGTTCCCGAATTTTACCGGTGAACAGTTTGTCCTCGGGGCCAACATCCCGGAGTTATTGGGCTGGATTAGCGCTCATCAGGACCGACACGTGGTGGTGCTGGCGTCTGGTGACCCTCTGTTTTACGGCATCGGTACCCGGATGGTGGCGCACTTTGGCATCGAAAATGTGCGCATTATTCCCGGTATTAGTGCGGTGCAGTACCTTTGTGCGCAGTCCGGCATTGATATGAACGACATGTGGCTCACCAGTAGCCACGGTCGCAACGTTTGTTTCGATGAGCTGGCTCGACATAACAAAGTGGCCATGGTCACGGATGCCCTGTGCGGCCCGCGTGAAATCGCCCATCAACTGATTGCACGGGGTAAGGGACATCGCTGGATGGTGATTGGCGAAAACCTGGCGATGGAAAATGAGCGTATCCACTGCCTGCCTCTCAGTGAAATTAATGCCGACTATGACATGAATGCAGTGGTGATCCTCGATGAAAGATGAGCTTTTTCTGCGTGGAGGGAAAGTGCCGATGACCAAAGAAGCGGTACGCGCACTTGCCCTCTCAAAACTTGAATTACACCGTGCCAGTCACCTGATTGATATTGGTGCAGGAACCGGCAGTGTATCAATCGAAGCGGCGTTGCAATATCCGTCGCTGCGCGTCACGGCTATCGAGCGTAACCCTGATGCGTTAAGGCTTCTGGACGAAAATCGCCAGCATTTTGCCTGCGGGAATATCGACATTTTTCCCGGTATCGCGCCGATGACCATCACCGAAAAAGCCGATGCCATCTTTATGGGCGGCAGCGGTGGTCATCTGACCGATCTGATTGACTGGTCGATGCGTCAACTGCATCCGGCAGGACGGTTGGTGATGACATTCATCCTTCAGGAAAACCTGAATACCGCCCTGGCTCATCTGGACCATCTCGGCGTACAGAGGGTGGATTGCCTGCAAATGCAGGTTTCATCTCTGACTGTGCTCGGTAGTGGTCACTATTTCAAACCGAATAATCCCGTTTTTGTTATCGCCTGTCAGAAGGAAGGAAACCATGTCTGAGATTTTTGATCCCCGTAGTGTGTGGTTTGTTGGCGCTGGTCCTGGCGATCGTGAGCTGATCACCCTTAAAGGTTACCGCTTGCTGCAACAGGCGCAGGTGGTTATCTACGCCGGGTCGCTGATTAACACTGAACTGCTGGATTATTGCCCGGCAGGTGCTGAGTGCCATGACAGCGCGGAACTGCATCTGGAGCAGATCCTCGACCTGATGGAAGCCGGAGTGAAGGCAGGAAAAACCGTAGTACGCCTGCAAACTGGTGATGTCTCGTTGTATGGCTCTGTGCGTGAGCAGGGCGAAGAGCTGACCAAACGTGGGATTGACTGGCAGGTTGTACCGGGTGTCAGCGCATTCCTCGGTGCAGCGGCCGAACTTGGTGTCGAGTACACCGTACCTGAAGTTTCACAGAGTCTGATTATTACCCGCCTGGAGGGCCGCACGCCGGTACCAGAACGTGAACAGCTGGAGTCGTTTGCCAGCCACCAGACGTCCATGGCGATTTATCTTTCTGTCCAGCGTATTCACCGGGTTGCTGAACGTCTGGTTGAAGGCGGTTACCCGGCGACCACACCAGTGGCAGTCATCTACAAAGCGACCTGGCCAGAAAGCCAGACCGTGCGCGGCACCCTGGCTGATATCGGCGACAAAGTACGCGATGCAGGGATCCGCAAAACGGCGCTCATTCTGGTCGGTAATTTCCTGGGCTCGGAGTACCACTACTCCAAACTCTATGCGGCGGACTTTAGCCATGAATACCGTAAAGCCTGAATCTATTGCACTGTTTTGCCTGACACCGGGCGGCGTGACGCTTGCGAAGCGTCTGGCGGCGATGCTGCCGGTAACCTGTTTCACCAGTGAAAAGTTGCTGGAGGAGGGATTTCTTCCGTTCGAAAACGGTTTTGCCAATGCTGCGCGCGACGCTTTTGCGAACTACTCAGCGCTGATTTTTATTGGCGCGACCGGTATTGCGGTACGCGTACTGGCCCCGCTGGTAAACGACAAGTTCTGCGATCCGGCGGTCGTGGTGATTGATGAGCGTGCCCAGCATGTTATCAGCCTGCTCTCAGGTCATGCGGGGGGCGCTAATGCCCTTGCGCGTTATCTGGCGGGAATGCTGGGGGCTGATCCGGTGATTACGACCGCGACGGATGTGAATGATATGGCGGCTCTGGACACGCTTGCGTTCCAGTTGAATGCGCGAATGACCGATTTCCGCTCAGTGGTAAAAATTGTCAACCAGATGCTGGTTAGCAACAAACGGGTGGGGCTGTGGTGGGATGATGAACTGGCACAGGACGTCAGCCATTGTGATCGCCGTGGTTTTATCACCGTAACCGATCTCACGCAATTACCGGAACTGGATGCGTTAATTTGCATCACTCTGCGCACCGATTTACCAGAAATGCCCATCCCGCACTGGAAGCTGGTGCCACAGCGGGTGGTGGCTGGAATTGGTTGTCGCCGTGATACGCCATTTCCGTTGTTAGCCGAGTTGCTTGCTCGTCAACTTGAAGCCCAGCGGCTCGATCCGCTGGCGTTAAAAGCGATTGGCAGCATCACGCTGAAAAAAGATGAACAGGGACTTATCCAACTGGCCTCCTGCTGTCGCGTACCTTTCGAAACCTTTACTGCTGACGCGCTGCGTGAGCATGAACACCGTTTTCCTGCTTCGTCGTTTGTACGCAAAACGGTCGGCACGGGAAGTGTTTCCGGTCCTGCAGCCTGGCTACTGAGTCATGGACAACTGTTAGGCGAGACCCTGCGTGAACAGGGCGTCACTATTACTTTGGGAGTTTCACACTGATGTTAACCGTAATTGGAATTGGCCCTGGCTCGCAGGCAATGATGACCATGGAAGCCGTTGAAGCACTGCAGGCGGCAGAAATTATTGTTGGCTATAAAACATACACCCATCTGGTAAAAGCCTTCACTGGTGATAAGCAGGTGATCAAAACCGGTATGTGCAAAGAGATTGAACGCTGCCAGGCGGCAATTGAACTGGCGCAGGCTGGGCACAACGTGGCGTTGATCAGCAGTGGCGACGCCGGGATTTATGGCATGGCCGGGTTGGTACTCGAACTGGTCAGCAAGCAGAAGCTGGATGTTGAGGTCAAGCTGGTTCCAGGGATGACGGCCAGTATTGCTGCGGCGTCTTTGCTGGGCGCACCGTTGATGCACGACTTTTGTCATATCAGTCTCAGCGATCTGTTAACACCATGGCCGGTGATTGAAAAACGCATTGTTGCCGCAGGTGAAGCTGACTTCGTTATCTGTTTCTACAACCCGCGCAGCCGCGGTCGTGAAGGGCACCTGGCGCGTGCTTTTGAACTGCTTTCGACCAGTAAAAGCGCGCAAACACCGGTGGGGATCGTGAAGTCGGCGGGGCGTAAAAAACAGGAGAAATGGCTGACCACGCTGGGTGAAATGGACTTTGAACCGGTTGATATGACCAGTCTGGTGATTGTTGGTAATAAAACGACCTATGTTCAGGATGGCCTGATGATCACGCCACGGGGTTATGTGCTGTGAATTACGGAGATGTACTGGTCATGGGTGGCACCAGCGATGCGCGCATGCTGTGCCAGCAACTGGATGCAGCAAACGTGGCCTATACCCTGTCGGTTGCAACACCGACAGGGAAACAGCTGGCGGGCGACATCAAAGGTCAGGTGCGCTGTGGACGCCTGGAGCGGGAGCAGATGATTGCCTGGCTGCAAGAAAATGGTACGCGCTGGGTGATCGATGCTTCACATCCTTATGCCGAAGTGGTGAGCCGTAACATCATGAGCGCATGTGAAGCGGCAGGCGTACTGCTAAGCCGCTATCAGCGCCCTGAGCAACTGAGTGATTTAACGCACCCGCATTTGTACACCGTGCAGAGTATTCAACAAGCCTGCGATGTAGCGCGACGCTTCGGTGAGCGCGTACTGCTGACGACCGGTAGTAAAGATCTGGCTATCTGGCGTACGGGATTGCCGGATAAAACGCTGCTGGCTCGCGTACTGCCGGTACCTGAGGTTATCCAGCAATGTGCGGATTTGGGCTTTGGCGTGGGTGAAATTTTCGCACTGTGCGGTCCTTTTAGCGCCGAGTTTAATGCTGCGTTCTACCGCCAGTGTCTGGCTGATGTGGTTATCACTAAAGCATCGGGTGCGGAAGGCGGTTATCAGGAAAAAGTACAACCTTGTCTGGATGCCGGTATCCCCTGCATCGTGATTACACGTCCGGCACCTTTGGTGACGGGAGAAGAGTTACTGGAAAGTCAGGCCGCATTTGGGGCGCGTTTAGCGCGCTGGCTGGCCGCTGCTTAAGGAGTAAGAGATGAAGAAAGCGCTTCTGGTGGTCAGCTTTGGCACCAGCTACCACGACACCTGTGAGAAAAATATTGTGGCCTGTGAGCGTGATCTTGCAGCCAGTTGCCCTGACCGCGATCTGTTTCGGGCGTTTACCTCCGGGATGATCATCCGCAAGCTCAAACAGCGTGATGGCATCGATATCGACACGCCGCTGCAGGCACTGCAAAAGCTGGCGGAGCAGGGCTATCAGGATGTGGCTATTCAGTCGCTGCACATCATCAACGGTGACGAATACGAAAAAATTGTCCGTGAAGTTCAGAGCATGCGCCCGCTGTTTTCGCGCCTGACGCTGGGTGTACCGCTACTGAGTAGCCACGATGATTACGCGCAGTTGATGCTGGCGCTGCAACAACAGATGCCGCCGCTTAAAGAGAGTGAAAAAGTGGTGTTTATGGGACACGGAGCTAGTCACCATGCGTTTGCCGCCTACGCCTGTCTCGATCACATGATGACGGCGCAGCGTTTTCCGGCCCGTGTAGGGGCAGTGGAGAGCTATCCGGAAGTGGAAGTGATTATTGAAAGTTTGCGTCAGGAAGGCGTAACGGCGGTGCATCTGATGCCGCTGATGCTAGTTGCTGGCGACCACGCCATCAATGATATGGCTTCCGATGAAGATGACTCGTGGAAGACGTTATTCAACGCTGCGGGAATTCCGGCCACGCCGTGGTTAAGTGGTTTGGGTGAGAACCCGGCGGTACGTGCCATGTTCGTGGCACATTTACAGCAGGCGCTGAACGTGGCGCTGGAGGAAGCAGCATGAGCGGTAAATTGTATGCACTAAGCACCGGACCAGGTGCTTCCGATCTGATCACCGTGCGTGCAGCGCGCACTCTTGGCGCACTGGATATTCTCTATGCGCCAGCCGGGCGTAAAGGTGGGGATAGCCTGGCGCTGTCGATCGTGCGTGAATACATTGGTGAACAGACTGAAGTGCGCTGCTGCCATTTTCCTATGAGTGCTGACAGCGCGGAAAAAGAAGCCGTCTGGGACGAGGTCGCTGCCGCGTTGGTACAGGAAGTGAATGCCGGTAAGCAGGTAGGTTTTATCACCCTCGGCGACGCCATGCTGTTTAGTACCTGGGTCTTTTTACTCCAGCGGATTGGCTGCCCTGACTGGTTAGAGATCGTCCCTGGTGTGACTTCTTTTGCCGCTATTGCCGCTCGCTCAAAAACACCGCTTGCTATGGAGCAGCAGTCGCTGGCAGTTGTCTCCTGTACCGCACCGGAAACAGAAATCCAGCAGGCGTTAAAGCAACATGACAGTCTGGTACTGATGAAAGTGTATGGTCGTTTTGCGCGCATCAAGGCATTGCTACAACAAGAGGGTCTGCTGGACTGCGCGTTAATGATGTCAGAAGCCACGCTGCCGGGTGAGCAGTGCTGGCGTCATCTCAATGAAGTGAGTGACGATCAGCCGCTGCCTTATTTCTCGACCATTCTGGTCAACAAACAGTGGGAGTATGCACAATGAAGCTTGAACAACAGCTAAAACAGCTGTCTTTCAGCGGGTTGGCCGCGGCGCTATTACTGATGATTGTCCCTGAAAAAGCGTTCGCGATGCACATTATGGAGGGTTTTTTACCGCCGATGTGGGCGCTGGCCTGGTGGCTGCTGTTTTTACCTTGTCTGTGGTATGGACTGGTACGCCTGCGTCAAATCGTGCAGGAAGATAACCACCAGAAAGTTCTGTTGGCACTGTGTGGGGCGTTTATTTTCGTTCTGTCGGCGCTAAAAATTCCTTCTGTGACAGGCAGTTGCTCGCATCCGACTGGGGTCGGTCTGGCCGTTATTCTGTTTGGGCCGGGAGTCGTGGCGATTCTTGGCGCGATCGTCTTGTTATTCCAGGCGTTGCTGCTGGCTCATGGCGGTTTGACAACGCTGGGCGCGAACGGCATGTCGATGGCGGTTATTGGCCCGGTAGTGGGTTACATGGTGTGGAAGATGGCCTGTCGCGCGGGGTTCCGTCGTGATGTCTGCGTCTTCCTGTGCGCTATGCTGGCGGATCTTGTGACCTATTTTGTTACCTCGGTCCAGTTGGGTGTCGCCTTCCCGGATCCGGGGGCAGGCGCGATGGGGTCAATTATCAAATTTATGGGGATTTTCTGTCTGACGCAGATCCCAATTGCTATCGCGGAAGGCTTGCTGACCGTGATGATCTACGACCAGTTAACCAAACGTCAGTTGATTACGGCACAAGGACATTAACGATGAAAAAGACGCTGATTCTGTTAGGGATGGTGGTGGCGCTGGTGATCCTGCCGTTCTTTATTAACCACGGCGGAGAATACGGTGGCTCGGATGGCGAAGCAGAAAGCCAGATTCAGGCTATCGCCCCTCATTATGAGCCATGGTTCCAGCCGTTGTATGAACCCGCCAGCGGAGAGATTGAAAGCCTGCTGTTTACGCTTCAGGGATCTCTTGGTGCAGCGGTCATTTTCTACATTCTGGGTTACACCAAGGGCAGACAACGTCGTGATGACCGGGCTTGACAGGCTTAGCTACCAGAGCCGCTGGTTTCATGTCTCACCACAGCGGAAATTCCTGCTCTGGCTGCTGATGATGATCCTGGCCTTTACTCTGCCCCCGATGGGGCAGGGTATTGAGCTGTTACTTATTGCCGCTCTGAGTTGCTGGTTGCTGCGCATTTCTTTCTGGCGCTGGTGCCGCTGGATGGCATTGCCCTTTGGGTTTCTGGTAGTTGGTGTTGTGACGATTTTATTTAGCGTCAGTCGCGATCCGCAGACCTTACTGGCCAGCCTTCCGGTGGGGAGCTACTGGCTGGGGATCACCTCCTCGGGCTTACATACCGCCAATGAGACGTTCTGGCGTAGTCTGGCGGCACTGGCGGCAACATTCTGGCTGGTGCTTAACTTGCCATTTCCGCAGTTAATCATTCTGCTCAAACGTGCGCATGTTCCACGACTGCTCACTGAACAGATCCTGCTGACCTGGCGCTTTATTTTTATTCTGTTAGACGAAGCGCTCGCCATTCATCGCGCACAAACGCTGCGTTTTGGTTATCGTAGTTTGCCGTTGAGCTATCGTTCGCTGGCGATGCTGGTGGGATTGTTGTTTACGCGCGTGTTGATCCGCTATCAACAAATGACCACCACACTGGATATCAAACTGTATCAGGGTGATTTTCACCTGTAAGGAAAAGTATGCTTGCCACCTCAGCGCTTTGGTTTCGCTATCAGGATGACCCCATCCTTAAAGGGCTAACGCTGGACTTTTCTCCGCATGCTGTCACCGGACTGGTGGGAGCGAACGGCTGCGGGAAATCTACGCTGTTTATGAATCTGAGTGGTTTACTACGCCCGCAGCAGGGGGCGGTGATGTGGCAAGGAAAACCGCTGGATTACAGCAAGCGTGGTCTGCTGGCGCTGCGCCAGCAGGTGGCAACCGTATTTCAGGATCCCGATCAGCAAATCTTTTATACCGACATTGACAGTGACATCGCATTCAGTTTGCGCAATCTGGGTGTGGATGAGGCTGAAATTGCCCGACGGGTTGACGATGCATTGACGCTGGTTGATGCGCAACATTTCCGCCATCAGCCCATTCAATGCTTAAGCCACGGGCAAAAGAAACGTGTTGCGATTGCAGGGGCGCTGGTGTTGCAGGCGCAGTATCTGTTACTGGATGAACCCACTGCGGGCCTTGATCCATCGGGTCGTGCGCAGATGATTGAGATTATTAAACGCATTGTGGCGCAAGGAAATCATGTGGTCATTTCCAGTCATGATATCGATCTTATTTATGAAGTTAGCGATGCAGTTTACGTTTTACGCCGAGGGGAAGTGCTGACGCACGGCACACCGGGTGAGGTATTTGCCCGCACGGATCTTATTGAACAAGCAGGATTAACTCAGCCCTGGCTGGTGAAGCTGCATACACAGTTAGGTTTCCCGCTGTGTAAAACAGAGGCTGAATTTTTTAGCTGTATGCGAGAGAACGCACTGAAGGAGGCGTCATGACGCAGGCAATAATGTTGCAGGGAACGGCATCTGATGTGGGCAAAAGCGTACTGGTTGCCGGACTGTGTCGTATTTTTCACCAGGATGGATTGCGGACTGCACCGTTTAAATCGCAGAACATGGCGCTTAACTCTGGAATAACCCCAGAGGGTAAAGAGATGGGGCGCGCGCAAATTTTTCAGGCGGAAGCCGCAGGGATCACACCGGATGTGCGTATGAATCCGGTGCTGCTTAAACCGACCAGTGACCGTAAAGCCCAGGTCGTGTTAATGGGCAAAGTCGCCACCGATATGGATGCGGTGAGTTACCACGAATACAAACCGCGCCTGCGGGAACAGATTATTTCGGTTTATAACAGCCTGGCTCAGGAGTTTGATGTGCTGGTGCTGGAAGGGGCGGGAAGCCCGGCTGAGATTAACCTACGCGATCGCGATATCGTCAATATGGGCATGGCGGAAATGGCGCAGTGTCCGGTTGTTCTGGTTGCCGATATCGATCGTGGTGGGGTGTTTGCCTCAATTTACGGTACGTTGGCGCTGCTGCACGATCACGAACGCGCCAGAGTAAAAGGCGTAATCATCAATAAATTTCGTGGTGATGTGGCGTTGCTCTATTCCGGTATTGAACAAATTGAAGCGCTGACCGGCGTTCCAGTGCTCGGCGTGATGCCGTGGCTGGATGTTGATCTGGAAGATGAGGATGGTGTCGCGTTGCAAAAAGGCAAATATTTGCGCACCGATAAACGAGATATAGAGATTGCTGTCGTTCAACTACCACATATTTCCAACTTTACTGATTTCAACGCACTGGCGGCACAACCGGACGTTCGCGTTCGCTATGTGCGTCACCCGGAGGAACTGGCGGGTGTTGACCTGGTGATCCTGCCCGGCAGTAAAAATACGTTGGGCGATCTGGTCTGGCTGCGTGAAAGTGGTACGGCGCACGGCGTGTTGCAACTACATCGCCAGCACGTTCCGGTGGTGGGCATTTGCGGTGGTTACCAGATGCTCGGCGATACCATCATTGATGAGGTGGAGTCAGGACTCGGTACGCTGCCGGGGCTGGGGTTGCTCAATACCGTAACCCATTTTGCCCAGAACAAAACAACGACCCTGGTTGAGGGGCAGATGTCCTCCTCTTTGCCTGACTGGCTGGCGGACGCGGCGGGCTTATCCGTTCGCGGTTATGAAATTCATATGGGTGAAACGGAATTAACCACGCAATGCCAGTCGGTGATGACGTTGCACAAAGACGGCGGTAATGTGGCTGATGGCGCGGTAACCCCCGATGGTCTGGCGTTTGGCACCTATCTTCATGGTCTGTTCGACAGCGATGAATTCACTCGTGCGCTGGTTAATGGTCTGCGTGTACGGAAAGGGTTAGCGCCGCTGGATTCCACCTTCCATTACGCGCAATATAAATCGCAGCAGTTTGATCTGCTGGCGGATGCGATGCGGCAACACATCGATATTGAGAAAATTTATACCATCATGCAGCAACATCGGGAGCCAGTATGATGATTCTGGTTACCGGCGGAGCACGCAGCGGCAAAAGTCGGCATGCTGAGGCGCTAATTGCTGATTCTCCGAACGTGCTGTACATCGCGACTTCACAGATTTTTGATGACGAGATGGCTGCACGAATTCAGCATCATCGCGATGGTCGTCCTGCGCACTGGCGTACCGCTGAGCGTTGGCAACATCTTGATGAGCTGATAACGGCGACGAACGATCCACAAGAGGCGATTTTACTGGAGTGCATCACCACGATGGTGACCAATCTGCTCTTTTCACTGGGCGGTGATAGCGATCCCGACAACTGGGATTACGCGGCAATGGAGAAATCCATTGAGGCAGAGATGCATATGCTGATCGAAGCTTGTCAGCGTTGTCCGGCAAAAATCGTTCTGGTTACCAACGAAGTGGGGATGGGGATTGTTCCGGAGAATCGTCTGGCGCGGCATTTTCGTGATATTGCCGGACGAGTTAACCAGCGCCTGGCAGCGGCAGCGGATGAGGTCTGGCTGGTGGTATCTGGAATTGGAGTCAAAATTAAATGAGTAAGTTGTTCTGGGCAATGCTCTCTTTTATCAGTCGCTTGCCTGTTCCGACACGGTGGTCGCAAGGACTCGATTTCGAACAGTATTCGCGCGGAATCGTCATGTTTCCCCTTATCGGCGTGGTGCTAGGGGGACTCTCTGGTCTGGTGTTTATGGCGTTGCAACCCTGGTGCGGTATTCCACTGGCCGCACTGTTTAGCGTGTTGGCTTTGGCGCTGCTGACCGGTGGTTTTCATCTTGATGGCCTGGCGGACACCTGTGACGGCATTTTTTCTGCTCGTCGGCGCGAACGCATGCTGGAAATCATGCGTGACAGTCGCCTGGGGACGCACGGTGGGCTGGCGCTGATTTTCGTTCTGCTGGCTAAAGTGCTGGTGGTGAGCGAACTGGCTTTGCGCGGAACACCGATGCTCGCGGCACTGGCGGCGGCCTGTGTGGCGGGGCGGGGAACCGCTGTTCTGCTGATGTACCGGCATCGTTATGCCCGAGAAGAGGGGCTGGGAAACGTCTTTATTGGCAAAGTAACCGGACGACAAACCTGCGTAACGTTGGGGTTTGCGGCAATCCTTGCCGCAGTACTGCTTCCTGGCATGCGTGGCGTGGCGGCTCTGGTCGTCACGATGGTGGCAATTTTCATTCTTGGGCAATTACTGAAACGCACGTTGGGTGGACAAACCGGCGATACGCTGGGTGCGGCCATCGAACTTGGCGAGCTGATCTTCTTGCTGGCTCTGCTTTGAGTCAGCCTACACATTGAGAACCCTTATGCAGACTTTATCCTCTTTACTCCAGGCGATCCCTTCACCCGATAGTGCTGCGATGTTGAGTGCGCAGAAGCATATTGACGGATTACTCAAACCACCGGGTAGTCTTGGTCGACTTGAATCTCTTGCCGTGCAACTGGCTGGTATGCCGGGCCTTAAGGGTGTGCCGCATGTCGGGGGAAAAGCGATGCTGGTGATGTGTGCCGATCACGGCGTATGGGATGAGGGCGTTGCTGTTTCACCCAAAGTGGTCACGGCTATTCAGGCGGCAAATATGACGCGCGGGACAACCGGGGTCTGCGTGCTGGCGACTCAGGCGGGTGCAAAGGTTCATGTGATTGATGTGGGGATTGATGCTGATCTTATCCCCGGCGTAGTCAATATGCGTGTGGCGCGTGGTTGCGGCAATATTGCTGAAGGTCCGGCTATGAGCCGCTCTCAGGCTGAAGAACTGCTGCTGGAAGTCATCCGCTATATCCGTGAACTGGCGGATGAGGGCGTGACACTGTTTGGCGTTGGTGAGCTTGGTATGGCAAACACTACGCCCGCAGCAGCGATTGTCAGCGTGTTGACCGGTAGCGATGCTGAGGATGTGGTTGGTATTGGCGCTAACCTTCCACTTTCCCGCGTTGGTAATAAGGTGGCGGTTGTCCGCCGGGCAATTGCCGTCAACCAACCTGACCCCAGTGATGGTATCGATGTGCTGGCAAAAGTCGGCGGCTTTGATCTTGTCGGTATGGCAGGCGTGATGTTAGGTGCTGCCTCCTGCGGTCTGCCGGTGCTGCTGGATGGGTTCCTCTCTTATTCAGCTGCACTTGCCGCCTGCCGGATAGCGCCTGAGATTAAGCCATATTTGATCCCTTCACACTTCTCTGCCGAGAAGGGAGCCAGGACCGCGTTGGCACATCTGGAACTGGAGCCGTATCTCAACATGGGGATGCGTTTAGGTGAAGGAAGTGGTGCCGCGCTGGCGATGCCGATTGTCGAAGCCGCCTGTGCGATGTACAGCAATATGGGGCATTTAGCTGCCAGCAATATTGTGCTACCAGACGGCAAGGAAGCGTAGTCCTCCGTGCCCCGCTGAATGGCGGGGTTTCTTTCTTATGGTGTACGTCGTAAATCCGAAAAACAGATAAAAAAGCTATAATTAACGGATATCTGTTGCGACGAAGGAAAGGACAATGATGCGTCGTGTAAAACTGCTATGTTCGCTTATCATGCTGTTCGCGAGTCAGGGAACACAGGCTGTAAGCTATCCGCTGCCACCCGAGGGAAGTCGTCTGGTGGGAAGTCCTTTGACAATTACGGTTCCGCAAGGAAATACTCAGCCGCTGGAGGCATTTGCTGCGCAGTACGGGCAGGGGCTAAGCAATATGCTTGAGGCCAACCCGGGCGTGGATGTCTATTTGCCGAAGTCGGGTTCAACGCTGGTTGTACCGCAGCAGATTATTTTGCCAGATACCGTACGTGAGGGAATTGTCATCAATGTCGCAGAAATGCGCCTTTACTATTACCCTCAGGGCACAAATACAGTTGAGGTTTTGCCGATCGGCATCGGTCAGGCGGGGAGAGAAACGCCACGTAACTGGGTGACAGCGGTAGAGCGGAAGCAGGAAGCACCGGGCTGGACGCCAACGGCGAATACCCGGCGAGAATATGCCGCTCGTGGGGAGAGCTTACCTGCTTTTGTTCCGGCCGGGCCAGATAATCCGATGGGGTTGTATGCCATTTATATCGGCAGGCTATATGCCATTCATGGAACAAATGCCAATTTTGGTATTGGGCTGCGGGTGAGCCAGGGCTGTATTCGTCTGCGTAATGACGATATCAAATACCTTTTTGATACCGTACCGGTTGGAACGCGCGTTCAACTTATCGACAGACCGGTGAAATATAGCGCAGAGCCAGACGGTAGCCGCTGGGTTGAGGTTCATGAGCCATTGTCCCGAAATCGCGCTGAATATGAGTCAGATAAAAAGATCCCACTACCGGTAACGCCTGCATTGCGTAGTTTTATCACAGGCAGTGATGTGGATGTTAATCGCGCGAATGCAACACTTGAACGACGCTCCGGGATGCCGGTGAATATCGGCCTGATTCATAAATATTAATGAGTAACAGGCGGCCTGTTTTTCGTGATCAAGTAAGACTGGCCGCTTGTTTAATGTGATACTGCCCCATTTTTACGAAACCGATATGGTCTGCCATCAACCGGGCTTCATGTTCACTGTGCGTAACCAGCAGCGCTGTTTGTCCGGCTGCACGCAAAATATCCCGAACCTCACCCCCCAGACGTTCACGGGTTCGCTTATCAAGACTGGAAAAGGGTTCATCCAGCAGCAGGATTTCAGGATGTGGCGCCAGTGCGCGAGCCAATGCAATACGCTGTTGCTGCCCACCTGAAAGCTCATGGGGATAACGGCTGGCATGGCTATGCAATTCCACCATGTTTAACAGATCTGCCACTCTGGCCTGCTGTTCTTCACGCGGCATACGTCGTAAGCCAAATGCCACGTTTTGTTGTGCCGTCAAATGAGGGAATAATGCATATTCCTGAAAAACCATGCCGACATGCCGTTTTTCCGGCGGCAGATGTACGCCAGGGCCGGCAACGTGCCTCTGAGAAACATAAATATCTCCGCGTTGCAGGCGTTCAAACCCGGCAACAGCACGAAGTACCGTGGTTTTCCCACAGCCTGAAGCGCCCAGCAGACAGGCGATTTCGCCTTTGCGCACAGACATAGAAAATCCGCTCAGCACCGGTTGCTGACTGTTGCCATATGCAACATGCACATCCTGGAGTCGTAATGCAATTTCTGACATTGGTACTCTCTTAACCACGGCGTGTCATCTGGTGACGCACCAGTAAAATAACCGGTAACGTGCCTGCTAAAACAATCATCAGCGCGGCAATTGCCCCTTCTTCATAGGTTCCGCGAGCGGCTTCTGCATACAGTAGCGTTGCCAGCGTTTCGAAATTGACAGGGCGTAAAAGTAGAGTCGTGGGCAGCTCTTTCATCGCATCGGCAAAGACCAGCAATGCACTGCTTACTATTGCTGGTCGTAGTAGCGGTAAATGGACTCGTGCAAATGTACCTGCGCCATTTTCACCCAGCAAACGCGAAGCCTGTTCAAGGGAAGGGGGGATACGACCCAGTCCGGAATCCAGCGCTCCGATGGCGATCGCCTGAAAGCGCATCGCACAGCAAATAATCAGCAGGATACCGGCAGACATGAGCGGCAAACCACGAATATCCAGTATATCGGCCAGCCAGCGGTCTACCGCCATAGCCGGCGGCAGAAAACCAATTGCCAGAATAGTGCCGGGCACCGCATAGCCCAAAGAGGCCAGACGCATCACGCCGCGACGAAAGCCTGGCATGGCGTTGTCTGCGGCACTATGACGCGCGCTCCAGGCCACCAGTAAACTGACGCAAACCACTACCAGCGTGGTTCCCGCCGCCAGCAATAGTGTATTTTGCAATGCGGAGAGCAACGAGGCGGAAAGCGGGTTCTTTTCACCTAAACGTTTGACGCTCTCCCACATTAAAAACAGTACCGGGGCAAGGAATCCCAAAATAACTGGCAGCGCAATCACTGAGCCGAGGAGCCATCCCCGCCAGCCGTGCACGCGTGTGGGTTGAATTTCTCGCAGGCTGCGGCTGCTGAATCCTTGCTTTCTGCGACCATAAAACTCCAGCGTCAGAATGAAGAAGATAAACATCAGCATCATGCAGGCGATTTGTGCAGCAGCGGATAAATCAGAACGGGAGATCCATGTGGTGTACACAGTGACCGTTAATGTTTGTACCCCGAGAAACTCCGACGCGCCAATATCGTTAAGCGTTTCCAGAAGTGCCAGACTGACACCGACTGCCAGCGCCGGACGTGCCATTGGCAGGGCTACGCGAAAGAAAGTCCCGGTTGCGCTGCACCCAAGCGTACGGGCAGCTTCCAGTAAATGGGCGGGCTGGCTGATGAACATGGCCCGGGTCGTCAGATAAACGTAAGGGTAAAGTACTAAACCGAGCAAAATAATGGCACCGGAAAGTGAACGTAGATCTGGCAGGCGGAACTGTCGTGGGCTGTCAAAGCCCAGTAAAAAACGGATGAATGTCTGCAGTGGGCCGATTGGATGCAGTAAATCGAGCCAGGCGAAGGCGACGATATAAGTCGGCATCGCCAGTGGCAACAGCAGTGCCCAACTGAGAATTTTGCGGCCTGGGAAGTCCCACGCCGTTACGGCCCACGCGCTACCAACGCCAATCACGCCCACCATCACAGCGACTCCCGCCAGCAGAAGTACTGTGTTTTTTAACGCTGAGGGCAATACAAACGCGATGAGATTATCCCAGTGAGATAAATCAGCCTGTGTAGCCTGCCAGATAAGCGCAACAATGGGTGTCAGGACACCTAGCGCAATGCATAACGCGCTAAGATGTAATGGTGTTAATAATGACTGCGGCCCGGAAACCAGGCCGCGTAACGTCGGAAACTGTAGCGATTTATTGATCGAATCCAACTTTATCTACCAGGAGGCTAGCTTGCTTACGGTACTTCACGATTTCGGTTAACGGAATTTTATCTACGTCGATTTCACCGATAGTGGCACTAATAACCGGATCGAGCGTAACGCCTTTCAGTACCGGATACTCAAAGTTTGCTTTCGCATATTGCTGCTGAGCGGGTGCGGAAACCAGGTATTCCATCAGTTTAATAGCATCTGCTTTATTAGGTGCATAGCGGGCTACGGCTGCACCGCTGATATTGACGTGCGTGCCACCATTTTCAAAGGTTGGCTTAACGACTTTAATCGCATCGCCCCACTGACGGGCATCGCTGCCTTGTTTGGCATTTTTCATATGGCCGACGTAATAGGAGTTAGCCAGGCCAATATCACAAATACCACCGAGGATATCGCGAGCTACGTCACGGTCGCCGCCGGTGGCTTTACGTGCCAGGTTAGCTTTCACACCGCGTAGCCACTCTTCTGTTTTGGCTTCACCGTGATGTGCAATCATGGCGGCAATCAGCGCCGTGTTATACGGGTGCTGTCCGGAACGGATACACACTTTACCTTTGTATTCAGGGCTTGCGAGTTGTTCGTAATGCCAGTTATCAATTGGCAGAGACTTCTCAGCGTAAAGTACGCGTGCTCGCATAGAAAGCGCAAACCACTGGTTATCTTCACCTCGCAGATTGGCCGGGATTGCAGTCTTCAACGTTTCGGATTGCACCGGTTGTGTCACGCCAGCTTCAACTAAATCGATGAGATTTCCGGCATCGACGGTCATCAGCAGATCTGCAGGGGAGTTTTTACCTTCCGCTTTTACACGCTCAAGCATGCCATCCTTGATATAAACGGTGCTTACTTTTATACCGCTGGATTGCGTCCAGCTATCAAGCAGGGGCTGAATCAGACCCGGTTCGCGGGTGGTATAGAGTGTTAACGTATCCTGGGCGAAAGCCGGCAGGCTAACGGAGAGTACCAGGGCTGATGCAAGCGTGATACGGCGCAGTCCAGTGCGAGGCAGAGCATTCATCGTTTATATCCCAGAGTAATTGGAACGTTCAGTGAACGAGCGAGCGCTCGTCCTTTCGGCAGTCGTACAATAAATGATAATCACTAGCACTTACAATAATTGCAAAGTTGAAACGATTTACATTTACACAACTTTAATCATTGGTGTGATGTGGCATCCGGCAGGTGAAAAACTGTTGGGAAGAGTGCTTAAGGAATGAGGTTTTTAATGGCAGTAAAAAAGTAAAAAGCCTGCTTAGTTTCCTGAGCAGGCTTCTTAAATTTGGCTCCTCTGACTGGACTCGAACCAGTGACATACGGATTAACAGTCCGCCGTTCTACCGACTGAACTACAGAGGAATCGTGTGAACGAGGCGCATATTAGCGAGGGTCGTAGGGGTTGTCAAAGGGGTAAATGCAAATGTGTGTTTGTTTGCTGACAAAATCAACAAAGCGACGATCTTTCAATCTTTTTATGTTTTTGCTCCATTCTGGTGCGCGCCTACCCGTGTTGGGGCAGGCAGAAAACTGCGCAAAGCATCGAGAATAGTTATTATTCACCATCGGCCCTTATTTTTCGGGTGGTTAGCGCGATTAACTGCAGCCAGGCGAAACTGGCAAGCATCTTGCAACCTGATAAATATGACTGCCAGCACGGGTTCTGGTATTCCGACAGGAGGCAAAATGAACTTCAGACGACTGAAATACTTCGTAAAAATCGTCGATATTGGTAGCCTGACCCAGGCCGCGGAGGTGTTGCACATTGCGCAACCTGCGCTGAGTCAGCAGGTTGCTACGCTGGAAGGTGAACTGGATCAGCAATTGTTGATTCGTACCAAGCGCGGCGTGACGCCAACTGAGGCCGGAAAGGTTCTTTATACTCACGCCCGGACTATCTTGCGTCAGTGTGAACAGGCGCAGCTCGCGGTCAATAATGTCGGGCAGACGTTGAGCGGGCAGGTGTCTATTGGGCTCGCACCTGGAACTGCCGCATCCTCAATAACGATGCCGTTATTACAAACTGTACGTGCCGAGCTGCCGGATGTTTTGGTTTACCTGCATGAAAACAGTGGCGCAGTGCTCAACGACAAACTGCTCAGTGGTCAACTTGATATGGCTGTGCTCTATGAGCGTTCGCCGGTGGCTGGGATTTCCAGTCAACCATTGCTAAAAGAAGATCTTTTCCTTGTTGGCACGCGTGACTGTCCGGGCCAAAGTGTTGATTTAATCGCAGTAGCTCAAATGAATCTGTTTCTTCCGCGAGATTATAGTGCGGTACGTTTACGTGTGGACGAAGCCTTTTCGCTACGTCGCTTAACGGCCAAAGTAATCGGGGAAATTGAGTCCATTTCCACATTAACTGCAGCTATTGCCAGCGGTATGGGGGTGACTGTTTTGCCTGAGTCGGCCGCTCGTTCATTATGTAATGCCGCAAATGGCTGGATGGCCCGGATTACAACTCCGTCGATGAGCTTGCCATTATCGCTGAATGTATCGGCCAGAGGGAGTTTGTCGCCGCAGGCACAAGCGGTAAAAGAAATTCTGTTATCACTGGTCAGCCGTCCGGCGCTGGAAAACCGCGAATTGCAGCTGGTCAGTTAAACCTTATTCCCGACAGGAATAAGATGCAGGTTTTTATTATTTGTTATGCCGGGCGTCAGACTTTAACAATAGCGTAATGTCTGATGTACCCGGAGCGAAGCGTGAATTTCCAGCAACTTAAAATTATCCGCGAGGCGGCCCGTCAGGATTACAACCTGACGGAAGTCGCGAACATTCTTTATACCTCGCAGTCTGGCGTAAGCCGGCATATTCGCGAGCTTGAAGATGAACTCGGTATTGAAATATTTATCCGGCGCGGTAAACGCCTGCTGGGCATGACTGAGCCGGGCAAAGCATTGCTGGTTATCGCCGAACGTATTCTTAATGAAGCCAGTAATGTTCGCCGACTGGCGGATTTGTTTACAAATGACACGTCCGGTGTTCTGACGATTGCTACCACGCACACACAGGCTCGCTACAGCCTGCCGGCGGTGATTAAGGCATTTCGCGAACTCTTTCCTGAAGTCCGTCTTGAGTTAGTACAGGGGACGCCGCAAGAAATTGACGTGCTATTGCAAAATGGCGGGGCAGATATCGGGATTGCCAGCGAACGGTTAAGTAGCGATCCACTGCTGGTGGCCTTTCCCTGGTTCCGTTGGCATCACAGCCTGCTTGTTCCTCATGATCATCCGTTAGTTCAGGCTTCTCCATTGACGTTAGAGTCTATTGCTCACTGGCCACTAATTACATATCGACAAGGTATTACGGGACGTTCCCGCATTGATGAGGCATTTGCGCGTAAAGGACTGGTGCCCGATATTATCCTTAGCGCTCAGGACTCGGATGTGATTAAAACCTATGTGGCATTGGGACTGGGGATTGGACTGGTGGCGGAGCAATCTAGCGGTGAGCAGGAAGAGGGCACGTTGAACCGTCTGGATACCCGGCATTTATTTGATGCGAATACCGTCTGGCTTGGCCTGAAACGAGGTCAATTACAGCGTAATTACGTCTGGCGATTCATTGAGTTATGTAATGCGGGCTTATCGGTGGATGAGATCAAACGACAGGCTATGGAGCCAGATGAAGTGATGATTGATTATCAGATCTAAAGCAAAAAGCCCGCTAAAAAGCGGGCTTTTCTAAATTTGGCTCCTCTGACTGGGATCGCCTTTGCCAATAACTGGCTAATAAGTAAGCTAAACCTGAATTCCTTTTCTGTCAAGACCACCAGAATGACCCCCTCTAAGAAATGTATGCACTTGTAAGAAGAAACAATGCCCATTGGGGGGATAAGGTACAATCGGTACTCTGCCGGTGCATTATGTTTTAGTGATCTGTGACCGTCCTGCATTGCCACAGACAGCTAGCTGATGAAGATATCCACTGCTTGTCTAGAGAAAACTCCAATGCAGTCCATCAGATATACGCAAATTTTTAATCAGGCTGCGAAAAGTGAAATTGATATCCTGAAGGATTTCGGAGAAATCCGAATCAGGGTATAGTAATCTCTGAGCATTAATTAGTAATTGTGTTATGTGGCTTTAACTCATTGATAATAGTGAATAATATTTTTTCAGTATGTTGATAAAAATGCAACTTGATTGAAATTTTTCATAAGGATTCGCTTATGGTTAGGGGATTGTTACTAGTTGGAATTATTTTAATAGCAATTATTTTAATGGGGTGCTTCTCTTTTTTACCGGCCTCACAATGGTGGTTTATAAAAAATATCATATCAAATTTTGATTTTGTAAAAGCGCTCCTTTCAATTCTTATATTATCATTGATTACTATATTTTTGTTTTTCGGTATTTTAGAGAGAAAGTATTCATTAAAGTTAGAAAAATTAACTTTCGGTGGGTTAAATATTTTATTTGATAGTTCTGACTTGCTATATAAAAGATCTGTTCGCAATTTTCTTGATACTAAAAGAAGTGTGTTCAAAATTGATCCACATTCTGACTCATTTGAGGAGGTTTTTAACTCTTTATATGATATCTATAATTTCATTCGTGTTGAAATAAGAGTGCTGGATGTTAAGCGGAAAAGAGATATGGAGTTGTATCGTATATCTAATAAAATGCTAAAAAAACTGAATCAATTGCTTACCAAACATCAGAATAATTACAGGCGTTGGCATAAGTACATCTCAACAAACGATATTGTATTGACGAGGGATAAGGATTCTAACGGTGAAAATGTTTCTTTAACTTATCATTTAACACCAATTGGAATAATCCAGACTCATTACTATCATTTCAGCCAATTGATGGCTGATTTTGAATGCATTAATAAATTTTTCTGTGAGGAAGTTAGTGGTATTTTTAACATCGATATTGCTAAGTGGGAGGAGTAATGCATAAAACTTTTCTGAGTTATCATCATGCAAACGAACAAGATTTGAAGGACGGAATCATTGAAGCATTTGGTGGTGCGTCATTTATTGACAAGTCCGTAAGTGACGGGGATATCAGCAGTAATGTCAGTGAAGATTACATTATGCGGAAAATTCGGGAGGACTATCTTGGTGACTCTACCGTAACAGTAGTACTCATAGGTACAGAAACTGCCAACAGACCTTTCATTAACTCAGAAATTCAAGCATCTTTATGGGGGGCGAATCCTGCTGGATTAATCGGTGTAATTAGAGATGAAATATATTCGAGCGTATTTAGCTCTGGTGTATGTAGTGATGTTTTTTGCAATTGCGGCATTGGAATTAGAACCATTCATTGGGGTTATGAACATTATCTCCCTTGGTTAATTAAAAAAAATCATAGCTTTTCAAAAGTCGTCCCTCACTATGAGGATATGGATGTTTATTGCTCACTAGTTAAGTATTCAGATTTTATAGGGAATAGTGAATTTTATATTAACCAGGCATTTGATAAAAGAAATGTTATGGAACCAGCAGCAAAGAAAAATCCCGCGGATGTTCCTGCTATAAGAACTAATTTACTATGGTGATTAGATTGTTTTTACGCTAAGATAAATTTAAGGGGTCAGATATGTATAATAGCGGAATAATTAAAAGAAAGGTTTTTTTAAGTTACCACCATGATGGTGACCAATATTACTATAATGAATTCTCAAAAAAATTTCATGACGAATATGAGGCCGTAACGGATAATTCCCTTGATCATCGAGTTGATAGTGAGGATATTGACTATGTCATGCGACGTATTCGTGAGTATTATATCACAGGGACTTCATGTTCTATTGTCTTGGTCGGTAATGAATCATGGGGGAGGAAATATATTGACTGGGAAATTAAAGCGACGCTTGATAAACAACATGGACTTATTGGTGTCCAGTTACCAACATTGTTATCAAATTCTTCTGGACGAGTGAATGTGCCCGCTCGACTCAGTGATAATATTGATTCTGGATATGCACTGTGGGTAAGTTGGGCTAATTTTACAGCTAACATTTCGTCGTGTAGGGGATATATCGAACAAGCCAATTGTCGTAGTAATACTCTGATAAGAAATACTCGTGAACGCCGCTTAAGGAATGCATAATATGCTTGAGACGAATTTAGCAAAACCATTTCTTGTTGTTTATATCATTTGGCACCCGGATTTCGCCGCTGGTGCTGGACTGGCTGAAATATTGCGGGGACACTTTCGTCGGGAACTCTATCAGAACGTTGCTGGAGGAACCGGTTTAAGTGTTATTTTTCGTTCTGAGCCTCTACCTGAAACGGGGAAGCCGTTGCCGATCAATTTTTCAGAATCAGAGACCACCGCAGTCCTTATACTTGCAGAATCATGTATGGCAAATGATCCTGAATGGGGGACTTACCTTCGGGAGCTATCCACGCAGTCGGAAATAGCTGGACTGGGTACACATCTTTTCCCCATTGCTATTGAAGTAGAAGGATTAAATCTTGGACTGGAAGAGCAGGCATTGCGCTGGGACCAGTGGATACAGGATGGGAGTAACAATACTGCAAATCTTCATATACGATTGATTAGTGAGCTTACATACGAATTTTGCAGGATGCTGCGCCATTACCTGGAACATCTGAAACAACCAGAAAAAGATGAAGATGATTTGCTTAATTATCTCAAGAAAGTTCAGATATTTCTTAGCCATTCTAAACATGATGAAGATGGAGAGAGGATTGCTCGTTTGATACGTGAGCAATTACATAGTGGACATGGGTTAAGTTCATTCTTTGATGTCCATGATATCCCTGCTGGGCTTCGGTTTCATCAGGTGCTATTGAAACAGCTGGCGCAAAGCGCAGTTGTTGCCATACATACCGACTCTTATTCCTCGCGTGAATGGTGTCGCAGAGAGATTATAGAAGCTAAACGTAATAGTGTACCTTTAGTTGTTGCCAACTGTATTAGCGAATTGGATGAAAGGGGATTTCCTTATATGGGAAATGTCCCCATAGTGAGAATGGATCCCCAGCAGGCTGAACGAATTAATATCATTATTGCACGCCTGCTTGATGAGGTTCTGAAAGATTTTCTGTGGCGTTGTCGTATACAATTGGTTAATACTAAACAAAGTGCAGTGCAGTTTGTTCCACGTGCGCCGGAGTTAATTTCACTTGCTGGTTTAAAGTTCCCCGGTATTGGGCAACCTACAATTGTATATCCTGACCCACCCTTAAGTTCAGAAGAAGAGCGATTATTTGAAGAAGTTAAACCCGGTATCAGGCTTAGAAGTTTTACCGAATGGCTGGCAGAGGGAACATCATGACTTATCGTGAAATGCTTAGTCAGCATATTATTGCAATATCTACATCAGATAGCCCAGATATGCCTGTATTGGGGTTAAGTAAACAGCATTTATATGACGCGATGACAGAAATTGCGCGTCATTTATTAGCCTTGGGAGCCCGGATTGTTTATGGCGGAGATCTACGTGCTAATGGTTTTACTGAACTGTTATTTGAGTTAGTAGCACGCCATAGAAGAGATGCCGATGAGGGGGATGAACGTTCCAGTATATTGAACTATCTTGCATGGCCGGTGCATATGCAAAAAGATGCCAGTGACTTGGAAAGGCTCAGTGCGGACCTGAAAGGAATGGCAAGACTTGTTTTGTTCAATCGCGATGGCGAGCCGTTGCCAATGGCAGAACGAGCCCATCACATAGCAACTATTCCTTCTGATGAAGATTGGGCAATAGGTTTGACAGCAATGCGACATGCTATGTTACAAGACACACATGCCCGTATTATTCTTGGCGGGCAGGTTGATAAGTATAAGGGGGCAATGCCCGGTATAGCAGAAGAGGCTGTATTATCACTTCGTGCTAAACAACCCCTTTTTATTATGGGAGGCTTTGGTGGATGTGCAAAAGATATCACGGAGTCTCTGAATATTGTGGCATCTGACGGAATGCAGCAACGCAACTGGAGAGGGCGGGAAGAATTTGCCGGTTTTTCTTACAAGGATCTGAACAATGGACTTACTGAGTTGGAAAATGTTGTGCTAGCACAGACTCCTCATGTAGATCAGGCTATCGCTATGATTTTGAGAGGGCTTTTTCGATTAGTAAAACGTGGCTGAAAAAAATCTATCGTCCATTTTATGTATCAGCTTAGACTTAATTTGGAACTCTAATGGCGCAGAGCTAAATCTAATCTTACAGACAGTTCTGTGCCGAGAGCGGACGTGTCTATCAGAACGGCTTGCACTATTGTTCGGATATATCAAACCCTCAATTAATCTTCCGACTTTTTCTGTAGTCTTCTGCCATTTTTTTTTGTGCAATCAAGATTTTCCTTTCCTTTTCAGGAAAGAAACTATAATCTAAAAAGTTATCAATTCTTTCTTTAGTGCAAATTCTAATGATGTCAGGTGTGTAATATTCATATATAGGATCGAAATCTCCGTTGACCTTCATCATTATTTCAGCATCTAGTATTCTACGATCTAACTCATTCAAACTTAAATTCAACCAATGCATTAACTCATGAAAACTGTTAATTGGATCTATTTGTTTCCCTGTGTAGTGAGAAACATCAAATGGATAGGTAATCTCTTCATCGATAATTAAGTCGGTAACAATAATGAGAATTACAGCGCATGAAAGGATTTCTCTATCATCAAACATTTCATATCTAAGTTCATATTTTATCCTTGTTTTCTTTGTATGCCCCCAGTATCTAGTGCTAGTTAAAATAGCACGATTCAAAAAAGATTTTAATATATTAGATTGTACAAGATGGTTTGTTTTTTTCTTAAATTCGTCAAGTGTATACAAACTTATATTTGTATGCTTCGTGGCTTCTATTGCACCTGATTGAAAACCTTTTTTTGAAATAATGAAACCTCTATCGGCACCGGTATTTTGAAGCACTGTAAAAAAAGCATGAACAATTTCTTTTGTGACATTACTATTCCAATACTTAGCCTCTACGAACCATTTGAAATCAGTCCCAAGATATTTGGATTCCACTACCACATCTATATTCGAAATTCCTCTTACACCTTCTACTGTAACATTCGTCTTAGCGTTGGCACCTAAATTTTTAAAATGTTCACAAATCTCTTCTTGGAAATTATACCAATCTGTATCGATATTTTTCTTATGGTTGCTCATTTAAACTTCCTCTTAATGTCTGGTGCATAGTGGGCATGATAGAAGAATGATATCTGTCGAATATTCTGGCGATGTCATACAAGGAATCATCATGCTTATATCTGTCCCAGATAATCGCTTTCTGTTCTGGCTTGTAGTTAATAGACGTTCTTCGTTTCATGGTAACACCCCCCTTGATTAAGGATGGCATTGCATCGATACGTTGAACTCACAGCTTAAAACTGACGATCAGATTTGATTGTACCTGCCAGAGAAAAGAGTCAGTTCAATTTTGAGCTAATAAATTTTATATGTAACAATTTGTTAAATCAGGCAGGTATCACTTACATAAATAAACCGTTTCTCTTACTGATTTATACACCACACTCAATCGAATGTCTTTTTACTGGGCATAACGGTGGAAGCTTTGGGCTTTATTTTTTTTAGAATATTTAATGATGTCTGAGGTACTATTTAACGCCTATCTAAAGAATATAACAGCAAGCTATTTCATGAGTTTTTGTCTAGACTCCCTCCGGGAGAGTAACAGCGATGGTTGAAAAAATGATAGACTAAAAATATATGGAACACAAAATATGTGCACCTATCAATAAAGTTCTCCAGTTCGCTGATCTACACGTTTATAGAAATCAGAAAAATTGCATGGGTCAGATATAACTGAATTTTTATCACTTCTAAAATCAAATTCAATTCTTTTTATAAGGTTAATGGCTGGTATTGTAGAATTTAAAGGAATTTTTTTATAGTTTCTAATTCTATGATATTCAAGAGAGTCTAAGTCTACTTCAATCGCTTTATTACCGAAATAATAAAAATGATCAGAAATCAACACGTTATTAGAACTAGTATCTCGTTCAAGATTTGTCATGTTAAATGAACCATCAGGATTGCTATGATGAGAATCTTCTTGTATCCATTCATTTTTTTCATTTTGATGGTAGATATTATCGCCCAGAATTTGTACATGACTACCATTTCTAGCAGGCTTTTTGATAGAAAACCTGGTATCCTCCCAATAAGCATTGAAACTAATTTTTTCTGAAACTTTCATTAATAGGATACATTTTTTTTTAGCTGATTTTAAATTAGCTCCACCAACTCCGAGTATCCAATCACCCACTTTAGCAGACTTTCTAATTCCAGGTTTGCATGTTGCCAAGGTACAACTTCCATGAAATGGATTGGGTGCAAAACCAAAGTCTCTCGTTATTGCATAGACATAAAGGTGAGAGTTAGGCTCAATTAGCATACGACATTCCCACCTTGAACTTTATCACGATCCGTACCATCAGGTTTTTCAAATGAAGTTTTACCTTCTAGTGCGTTGATAATGGCGTCACTTCTCCAGGCCACTATAGAGGTTGCATACTTTTCGAGATTCTCTGGTAGTTTTACTTCGCCTTTTAAACCATTTTCATATACACCTATGATTGGTTTTCCAAGTTGATGAGCTACTTGAATTTCCCAGTTTACCCAAGGTCTGGTATGCGTTTCTTTCCCGATAACAACTATAACTTGACTAGCCCACCTCATTTTCATTCTAAGTAAACGTGCAATCGTTCTATCACTAAGTTTTTTTTCCTCAACTCGTTGCTGGTTTTCAGGTTTCATTCTGATAGAACTATTACGTAAATGATAACCTTTTGCTGCAGCTAAACGAGAAATCCCATCAACACTAGCGTCATCTTTATGATGATGGCTAACAAAAACATTTTTCTTAATTTCTTTAACCATTTTAAAATCCTTTGTAATTTGCTAATTATAAAATAATTCTATATTATTACTTTGATAATGATACTTTTGTTTCGGTCTTTTATTGTTAAATTTAGTTCGGCATCTTTTATCTATCTCGCATGCACCACTATTTTCCATATCCATTAAGGTGTAAACTCTTTCTTCTTTAGGCAGGAAATGGAATATTTCATCCATGTTCCAGTGTTCATTATATTTTTCTGCGATGTTTTTTTGGTTAATAGTGAACCAGAACAAACACTCTTCGCTATTCATTCCATCTCTATTAGAAAAAATCCAATTAATTCCTCTTTCACAACCAGGACCTGAAATAACAAAATTCAACTCTGTAAACGGAAAACTGGCTAAGTATGTCAGATCTATGAAAATTTGATATGCTAGAAAATTCCCAATCCCTGAAAATGATTTTAAATGTTCAAAAACTTCAAGCTGATTTCTTGATGATTTTACACCATTAACGATTTTATCTTGGTTATAATAAACAAATTTGATCATTCTAATTACCATGTCATTTTCCGTTGTGCCCTCTATATTTTCTAAGTATTTCCCGAAATTAAACTTCGGACCTCCTAAAATATAGGCTGCACTAAAAAATACATAGCCTGGTTTTTTTATGGATATATTGAGAGTCTTCTCCCTGATTTTTTCATTAATATCACGAATCGTCATATTTGTGAAGTCAAAGGGCGCATCAATTTCATTGAATGTATCGCTTTTATTTACCACTCTAAATAGAAATGAATTGAGTATTTTATTATCATAACTCAATTTATCATTGTTTGTTATATTTGTTAATAACCACTTGGTTTCTTTGTCCCATGTTCTTTTAGTATTTACAAATTTATAGTTTCTCAATATCTTGTCTTCTGTCCAATATGGCGGAAGGTTAAGTATCTCTTTCTTGTAATATATAGAGGTTCTCTCTCGTTGATGATAAAACCATTCCCTGATAACAGCTTCATTTAAGATGGGTTTAGCGGTTTTAATTTTCATTTCTCTGACATTACAAAAAAGTTGATCGTTTTTACTGTTCACTAAATAATACCCTTTCGAAAAAGTTTTTAAAACTATCAATTCCGTTCACACTATTGTTAAAATGATAGTCTGATTTTGTTTTGTTCTCATTTACATACTTGTCAATTTCGTATCTTTTATAATTATTATTTTCCCGTTCTATATGAACTATTGTGAATTGATTGTTCTTACACCATGCGAATTCTTCATTTGATCTTATGTCAGTAATTATTATGTTTTTATTCGTCCCTTCATTTTCCTCTAAAACTTTCAACTCTTCTGATAGCATTCTAATAAATATTTTTTCTTCAATTTCCCTTAGTTTGTCTAAGCTCAGCCATATATCTCTTGGTGAATGGTTGATAAAGTCGCCTGTAGGTAAGGTTATATTGAGTGATAACGTTTTCTTTTCAGGGCTATAATCCTTTTCCATCCAAGGGTAAATATGATTGGCCAATTTTTTGAGTTGATCGCTAAATGATAATCTAACAAATTCATAGTTGGATATTAGATAATTAGCAAGGAAATCTTTTCCACTACCCGATATTCCCATGAATGCAATTTTCATAGGCGCTCCTTATTAGAATTATTGAAGTGATTGGAAGTTACGCTTAGATTGAAATCATCGCTTAACTTAGCTGTTAACACTATTGGTTGTTTAAACCTTTCCTGAAAAATATATGATAAAGCTGCTTCTGCATATCCCCAGAGTAAATTTCTTTCAGTTTCTACAAAATGTTCAATAAATATTTTTTTTAGTTTTTCAGTTTCCTTCTCTATTGTGTCTATTTTATATGCATTTTCTGTTATTATTCTTTCAAGGAATGAGACTATATCACAGAATAATGATTTTATATTTGGTAGTGATGGAGGAAATGATATTTCATCATCGTTTATCAAATCTGTCATTTGTTCTTCTTTTCTTTTGTGTATTTCATTGGCTTGTTCTATTCTATCATCATATATATGAAGATTAGTTACTGAATGATGTAAGTATCCTAGTTTAATCTCGCTATCAACTTCCCTCTGTAACATTGAAAGTACTATTTCTTGAAGTAAACTAAACTCGAAAATGTTTATATTGCTTACTCCAAATATTAGATCGCCACTTCTTTGGACTATTTTAATATTTAAATTTTTGTCAGGAGTGATAAAAAAATGAATTAAGTTATTACAAGGTATATCGACACTATGTTCTATGTTGTATAATTTTATGAGGCTTTCATTTGTATCTCTGTCAGGCATGTATAGGCTAATGACCGCTCTTCTTGTAAATATTCCTTCGTTTTTGAATTGTTGCACGACATTTTCAAGTTGCCCGTGAGCGTATAGTCTTTCTCCATAAGCTGCTCGCCAAGTGACACCATCATCTGAGTATTTAGGCGCTCTTGGTAAAAAAAAAGTTAGATATGGTTTAATTCGGTTATCGCCTGCAAATACCCATATGGCTTCAGCAAATGTGGAGAATATGTTGTTTTTTCGACCCGCTAAACTTAAATGTCTTGATCTAGGGTTTCGCAAGATCATACTAACATCATAAATAGTTATAGCATCCCCATTCCTTGTCGAAACACGAACTCCTTCATTAAGCACTTTTTCCAAGAGTTTCATTATTACATCGTTAATAGTTTCTCCGTAAATGACGTGCATAAACAAAACCTCATGCTATTAAAAATATTTTTCTAGTTGATATAGTTTATTGGACCTAATCCAGAATTTGGTCCAGCCATAGTCTGGACTAACCGGATAGCACGTATCAATCTCTTGCTGCTAAGAACAGGCTCGAACGTGATAGCCAATTGGCTTCCAATGTAGAAAGTGAGACCTCGACCCACGCTACCGCCCTCAGTTGCCTAGGCACTGCACTTGTATGAATATTTACAAATGTTACTCATGTTATGGGTTTGGTCAATCTGGCAATCAGATAATTACGAAACTTTAGACTTATTACTTAAGTGGGGGGGGCGAGTCGCTAGCTAGTAAGACCGCCTCTTATATGTACTAGAAGCACAACTGACGATGTTGGTTACTACCAAAACCATAGTCACAGCTGCGTAGCAAGCTGGGGCCGCTCGTTACGCCCGGCTGCCCCGGTTAAGGCGCTGTGGCCTGTTTCAAGAAATCTCTAACCCCGGGTCCGGGAGGTGTTAGATAGACTCTATGCCGCGTTCAATACGTAGACAGCCCAGAACAGGTAGTGATTGATGCCGGAACGAGACAATTTAACAACAAACCGCCCCCAGTTAGCAGGACCGTCTCGTCCGGCAGGAAAGCATGCTAACACCTACATGAAGTTCCTGTCAGTGCCAGTCTCCGGCTCAACATCACCAAATCTGCTTTTCACCACTGCGGAGTAAGGGGTGCTACGCCCGGCTATGCAGGGGCAATTTTTTTCTCCTGTGTGCTTTCCGTTCCCCGTATTCGCTTCCGGTTAATCGTTTCCCAACACAACCCGTCCCGCAAGGGTAAATGGCACGCATTCTGCGCCCTTGCAGGACAGAACGATGCCGGGAAAGCGAACCGTCAGGCGATACGAAGACGAAAATCACACACTGGCGGAGAAAAAACCATGACGAATTCCCTGCATACCTCCCTGACAAGCGCCCCTAACGCCGCAGCGGCGACCAGCGTATCCCCGCTGGACCCGTCAGGCTCCTCAAAAACGAAATTTTCTAAAACCAGAACCGACATTTATCAGACCGTTACCGACAACATCATTGCAGCACTTGAAGGCGGTGTAAAACCGTGGTCCTGCCCGTGGCAACGCGTATCCGGCATGTCTGGTCTGCCATCGAATTACGCCACCGGCGTAGCCTACAGCGGTATGAATATCATGTTGCTGTGGAGCAGTGCATCTAAGCAGGGTTTCAGCGATTCACGCTGGATGACCTACAAACAGGCACAGGTAGCAGGTGGACAGGTTCGCAAGGGGGAGCATGGTACAACAGCTATTTTTTACACCACCATGGAGAAGGAAAACGCCGCCGGAGACATTGAGCATATCCCGATGCTGAAAACTTTCACCGTGTTTAACGTTCAGCAAATCGACGGTTTGCCCCTGATAACTGACACAGTCAGCCCGGAAGCAACCTTTGACCCGGTTCCGCAGGCTGAAAATCTGTTCAGGAAGAGCGGCGCGAACATCATAGAGAAAGGACAAAACGCCTTTTTCATCCCATCAACTGATGACGTCTGGTTACCGGAGCGCCATCTGTTTTCGGATGCGGCTAACTTCTACGCTACCGGCCTGCATGAGCTGGTTCACTGGAGCGGGGGCAAAAAACGCCTGAACCGTGAAATGAAAGGGAAGTTTGGCAGTACGGATTATGCAGAGGAAGAACTGGTGGCGGAGCTGGGAAGTGCCTTTCTGATGGCGGATCTGGGGATTGAGGGAGAGGTACAGCATGAAAGCTATATTGCTTCCTGGCTGAAAGCGCTGAAAAACGACAAGCGTTATATTTTCAAAGCGGCCAGCGCAGCCTCTAAAGCACATCGTTACCTGATGGATAAACTTTGAAACCGGAATCAGACAACCGTAAGGGAATGCGGTTACATGGTTTTTAACCGGCAACGCTGCAAGGCGCAAACTGAGGCGGAACGCAGCACAGCGAGTACCGAACAGTCTGCGCCTTGCAGTGGAATAAAAAAATTCCGGCCTGGCGGTATCGCCGCCAGGCCGGTGATGCTATCACGATGGCCTGAGTAAAAGCTTAGGTATAGCTGCCTAATGACAGGTATTTCAGTTCATCAAAGGTATAAATGCGAAACACCCGACGGTGGCGTTCTTCCAGCGGGACGTGCTGATGGTTGATGATGACATGCCTGATGCTGTCAAACAGCAGTTCAAGCGCACGCTTCTTCTGTGGATCCGGCACAACATAAAAAACGTAAATCCAGTGCCGGCTGGTACGGGCCAGCAGGTGGCTGGCAATAATCGACTGGTAGCGGGCTCGGGTTTTCAGGCGACGTTCGGTTTCAATGGCAATAACGTTACCGTCGGGCAGCGTCAGTAATCCGTCCGGGCGATGTTTTACCTGATACTGGCTGAGAAAGGTGGCCCGGTCGCCGTTAATCCATCCCGAAGCACCTTTCTTCTCCAGAATAAGTCTGGCGGCCTGATTATCAAGATGGTGCTCCAGCGTCCAGCCGGTGATTTTTGATGGTTCAAACCGAGCAGGAAAGATTTTATCATCCGGGGTTAACACCACCGCCAGCCCGTCGCTGGTGATCCCCCATAATGAAATCTTCCTTGTCCGTGATTCGAGTATATGCTTCTGGATTAATCCCATTCGCTCCGTTTTTGCCAGCAGCGAATAAAGCGATTTGTGGTCCCGGAAACCAAATAACAGCATCAGCGTTTTAAAATCGCTGTAGGTCTCTTCTTTCAGGAAGTTCAGCAGTTGTTTTATTTTCTCGCTGTTGCGCGTCTGGCGCTCTTGATATGTCGAAATCAGCATAACCGCTCCTTAAAAATCCAGCGGGGACAGGTCTTTTTCATCATCAGGTTTTAGCTTTGCCGGTTTGACTTCACTTTCGTCGAAGAAAAGAGCCGGGTGCGTTGTCATTACATCCGGTATGGCTGGTTTATCATCCTCGCCAAAATCCAGTGCGATTTTCACCGGTGCCGCCGCTGCGGCAATATCAGGGGAAACCGAGAAGATTTTTAGCTGACGCTTTCTGACCTTTATCGGCGAGATCAGTGAAGCAGAAGGAAGCGTTTTTGTCGTAAAGATAAAGCTGACAAAATCGGGCAGGTTCAGGATCATATTGCTGTCAATAAAGAAACGTTCGGCCTGGCGGATTGTGCGCTCACTGTCGATGGTTTCCGTCAGCATATTATCCGTCTTAGCTTTACGGAGTTCGTCATCCACCAGAATCGTGCCTGACATTCTCGCCACCCATTCCGCTGTATCCGGATCCATAACCCGGTAAACCAGTTTGAATTTTGCATTTTCAACGACCGCACCGACAACGGCGTCACCTTTCAAATCTGCCGGGCAGTCTTTTAAATCGGCAATGGACTGGTGGTCCATAATAATATGTACGCCTTTATCCCGCGCCGCACCTAATCCCTCCAGTGCTGACCTGGATAAATGGTATTTCAGTTCCGAAAGATAAATAGCAATGGGGCGCGGTACGTCTGTTACACGGTCGCGCCTTTCTGCTAACTGGTACAGGCGAACCAGTAGCATGCGCTGGGCTGTAATAATTTTGCTGTTTCGCATGGAGCCGATAACATAACAACAGCCGCCTTCATCAAACATTTTTTTAAGTGAAAAGCCTTTCGGTGAATTAATGGCATTGAGTAAGGCCAGTTCCTCAATCTTGCCGAAAAACGCTTTGATTTTTTCGGCAATACCCTGAACGTAATCACCGTTATAAACATCCCGGATTGTTGTCGATGGATTTTCGCTGACAAATTGTGCGGCCATACGCGCGGCTTTTCGGTCATCAATGCGATAAAAATCCGATTCCTGTCCTTTTTCCGCCAGGCTGAAACCGGCGACAAACAATTCTTCCAGTTCATCGGCAGTAATGTTTTCAATCAGGTTTAACTGGTATTGCTGTTTTCGCAGGTCAATTAAGGCAAAGGGTTTGCCTGCATCCTCGCAGGCTTTGCGGTAAAGATGCGGTGCCCATTCATCATCCTTTGGGTCCATCACAAACACACCTTCACCGGCCAGAATACTTTGATAAAGTAATATGCCGGTGGCAACCCCTTTACCGGCTCCGGTGGTGCCGATAATATCCGCGTGCTGTTTCTGCCAGTCTTTTAACGGGAGATACATTGGGTCGTTCTCCCTGTCCATGCCGATAAATAGCCCTTTACTCAGGTCGATATAATGCAGCGGGTCATAATGCAGTGTTTCCGGTAGCAGGGATTTTACGGTGCGGACATCAGTACGTAATTCCCGTTCAAGGGTGGTCTTTTTAACAAGGCGTTTCTTTATTTTGTCCAGTTCCGGCGTGAATACCCGGCGAAGCATAATATGAAAAATAATCCCGGTTACAGTGAAAGCAATCCGTACTGACCACGCCAGTGCTGAATTATCACTGGTGAGTCTGATTTTATACAGCCACTGAAAGGATCCGATAACTATCGGAGCCAGTGTGCCGGAGAGAAAACACAGCAGGGAAAAAGCAATAATCAGCTTTTTCCAGAGCGGAGCTTTCTGCCGTTCATCGCTTTTCATTGATGCAAAAAACGGCATCGTCAGCCCCGCTAATAACGCCAGTATTAGTTGTTGCTGTTGCACAAAAGCGAGCAGCACCAGCATCCCGTTCACTATCGGCGACAGTGAAGCGGCAAGCTTATTTAAAATCATCGAGCCTCCTTCGTCAGCGATTCGCCCCATGACATCGCCCCGTCAGTTCGCCCCACGGTGTCGGGCGAAAAGTCGGGGCGAGCGTATGGGGTAAAGAAGGTGGCCGCTGTGCGGCCATGTGCCGGAAAGCATGCTTCCCGGTACGAAACGGTGTGCGCCAGTACATGCGGGCTGGACGCCCTTATTGTCTGTCGCATGGGGGTAATGTCGTGGCTGGACGCCGCGCCAAAACCCCCAGGGTCAACGGCGGCACACCGTCGCACGCTACGCGCGACCAACCCCTTTAAGACGCGCGTTTCGCCTGTTTTTTCTCGCAGGCTCCAAAAAACGGGAACGCTGCTTTAAAGGGGTTGGTCGCGCCTGATCGGTCATATTCCCCGCTGGGGCGGGAAATATGACCTGGCTTGACGGTGTGCGGGGCAAGCCCCCCAAATAAACCGCTGTCGTGGGCGACAGCTTTTCGCTCGCTGGGGCGGCGAAATTTATTCGGCTCCCCCCGGCCTGCTCAATTCGCCTGGGGGCGAATGTTCGCAGGTGGGCGCGGTGCCTGAAAATTAGCAATTTCTGCGAAATTGAATTTTCTGTCCGCGCGCCACGTACTTATTTTACGGCTTAACAATTTCTCCGAAATTGAAGCCAGAAATAAGCACGCATGAAACCCCGTCGTCTGTCAGTCTGTGGCGTCGTTCGATATATTATCAGTGTCTGTGATTCACATCTGTTCGCGGGCTATTTCAGCCCGGCATTCCCGTTCAGCGTTTAATGCCGCACGGTACGTTTCATCATCGACCTTCGTTCCCTGACTTTCGGCATATCGCCTGAGCTTCTCTGCGTCCGGCTCATTAAGCAGTGAAAGATGATGTCGTAATAAACCGATAAACCGGCTTTCATATATCTCATAATAAAGTCCACATCCCTGATGGGCTTCTTTCGACAGATAGTCGTAGATACATATGACCGATATTCTGTCCTGATGCGTTGAGTGAATATTGGCAATAAACAGGTCTTCTTTATTCATTTTTATTTCTCCATGCAGGGGATTTATTAAAATAATGGCCGGGGTTTTATTACCCTCTGACTCTGCCAAATCGGGACAGGATTTTATTCACCGCTTCCGGATCAGCGCTGGCGCATTCCCCTAGGAAAGCTTTTCTGGCATTGAGCGTATGATTGGGTAAAAATCCGTGTTTATTCTTTTTAACGATATTAAAGAAAGCTCGTTCAGAAGAATGGCATTCGTTTCCTCCACTGTTTCCGGTTGCTTTACCGTACATACACAGCACCACTTCGCACGGGTCAGCAGCGAAAGAATAAACAGGCGTCCCGGCAGCAATGCACAGCACTGCCGCCGCAATAGCGGAATATTTCATGATGGATACCTTACTGTAAGATGAATTTCAGGATGTGAGGGGGAGGGTTTAATGCGAAAAATAAATGCGGGTGTCGCTGCATGTCAGGCAGCCAGAGACAGGCTGATATGCAATAACACCTTTTGCGCCATACCGGCGCAGCCAGTTTTTTGCCGTAAAGAAATCTGCGCCTGATGGCGCGGCAACAACAATACGCGCTGAGTGGGCGACCGCGTAAAATACGGCAGGTGTCCAGCGTGTTTCGTTATAATTCCGTGCGTGAATGGATAATAACCATTTATCGTTAACCACAGGAGACGGAATAATAACCTGATTGTCACGCCATTGTGGTAAACCGGTATTGACGGACTGACCCGCTTTCTCCCATTCAACAGGAACCGGTTGTGGGGGTGAAGAACAGCCGGAAAGTACCAGCGAAAATAGCAGCATAGTGATACCCTTCATCATGCTTTCATCTCCTCAAAAAAGGCGCTACGGTGCAGTGGCCGGAAATAAATATCATTCATCCGGCGCACATTACCGTCTAAATCAATGCTGACGATAACGTCCAGACTGTCCAGTACCTTGCGCAACATAAAGGTGTAAGGGAGTCGGGCGCATTGCGGATTTTCATAACAGCGGGTAATAAACCCGTCCACCGCTTCCCTTGCCGAACCGGCATGAACAGAGGTCATGCTGCCTTCATGCCCGGAGCCGGTTATTTTGAGAAAATCCCAGGCTTCGCCGCCGCGCACTTCGGTTAATAGTATGCGGTCGGGATTCATGCGGTAATTCCAGCGCAGCAGGCTGGCGGGCGTCACAATTGACCCTTTTTCATCTGCCGATTCCGATGGATAAAAAAGGTGGACGTAGTTTTTATGAATAAAGAAGGTGATTTCCGGGTTATCTTCAATGGTCGTGATACGCAGGCTGCGGGGAATATAACCTATCAGCATCTTCATATAAGTGGTTTTTCCGGTACTGGTTTCCCCGGCCACCGCGAGGGTTTTACCGTACTCCACGCACTTCTCCATAAAGCGCGGAATGTCTTTTGCGTGATATAAGGTCAGTAATTCCTCATCGTGCGTCTGCGTTTTTTCCGTGCCCGTCACCCGGTTATAAAACCCGGCGGCAATATAGTCCTGATGCGGGATTTGTACCTGTGAAGGTTTACGCAGCGTGATGGACACCGTGTCACGCTCGCAGGCCGGGGGCACGATGACCTGGCAGCGTTCACCGGATTCCAGCGTGGCGGACAGCCCCGGCTTGATATCTTCGATATTGTCACCGTGATGCTTCGCCAGGCATCTGGCAAAGTTGTAGCAGCCCTCGTAATCCAGCGGAACGGCGTGCTGTTCCCAGACGCCGTTAATTTTGGTGAAAAGCTCACCTGGACGATTGACGGCGATCTCCGTCAGTCCGGGAAGCGCCAGAAAATCGCCAAAAAATCGCTGCTTATAGCGGTCCAGGGAGATATTCTTAGCGGTCATTTTTCATCCTCAGTGTATAGATGCCGGAAAAATCAATATCCTGTCCGGTGACCAGGTTGATGATCTCACCCTGATTTTTGTGCACGGTCGGCGGGATATTGATGCTGTTTTCCAGTGTGGTGCGTGCCATATCTGCCATGGCCTGACGGCTGTTTTCGGTGTAGTCGGTATTACGATCTTTCTGACCCGCGCTGTTGGAAGCCCATGCCGCAACATCGGGGATCATACCGACCAGTAATGCGCCCCCGAATCGCTCGCTGAAATGCGAATCGATCCAGCCGTCAACACCCGCCTCGCCCAGTTCTCCGGCAGCGCGGGTATCAACCAGCGGAATATCAAGATAAGGGGGCTGGCGGGTACGCAGTTTCGTGATGATGAGGAAGGCGCGGCCCTGTCCGTGCGTCATTCCCGTTTCCGTACCCGTCTGGTAAATGCCCGTGGCGGTGGTCCCTTTTTCAATCAGCCTCGTGTTACCGCTGGCGCTCCAGATATCTTCGGCGATCGTGCAACGGATTTTCCCCGCCCGGTCCGAGACAAAACGATAATCCAGTGAACAGGGAATGGCGGTGTTTTCCGGCACATACAGATCCGGGTTGTAAGGAATACGCCGGACCGCCGACGGGGAGTGTTCCGGCTGTGACGACGGGATGTCTGGCTGCTGACCGGTGCCAGGGGATGGCGTCCCTGACGACTGCCCGGCAGCGACTGACTGTGTCATTTCCTGCTGCCGGGTCCGTACCGGGTTTCGGGTCGCAGCGGCAGAGCTGTCCCGGCGAACCAGAAAACGGGCTTTATCGAGTTCAGGCGGCGTCTCCAGCCCGGTGACCGTCGTACTGCGCGGGCTGTTGTCCGCCGGTTCCGGCGCTGCGGGGCCGGTATCGTGCGTCCCCAGATCGGTTCGCTGCCGGTAATCGCTGCGGTTCGGCTGTGGCGCGGCATCCTGCCGCTTTTCTTCACCGGGTTGCCAGAGGATATTGCGGTATACCCAGTTGCCCGCCCATGCCAGCGCAATCAGCGCAACGGCGGCGATCGCCAGAAACGCGGTGGCTTTCCCGCGCCTGCGCTTTTTCAGTCTGTTGACGGCGGGTTGTACCGGATCGTTCTCATCATCCTCCTGTGCGGTGAGAAGCGCCGCTTCCCGCCTGGTACGGGCCTCGCGCTCCAGCGCGGCAATATCGTCATCCGGTTGCGCCAGGGAGGACCGGGATGAGGACCGGGATTCATCAGGTTCAGGATGCGGGTGTTCGTTGTTCATCTGCATGTCTCCTCAGTTATCAGTGGGCTTCGGTTTTTTCCACCCGTTCGACCTGCGGGGAGACGGTGGCACCATCAGCCGCCCGGACCCTGCCGAAACCGCGATTTTCCAGGCCGACCACGGCGTGACCGGAACGCAGGACCAGACGGGGCGTGACCTCCTGAATGACCAGGACGGTGAAGTTACCTTTCCTGCGGACACTGCTGTTAACCACATGCTCCTGGCCGTTCAGCGCTTTCGTCACAGAGGGAATGGATTTTGCCGGGGAGAAACCCACGAATGTAAAGCGGCCATCGTCATACGCGAAATCCGGCACAATCCGGGCGCTGTCGCGCCCTGAATAGCGGAGGTAGTCCCAGTTGCGCGGCGTCTGCGCGGCATTCAGGGCCTGCTGAATGTCACTCTGCTGCTGTTTTTGCTCCCGTTTCTGCGCTCTGACCGCTGTCTCACGGCTGACCTTCTCCCGGTCTTCGCCCGGATAGCGGTAACTCACCTGAAAAGCGGGCTGCTGCGGTGATTTATCATCGATGACGTTCAGCTCGACGTTGTACAGCCGCCGGGTGGTGACGACCAGCAGATTGGTGTGCCAGTCCCGGCTGTTGGGCGGGATGACCACCTGAGTGGTGTTGCCGTCCGCGCCGGGCGCGCCCTGAACCAGCGCTACCGGGCGGATATTGACCCGGTTGGCGTCCGGCGTGGCTTCCCACGCCTCCTCAAAACCGGGTCTGGCGCTGATAACCGCCTCGTCGCTGTCAAAGACCAGCGTGGTCATGAAGCCGGGTCGGGTATTGACGACAGTAACGTTCAGCGGGTTATAGACAACCTGCTGAACGCGGGCATCGTAGTGGCTCGCCTGCGGGATGGCGGCACTCCATGCCGTGCCGCATATCAGCACGAGCGCGAAAAGGATGAGACTTTTCATTATTCACCTCCCTGGATTTCACGGTCTGCCTGCCAGCTGGTCACGGTAAACCCGAACGGGTTCACCTCCCGCTCGGTATCGCTCATCTCCCTGTCGGGGTCGGAGTGGAAAGTCAGGCGGGCATCCCAGTATTCGGTGCGGGTGCTGTTGTCCGCGAGGCGGCGGATGGTCTTTTTGTAACGGAGAGTGGCGACGTTATCGGGGTCAGTGCCATCAGTGAGCTGGTTTGACAGGATGTCGATCCGCACGGTGTGCGCCCCGTTCAGCCAGACCTTGTCCGGGGCGTCTTTACCGGCATACAGCGCCAGATAGTCATCGTTGACCTGCGGGCTGTTGTAAATCTGGACCGTGGCGTAATCGTCCTGCAGGGAGGGATAGACATACCGTTCACGCAGTCTGACGTAGCTGGCGGTCATCGCCTTCTGATAAGCGGCTTCCGCCGTCAGACGGGTTTTTGATGCGCGGGTGACGTGCTCCACCCGCCCGGTATGATTATCCACGGTGTACAGTTCCACGACCGTTTGTTTCAGGGGTAGCATCAGCACCACGGCGATGAGCGCCAGTACGGCGGTGAGCAGGCCCGCGCCGCCCACCACAAACCCGGCTTTTGTGGCGCGTTTGTCCCGCTCAATCATCTGCTGCTCAAAGGTGCGGGAATCCGCAATGAGGGTCTGTTCACTCATGACTGTTTAACTCCGCCATAATCTGAGGGGTGTTCACGGGGACGCCCTGACCGCCAAAGGCAGGGGGACGGGGAGACTGTGCGCAGCCGGAAAGCGCGCACAGCAAAGCCAGCGCAATCAAGCGTTTCATGGGGTATTTCCTCAGTGAGATCAGTGGAATGAAAACAGGGCTATGTTTTCACCAGGGGTGTAACGGGGAGATTTCGAACAGGGATGACAGGTTTAACGATGGAATTTCTGAACCGCCGAGTCTCTGGCTTGTGCCAGTCGCCGGGCTTCGTTGCGGGCGATCATCTGCTCAATCGCGTATTGACGCGCTTTCGCCGCGCTGTATCCCGGACCGCTGCCGGGTTTATCCGCACTGGCATCTCTCCAGCCCTGAATGTTGTCCTGAATGGCGCGGGTTGTCTGCTTCCCGGCTCCTGCTGCCAGTTTTCCGGTACCATACGCCGCCGCGCCAATACCCACTGCTGCCAGCCCCTGCATGGATACGGTTGCACTGGCCCCGGCCAGGGAGGCGGCCAGTTTTGCGGAGAGATACACCAGTATTGCCGCGCAGATGCCTGCCAGGCAGACCTGTGCGCTTAACTCCACAATGTTGGCGTGTGCTGCTCCGGCCAGTGATTGCGTTAATATTTTGGTCATAAAATTTATAACCATTCTTAATGATAAAGCTGAAAACAGAACCGTTAATATGGCCGCAAAAATATTTTGCAGCCAGTTATTAAACATAGGTCTTAAAAATCCATATATCAGACAGAATATGAATATGGGGGCAGTAATACTCAGCAGTAAAATCATCACCTCCGCGATCATTGAGACAAAGGCCGTAACCAGCATTAAAACAAATACACCAAGCCAGACATAAAACTGAGCGGTCATGCCTTCATCTTTTATGTAGGTTGAATTATCCATATCGTGTAACGTTTTTCCTAATACCTTCGCTTTATCCCATAGCGTATCTAACATCTGCCAGATATTATCGCCGCCGGAAAATCCCTCCTTTAAGCCATTGATGGCGTCGATAACGCTATCAAGATAACCGCTGACGTTGGCCACAAAAGACAGAATGATCGCCATCTTCATGAGGTCCCACATGACGTCCTCCATCGGTGTGGACAGCTTACCCGCCAGGGTCTGGTATCCACGCCACAGGATATAGAGGGTGGCTGACGTCGCCGCCAGCCCCATAACCATTGCAGAATGTTCCATCATCAGGCCACTGGTGGTTTGTGTTATTCCACCAATTAGCTGCTTCTCTATAAATTCAAATGTACCGAGATCAGCCATAGGGAACCTCTCTACTCATGGAATTTAAGTGTGGGAGCATTGAGTTGCTGGATCTGATAATGCGCTTCGTTGGCATTTTTACAGTTTTCTGAGGCATCGCCGGTCTTCTGGCATTTTTCATAAACCGTATTTAATTCATCAGGATGATCACGATACCATTGTGTCGTTTTGGCTTCCTCGTCGCATCCGGAAATCATTGCAATAAATGAAAGGGTTAAGATAACGATGATTTTATTCATTTGCTTTCCATTCCTTATTTATTCATGAAATTTCAATGTGGGAGCATCTAATTGCTGCTGATTCCACTGTTTAACACGCTCGTCTTCCAGTACTTTTTCGCGCTTTTCTGCCGCCTTCACGCTCATTTCCCACTGGTCAGTGAGCGTGTTCAGCATCACTGATTTTAGCTGAATACTGTTGGCAAGATCCTGAGACTCCTTTGAGTCTTTGGATAGTGCGATACGGTTCGAGAGGTCGTTAATCTCGCCCAGCGTCTGGCTGACCTGCTCCTGGATCTCATCAGTCTGCTCAAACTGAATCGCCTTATTGATGACCAGTTGTTTACAGGTATCGGCATAGCTTCCCGACTGTTCCGCGTTACAGGTATCGAAGACCCGGTACTTCGCATACAGCGCATCAAACTGTCCGGCGGTGCCGCCGGACCGCAGCAGGTCATTGAGTGTCTGCCCTGGTCTGCGAAGTTGCTCCAGATCCGATTTCAGACTCTTCGCCTGATCCACAAAATCAGCAATATCACGGACGCCGGTGGCCGTCGCCAACTGGTCTTTATACGCCTGGATCTGGCTCTGATAATGTTGCGCGGTCAGCATCCAGCGCTGCGCTTCTTTCAGCCATTCGGCCTCACGCAGCGGATCGGCATCCACCAGAACGGGAATACCGGCGTGCGCCAGCGGGCTGGCCATCACGCACGCGAAAATCAGGGCATGAAAACGCCTTTTCATCATGGTTCTCCTGTGGGGTCAGAGTGCCTGAGCCAGGTAGGAATCCAGCCATTCATGTGGCTGCATCCCTTCCTGGTAAATTGAGTCGAAGATTTCGAGGTTGTCGGCGCTGCCGCTCATGACCCGGGTGTATCGGCCAATACCGGAGAGGTCGAGCGTCACGCGGGCGGCAAAGCGCTTAGTGTCGCCACGCCTGAACTGATTTTTGACGACCACATACTGGCGGGCCTGCGGATCCAGACTTTTCACCACGTCGAACACTTCCGGCTCAAACTTCATCCCGTCAACATAGTGCGCCCGGTCGGCGCTGGGGTTGGCTGCCAGGATCTGCGTGCCGCACTGCTCAATGACGGCGGGCGCGATCTCATCCCTGATGATCTCCGCCGGTGACTGGGTGCCCACAACCAGCATCCCGTTCAGTTTACGGATGGTTTTCAGTCGGTTATAGGCGAAATCCTTAAAGATCGGGTCCCGCAGCCACTTCCAGAACTCGTCCATAAAGATGACCAGCCGTCGCCCGTCGAGCAGACTGGTAATGCGGTACAGCAGGTAAAAGGAGATCGGCGCACAGACGTTCGCATCATCCAGAAACTCCGTGCCGTCAATGCCAAAGTTATCGCACTGGCTGATATCGAAGGTGTCTGAGGCGTTATCAAATACCCAGCCGAATTCGCCGCCCTGCGCCCACTGCGACAGGCGAATGCTCAGACCGTTCTCCTGGGCTTCTTTAGTGGCAGGTTCAGGAAGATTCTCCAGCAGGCGCGTAATACCACAGACACGGTATTGCGGCTCGTTGCTCATCACGGCGTTAACGGCGTCGTTCAGGCGACGCTCATCACGGGGCGTGATGGTCGCGCCGTTACGCGTGCACAGCAGTTTCATCAACTGACTGATGAAACTGATATTGCGTTTCGTGGGCGACAGCGAAAACGGGTTCCACCCCGTGGGATCGCCATGCGTGATACGGAAGTAACGGCCGCCCAGCGCCCGGATATTCATTTCCGCGCCCCGGTCCTTGTCCAGATAAACGGTGGTCAGCCGTTTCGTTTTCGCGTCGGGCGAAAAACTGTCCGCGCGGCCATATTTCTGCTGCATGTTTTCAAGAAACGTCATCAGCATGGTTTTCCCCGAACCGTTGGTGCCGAGAATGCAGGTGCTGGCCGGGTTCTTCTCGTTGAACTCGTCCTTGTCGGCGAGTGTGTTATGCAGGTTCAGGTAGTAGCCATCCCCTGACGGGGTACGCAGCAGGGCCATCGCATCTCCCCAGGGGGCGTTATCGCGCTTGCCGGGGTAGAAATTATGCAGCGCGGCCAGCTCCACAAAGTTCAGGCTGCTCAGTTCGCCCAGGCGTGGCCGCAGATGATAGTTGCCGGGCAGTTGCGCCATATACGCCGCTGACAGTGAAAGCGCTGCCGGAACCGGGGTGATGCCGAGATTGTTCAGGGCATTGCTGATTTCACTGGTATCGGCCACCAGGCTGTCCAGCGAGCGGGAAAACACCATGATGGAGAAATGGTGTCTGCCAAAGGCGATTTTCCCCGATGTCAGCAGGTCAAGCGCCACATCCAGATCCAGCCGCTGGGATACCGCATCATCATCCGAACTCATTAACAGACGGCGGGTACGTTTGATGGCCTTCCGGGCTTCCTCGCGTGACATGCAGGTGTAAGACTGCGTGATCACATAATCGCAGGGGGCGTACAGCAGCGAGTCCATCATCCCCGTTGCCGTCTCCTCCGGGAACTCCTTCACTTCCAGCCCCCGGAAATAGTGCGTGCCGCTGGCGTGATTTATCTGCCCGGACTCCGCCGAAAAGAACAGCGCCGCCGACCCCATCACCGAATACGCGGCGGCACGGGTGATGCGCACCCTGCGCCACTGGTGCGTCAACAGGTACTCATAGAAGGCTAACTGCGAGGAGAATACCGCGTTGCCTTCGGTGAAGGTACCAAGAGGACGGGCAGCGTAGCGTGACAGTGCGGTATCGAGCGAGCCTTTAATTTCCAGCATTTCCCGCAGCGCGCCGTCAAGTTCTTTCAGTTTCTGGCCGTCATTCATGCGCCTGCGTCCGGCCTTTTCCAGACTGACAAACGGGCGGTAACAGACGGTCAGGAACAAGCGGTTGCGGCGAAACGGGTCAGCCGCCAGTGAGGCATAATAGAGACGGCTGATTTCATCGGCGTAAGGGTTGCCGGACACCTTGTGCAGCGAGTCCGTGAACGGCTCCCGCACGTTGTGGATATAAAAGGTAACCGGCATTCCCTCGAATGAGCGGATGAGTCCGTGCAGCTGGTTGCGGTCGGTACTGAGCGAGTCTTCTGACTCGCAGTCAAACGGGGTGCCCGTCAGTTCCCAGGTACAGTAGAGGTCACTGTCTGGTGAGCGGACAACATGCTGATGAATATGCGATGAATACGGAAGGTACTTTCTGAGCGTGGCACACTGATTCAGTTTCATGGCGTTGAGAAACTCCGTGATATCAACGGCCTCATGCTCCACGGGCATAAAGGCGGTTGCGCCAAACAGACGGTTTGCTGCCGGTTTTCCTCTTGCCCTGAGCCAGACGGCAATCAGGCTGAACCGCATGGGTTCATTCCGGGTAAGCGACTTCATCACCAGAAATTCAACCGGGAGCAGGGCAAGGAAAGCGACGGAAGTCCAGACAGCGACGATGATGGTGAACCCCGTGACACCCAGCAGGGGCACCATCGGCACCCCCCACAGTGCCGCCGGGCGTTTCATTGCCTTGAGCAGCTTTGCCATAGGTGACCTCTCAGCTCATCAGCAGCGCGCCGATCTCACTGCCCCCGCCAATCAGGATCCCGCCGATGATGATGTAGGCGCACTGGGACAGGCTTTCGCCTTTCCAGAGCGTCTTGTAACCCACCCAGATCACGGCCACGGTGATGGTGATGGCCGCCAGCCCATGCAGGCCGGTGGAGACTTTCTCCATCACGGTGTTTGCCCGTTCAAAACCGTCGGCAAACGCCGGGATGGCAGAAAAAGCCGTCAGCACACCGGCAGAAACGAGGCTGGCCGCCGCCTTTAGCTTGCGGAAACGTGTCATTATTCTTCCTCCTCACGGGTTAACTGGGAGAGACTCCGGCGCACTGACGGCGCGGAGATCGGTGCTATGGCGGTGTTGTCCTGACGGAGTTTCGCGGGGACGCCACGCACGACGGTCCCCGGCCAGATCACGCGGAGGCGGGACGGGGGATCGGTAGGGATGGTTTCCAGGGGCGGCGGGGTTGTGGAACTATCCTCGCGGGTGCCCGGTACGGCATATCGGGGAGACGTCGAAGCGTAACCCATCCGCTGCACATAGCTGGTCCCGGAAAAAGCCGCTTCCGGCTGTTGTCCGGTACGGAAATTGCCGGAGTAATAGCAGCTCAGCGCCCTTTTCAGGGTGCCGCCACGCCGGTAGCAGTCGCTGAGAATGCGTTCAAAAACAGACAGATTGGTGCAGGGATCAAGCAGATCGATGGCCGTCACTCTGTAGTGACGGAAATTGGTGCTGGTGATTTGCATCAGCCCGACGGAATAACGCTGGTCCTGTATGGCAAGACGTCGGATAATGCGCTCAGCATCGGTCCGGCTGGCGGGAAGATGGGAGATAACAGGATTGTCACCGGAGGTTCTTCTGGCTCTGGGGACTATCTCGGCGATGGCATACGGGTTAAAACCGGATTCCACCCGTGCCACGTCGAGTGCGGTGGACGGATGAATGCTGGCGGCGCACTGCATAGCCGCCGCCAGAAAGGCAGTGGTGGAAAGCATGATGGCCTCAGGGAGCAGACAGTATGCAGGGTCTGCTGACGCTGCATACTGTGGGAGCAGAATTAAGGGGTTTACTGCGCGGCTTCGATAGGATCCGTACTCTGCGACGGACTGTTTTCCTCGCGGGGTTCCAGCAGGACCAGTTTGCCGGAGACGGCAATACCGGGCGTCAGGACAATATTCAGACCAGCTTTACCGTGGTGAGCAAAGGCGACGCCGACTTTTGTCCAGTACGTATTTTTCTCACCCTGCATATCGGACGGGCCTTCCTGGGTGACAAATACGTGGTAGATGGGTTTTCTCATGATGTCCCCTTTTAATAAAAATAATGGGAAATAAAATTTTTCGATCACATTCCGATTCTGCATTCCGGTTTTAACGGGTCAGCGAGAACATTCTGCGGCACCCCGAATTATGGTTGCGTGACAGCCCGACCCGTATTTTTAAAGAACAATAACCAGCCCGGACGAATTAACGCCCATTAGGTTCACCATTGAATAATGGTGTGTTCAGGGTGCAATTTCAGACAGGGAATTAAAATGGAAAAGTCAAAATGGTAGCGAGAGAGATAATAAATAAATGTAATTATTGAGATATATTTTTATTAACCCGAAAAGATAAAGGCGTGCAGAGAAAATCATTTCTCCACACCCCTTTCTGATTATTTCCCTCGTTTGCGGTGTTCAAGGATCGCCTGGCATTCTATACAGGTTGTCACACCTGGTAGTGTCTGACGCCGTATCTCCGGGATGGGCTTACCACAGAAACGACAGTGGAAGAGTGAGGGGGTTGCAGCTGGTCTGAAACGGTTCTGTTCAATCATCTCTTCCAGCCGCTGTTGATTAAATTCCTGATCGCGGTCGATCTCATCCGGCATGTGACGTCCTCCTGTCAGCGGCTTCCTGTTCGCAAAGTACGATACGCTTTCTGACGGTGGTGAGTGACAGACCTCCGGCGTCCGGCAACAGATTTTCAGTGACCTGCATCATGGCGGTCAGTGCCTCAGGCGATTCAAGCTTATCCACCCGGCACTGTTGCCATTGCTGCCAGATAGCCGCATCCGTCTCTTCATCCGGTTCAGGCGTCCGGCCATAGGGGACACTGACGCCAAGTAACCGGCGGCGAAGGCAGACTTCATTAGAAGTGAGGCCAAAATACTGGTTGAGTAATGCGATCGAACCACCCAGCAGGATCGCCCGGTTAATCTGCTGTTGGCGCTGAACCTCCTGACGGGACAGCGCAAGGAGGTGGCACAAAACGTCATGGCGGACGCTGACCGCGACAAACGGTGCTGATGATTGGCTGACAATAAACAGCTCATCAAGTGACAACTGATTAAGGGCGCTCATTTCGTCGAAAGTGAATCCCAGTGCTTCGCAGTGACGAAGGTTGCCTTCTTTCAGCGCATGCAATGCATCGGTCAGGATGGTATAATTAATAGATGGGATCATTCTGTTATCTCCCCATACTATACTAAAAATAATAAGTAAAATAAACGAACGTTATCAACTGACTTCCCGTCCGGTTAATTTCAAATCGATCCATTCATCAATTTCTGATTCAAGCCATGCTACACTTGCAGGACCGATTTTAATTGAGCGGGGAAAAGTGTTATTTTTCATATACAAATAGATCTGAGAACGTTTTAATCCCGTTTTTTCCTCAACCCGTTTCAGACGTAATAACTGATGTGCTGTCATTGTATTCTCCTGTGGTTGAAAAACCTGGGTATGCCAGGTGATGATAAAAAAACACAATGAACAGCGTAAGGAAAGTTGATGAACCCGTATTACGGACTCGAAGGTACTTAATACGGGTTATTTCTCACCATGGATACAGATGTGATTAGCCGGGTAAAGATGTAGAGGAAGGGGAACCACGTTCCAGTGCTGATTTAAGCGTATCACCACTTAGTCGATCCGTGATTCCATCATTAGAAGCCCACTGTTCAAATATAGACAACAACTTATATGGCTGTTTAATTAAAGGGCGAATGGTTTCATTATTTTTGCAGGCAAGCCAGAATAATCGAGATAGTGGAGTAGATATGCGAGTTGTGGAAGTCGGCTCTTTTACATTCTTATTGCATAGGTCGATAAGTTTTTCAAATTCAGTATACCTTATGACAAAGCAAGCATCCTTTGGCAAGTCATGAAGGGGGAAATATCCTTTTGAAGAAAATCTGTCCGTTTTTTCGTAAGCTAGTTGATTTGTTATTTCGTGCGATAAAGTACTAGGAAACCTACTGAGTTGATATTTCACTCTCTCCGACCAGGTTGTTCTTTCAAAGATTTGGTATATTTCCCCAGCTAATCTTACCGTGATGCCATAATTAACATCATTTGCTCCAGTTATTGGTAATGGAATATTTAATGACAGAGCTAGGTATTTTTGTGCTAAAATGTATTCGTAACCATCTAGACTTGTATCTATAATCCGTTGCCTTGAGCAAATATACTTTCCTTTAGTACTGAGAATACACTTCCGATTATTTAAAAAACAATGACCTTCAAGAAAACAAAGTCTAGCCATGGAGGGGTTATTAAGAGGAGTTAACTTTAGTTTGTTTTTTATTGTTTTTATCTTTCGTATAAAAATGGGAGATTGAAAATAAATTGAAAGATAAATATTTTTGCTTAATGCATGACGATAGATATCACTGGCTTTGATTTTTCTACCTTTCGACTTACTAGCTAGTTTTATAGCTTCATTTATAGTTAACCAGTCTGCCTCTTTATTCATGATGCTCGAAGGGGTGTTTTTTCTTAGCATGATGTATCTCCATTCATTAAAACATGATCAATAAATGTATTGATCAGATT
>NZ_CAMSEL010000020.1:0-120104 GCF_947057495.1 Citrobacter sp. Marseille-Q5395 | reverse complement strand
TGAGGCGGAGAAAAACGACAGGTCCGCTGGTACATCACTCTGACAGAGGACTGCAATACTGTTCGGTACTTTATCAGTCAGTTCATGAGCGAAACGGAATAACCTGTTCAATGACCGATGGTTACGACTGCTACCAGAATGCGCTGGCTGAGAGAATAAACGGGATACTGAAAAATGAGTTTTTACTCTCGCGCCCGGAGGATCTTGCACAAGCCCGGATGATGATAAAAGAGTCCGTGGTAATTTATAACCATGAACGGCCACATCTGGCCCTGAAATACAAAACGCCCGATGATGTTCATCAGGCGTTTTACAGACAAAAAACTGTCAACCTATATCAGGACTAGTCACTAAAACCCGTCCTTTCTCACTAAAAATCCTTTCAGATACTCATCTTTCGGATGAGGGCAAATTCATTTCGAACCGTGCTCTGTGAAGAAATCAGGGAACAATCCTCCCAGCGTTAAGTCCTCTAACATACTCCGAGCTACATATCAGCATGGGGATCCTGTAGCCCAAACATGTTGCGCTGATGGTTTACTGGACAACCGATTGTTCTGTCGGTTAAAACAGCTAAAGAGAGAGTAATGGATTGCAGGAGGATGGATGAAGAGAAGTGAAATCAGGAAAGCACTGGAAGCATGGTTTGATGTTGAGCGCTATGAGGCGATAGAGAAACTAAGCCTGCAACAGTTTTACGTTGAGATTGAGCGGCGTATCTTGGCCTACAGGATGTTGTTGAGCCGGAATACCATACCGACCCTGAACAGACTTTTGCTGGATGACTACCGCTATAAAATTTTGCGAGGCGAAATCTTTTTCAGTGGTGATACCGCGACCCTTGGACATGAGCTTGCCAGAACCTACGCAGTAAACCCTACGACACGAAGCCACGCGCAATCTTATGCGAAAATGCTGGCATTAACCGAAGCCACTCCCGACCTTTCCGCGTTAAGCGAATCCGAATTTCTGTCAGAGTATCTAAAAGAAACATCGCTGAAAAACCTTGCCCGTATCACTGTCGATATTCATCTGGAAGAGGCATCAACCGAAGAGATCATTGAACATCTGAAAGTGCTAATCCCCCAATGGAAGAGGTAGCTAAAGATGAAAGCTCCTGCTGAACGGGAGTATCGTTTCGGCAAAAGCACGTTCAGAAAAATTATTGAATATCGTCTTATTCCGATGATGGACCTGATTTTCTGGGGTGAGGACAATGGCGTCAAAATCCCGCTTTCACTGATTTCTTCGCTGCTTCACGAAGACAGCGACAACGATCGTGATGAAGGAATGCTAAAGGCAACGGACTACCCGCTGGCAATGGCTTTTCTGACAGATACAAGCTATCTAAAATCGCTTGAAGATTACATTATGCAAAACAATCACTTAAAAGACTCATCTGTAGATAAGCATGTTGAGGACGATAAGAAGAAGAAAAAAGCAGCCAAGTAAAAAGGGTTACGTTCGCTGTGAGCGAACGTGATCGCATCCAGCCTTAACGAATCTTTTTCCGTTCACCTCCCTTCGTATTTTTCAAAAAAATCTTTTATGAACGCCCCTAAAACGTCATAAGTGAATTCGCTATTATTGTTCTCGTCGCAACAACATAGAGAAAAACGAAATCTCGTCGAGATTACGTAAAAAAATAGAGGACAGACAATGAAAAATAATATTAAACGATTTATTCGGGTGCCTGAAGTGCTTAATCGGGTAGGATTCAGTCGCACTACCTTATATGAGCGTATTAAGGAAGGGAACTTTCCAGACAGGGTAAAAATAGGTCCAAGGTGCGTAGCTTTTTTCGAGAGTGAGATAGATGAATGGATTGAAACTACTATTCGAAACTTACGTCAGAACGCAGCATAAAACATAAATACCGTTTCCGGGCGAATAGATGTTTTTCGCTCAGGGACTCTTATTATCTTAAACAATAAAAGGGCGATATATGAAAATAGAACTTAATACGACAGAGCAGTTTATTAGTGAAGCCGAATGTTTGTATAACCATTATATGAATAAACGACTACGAAACCAGTCAGTGCATTCATACCATTTTCTGAAAAATAAGGAGGATATGAACGAAGTGATTGAAAATATTATCGAGAAAACAAAGGTCTTTTTTTATGGGGCCGAAGGTGAACAAAAATCGGAACGGATCTCCGGGAGTGTTAACTATGTGAAAGTAAAACAGCATCTTCGTCGGCTTTGCATTATCTATAAGTGTATATATCGTTGATAGTGCTATAAACATTTGACTATTTTAATATTAAACTAAAGAGGAAATAAAAATGAATACATTTAAGAATAAATCTACTGAAATCTTTTATGTTGTGTCCTTGCATATCTATGCGGAGCTTTTTAGCTCAAAGGATAAAACGACCAGTAATATGATTATGACACATGTAATGGATCATGAGTTTGTCTGTAAACTAATCGATCTGGCGATAAGAAATGCTGAGAAGCATCTTCTGAAAAAAGCATGGAAAAAGAACGCTGCTGGAAAACTGGCTGAAGTCGATTTTAAAGGGGTTAAGCAGGCATTAGCAAAAATGCATTACACCGTTCTGGCGGAGTCAATATGTTGATGTGTTCTGACGTCTATCTGCCCCTTCATGGGACTGATAAAAAATCTGATATGAAGACTAAAAACTGACAGTGAAAATATACTCTACACATGGAGCCAAAAATGATTGATGAATTTCATGTGATGTATATGTATAAAAAAAATCCTAGCAGAAGCCGCAACTACCGACATCAAAATATTGGAACAGCTTCTAAAGAAGTTCCGTCAAGTTGTTGGTGAGCGCCGGGAAGAATACTATCAGGAAATTGGTGAGAAAAAATCACATAAGTTGAAAATGAAAAGATTAGAAAAGTTGATTACGAAAATGGTGTGTGACCGGATTTCACCAGAAGACCTCTGATAACGACAAGATTCTGGAGGAAATTGTATCGGGAATATGCTGCGCTTACGATGAAACTGTCAGAGTAAATCTTTCACATATGCTTCTTTTTGAGATTATTTATAGAAGTAGTGATTGACACACAAGTCTCCTATCGTGAAAATGATAATCATTACCATTTGTGTTATTGGCAGGTTGTGTAATTGTTATGAGGTGTTAACTTTGACAGGGGATTGAAACAGATGAATAAGTTACTATTTGATGACATAGTCTCTGATACTTTGCTTATTCCTTTATGGATGAGGGCCGAAGAGAGTCGTAGACCGGATCGTCTCTTTGAAGATAAGGAAGCTGAAGAACTGGTGAAATTATTGTCTGTTGATTTTTCGAAATTTGAGAATAAGAAACTCACCAGAGTAGGCACTGCAATCCGTGTTCACCTGTTTGACCGTTGGGCGCAAAGAACCTTACGCAGGAAAAAACCAGTTCTGGTTCATGTAGGATGTGGTCTGGATAACCGGTTTAGCCGTGTTGATAATGGTGAAGGGATACATATCAATATTGATTTGCCAGAAGTAATTTCATTTAGAAATAAATTAAATGCAAATAATAATGAACGTAACATATTTATGGTCGGATCAATTCTGGAAACAGAGTGGATGGATTCCTTACTAGACAAATACCCTGAAGGTTCATTTTCTTTCTTAATAGAAGGTGTTCTTGTCTATTTTACCGAGCAACAGGTTAAGCAGCTATTTATTGAACTGATCAAGCGTTTCCGGGGAGCAAGCATCTGCTTCGATGGTTACTCGAATCGACTGGTGAAAAAATCAGACAAGCACGAAACAGTAGGACAGATGAAGGCGCGTTTTAAATGGGGTATTGATGATATAAAACAGCTTGAAAGCTGGAGTCCCCATTTAAAGCATGTCTCGACAGATTATATGATGAAACTTCATCCGAGAAAGTGGGGAAGGTATTCGCTGGTTCGCTTGATTCCGGGCATGGCGAAATGTGCTTTTGTCTCTGTTTTCCGTATAACGCCCTGAATCTGTCTCGTGTGATCAGGTGTTTTTGATAAATTTGTCGGCGGACGCATTCATATGTTCTAATTATGGAAAAACACATGAATTTTGATGAGAAAAAGGAACGCGCCATTGCCATCATGGAAAGCAAGAAAATGTGGCGTAGTAACTATGCGCCTCTTTTGCTACGCCTCGCATGGAAAGCTGGTCTTAAGATCCCACCGTTACCTTTTGCCTCGTTCTGGCAAATTACCCTGCTAATGGGAGGATGGTTCGGTTCGGTATGGGGGATTTTTATGTGGTTTTTTATATGGAGGAGTACGGGGATGCAACCGGGCATAGCATTGGTCTTAAGCATAATCGCAGGTATTTGCTTTGGTATTTTTATGGCTGGGTATTATAGTCATCAAAAGGTAGCCAACAATCTGCCAGACTGGAACAGTCTAGGGTAAACATCTCATTAAAACTATAATGTGTTTAAATGGACAGGGACAGAATGGGAAAAATAAAATATTGGTTAATAGCGGGATTTATTATACTTCTTGTAGTGGTTTATACTGCTATCAGTGACAGGGATTCTACGTTTTCTAGGTTGAAATCAGCAGGTGAAAACGGAGATGTAGAAGCTCAGTATGCTTTGGGTCTCATGTATTTGTATGGAGAAATACTGGATGTCGATTATCAGCAGGCAAAGATTTGGTATGAAAAAGCCGCTGCCCAAAATGATCCGCGTGCGGAGGTTAAACTCGGTGTTATGTATGCAAATGGTCTCGGGGTAAATCAGGATTATCAACAGGCCAAATCTTGGTATGAAAAAGCATCGGTTCAAAATGATGTTGATGCGCAATTTTTGCTTGGAGATATGTATGACGATGGTCTCGGGGTAGGCCAAGACTACCAACAGGCAAAGATGTGGTATGAAAAAGCTGCTGCTCAAAATGATGAGCGTGCTCAGGTCAATCTCGCTGTTCTATACGCAAAGGGTAACGGGGTAGAACAGGATTATCGTCAGGCCAAAAGCTGGTATGAAAAGGCTGCAGCTCAAAATAGCCCTGATGCGCAGTTCGCTCTTGGAATTCTGTATGCCAATGCTAATGGTGTAGAGCAGGACTACCAGCAGGCAAAAGACTGGTATGAGAAAGCAGCAGAACAAAATTTCGCCAATGCTCAGTTTAATCTTGGTATGCTCTATTACAAAGGTGAGGGAGTTAATCAAAACTTTCAGCAAGCCAGAGAATGGCTTGAAAAAGCCGCGTCTCAAAATCAGCTGAATGCTCAATATAATTTAGGTCAGATCTATTACTACGGTCAGGGCGTAACTCAGAGCTATCGAAAGGCGAAGGAATGGTTCGAAAAAGCAGCTGGGGAAGGTCATGTCGATGCCCAGTATAACCTTGGCGTAATATACGAAAATGGTGAAGGGGTTAGGCAGGATTTTCATCAGGCGAGAGCTTGGTATGAAAAGGCTGCTGCTCAAAACGATGCGCAGGCACAGTTCGATCTTGGTGTGATGAATGAACGGGGTGAAGGGGGAGGTATCAACACAGAGCAAGCAAGAACTTGGTTCGGGCTGGCATGCAAGAATGGGCATAAGGAAGGTTGCGAACGTTATGAAAATAACTGAAATGGTTTTTTAGGGGATTTTTTGTCATAACTAAATTTAATTTTAGCATTATAATTTATTTTGATTCTTTTTTGATATGCAAAAATATAGTGTGAGGAGAGGGGCGATAAATAATATACTAAACATTAATACGAATAAGAATAAATTCCTTGATGAGCCAGTGTCACTAAAAAATCTATCCCAAGATTTCTTTGACATTATCTTTTGCGCTGATATTTCTAAAGCATAATATGCAAACGGGTATGCTACAGCACCAATCGCAAGGTATGCTGCAACATAAGGCATATAAGGAACATAAGAATGATATATTTGCCCATTAGACAAATCAGTCAGGATGTTGTAAACCAAGTATCCGCAACCGACTAAACTCCATAAACAATGTCTGAGGTAGTATCTAAACGTCACATTCTTAACCTTAGTAGCGTGAAACAGTAAATGCTGATCCACATTACGATACCGTTCTAATCAAAGGTTTTTCAGTGGAAGCGTCTAAGGTAGAGCGTAAGACGCTTGGGTTTAAAACCGCCAAATTAGGTTGACGGTTTTATTGTGATCAGAGCGCGAAGTCTTCCAGTGTTTTACCAGCTTCGATAGCAGCAGCTATTGCTTTAGGAGTGCGGCCCTGACCCGTCCAAGTCTGCTCATTGCCGTTTTCATCTGTATATTTGTATTTAGCTGGTCGAGGAGTGCGAGTTGATTTTGCTTTAGGCTGAGATGAGCCAACAGCAGCAAGGAGTTCAGCCGGGTCAATACCATCTTCTAACAGTTTCTGACGGAAGGCTTCAAGTTTAGCCTGACGTTCTTCTTGTTCTTTACGGACGGCACTCTCTTCCTCACGACGATCTTCAACGACAGCAGAGAGCTTTTCCAGCATCTCTTCCAGAGTTGCCAGATCTGTTTCACGAGCATGTGCGCGAAGTGTACGAATATTGTTTAGTGCCTTGAGAGCTTCACTCATAGTATGTTATCCGGTGTTTTAAAAGGGGCGTTTAATAAAAATAGTGTATGCGGTGTTGTTGAACAGTCAAAAAATACCAACCAGTCAATAATATAGTAAATATTGTCGGTTAAGCAATCTTAAAAAATCCTATTTGACATGGATAACATAAGATAGTTCTTTAAAGAGACATTTTTTTGCGCTTTTGGCTTGATGGTTCGAACTCTGACGAGATGTGAGAGAGTTGCTCAAGACTCTGTTCAATAGAACGCTGAAACTCCAGAGCGACTCCTGTACGCTGTTTTATGACTAAGGCAAATATTTCATCATCACTTTTTTCTGAAAGTGCTTTACGATATAATGCACGTTCGTTAAATAGATCAAAATTACCTGATGATTTTGCTGATGTGTTAGCTTTTGAACTACTGATAGGATTTAATTCATCAATAAAACATTCAATAAAGGATTCTCTCTTTTTATCCATTCTGCTAAGTTCAGTATGTTCAGACTTAAATTTCTGAACTTTGCTCCATGGAATATCATCAGAACGTAGCCTACGGTATTCATTCCTGTATTCTTCTATCGAAATATGATTTTTTAGTTCTTTGATTGTATATAAATACTGGATTAAATCACTGTTGTCTGTTTTTACTTTTCTCATAAAAATACCTCGTTAACAAATAGTGGATATATTTATATTACGAGATATGGTGTAAGTGTCAAATGGTGTAATATATAGGAAAAAGTTTTATATGTTTTCTTCTTCATCAAACTCATCTTCTTGAGAATAAACATCAAATATGTTGCCTTCTGAAACAGAGTCCCAATCAATATCTTCATCGGGCGTAGAAAGCAAAGGTTTATCATCTTTTTTATTGATTGTTTTCTTTTCGTTTTAAAACCAGTAATGGCTGGAAAGCTAACTAAAAGGATGCTGGATCGTTAAATGCCCTGTTGCTCTGTGGAAAAACAGAGTAGGGGCATGTTTACTCAGGTTGTTTAGCAACAGTTTTATATAATGCCTACCCCAAATGGTATGCCTTCGTGATCTTTTGAGACGTATTTTCTCATTGGCATGTCTACGGGGTATAGAAGAAGCTTATATCAGTCTGCCGATAATGGCTATAGTAGAAATTATTGCTGGCAAAGCTATTTGCTCTGATAACATTTCATTCAGTCAGTGAATTATTTTAGCTGGCGTATTGCATATAAGGTATGACTGCTCTAAGACGGTAGGTTGTTATATGTACGTAAAAGTAATTGATTTGACTAAGTGAGTTATTTTAATATGCATTAATCCAGAATCGATAAGGCATCAAAAAATAATGAACGTCATAGATATTGTAAAAGATTCATGGTTATTCGATGAGCATTTCAAGGGGATCACTGGGCCGCTAATCGTAGCCATTTCTTTCTGGTCAGTAAGATCTATAAGACGACTTTTTTTTCCATTCTTTTGGATCTTCAGGAACAATCTTTCATCCGGTTTTTTAAAACTATCGGTAGATGATAAAATTGATGCCTTAAAAATAATAGGTGAATATAGAGAGAGTGATGAAGAATATAATGTTTTAATTAAAGAGTTAAAGCTAAAACAATATGGTCTGTTTTATCCTCTACCAATACTACAAGCGTTATTCAGTTATATTCATGATAATAATATTCGTATGAATAGCACGGGTTTTTTGTCCTTTTTAGATTGCAATCAGATTTTTGATTACGATAGAGATAAAATGCCAACACATTCATCAAAAAAAATAATTCTTCATTTGATTGCTTATGCCGTATTTATGGTTTTTCTAATCTACTATATCTTGGGCGTATTTAAGTTAATTGGTTCACTATATCATGCGTCTGAAAATTTTATTAATATAATAACATTATTAGCAATGCTTGCTATTGTTATTATAATATTTAGAATCATTTATATTATTTTGGAGAATTCAATATCTTTTATTTGGGCTATTAATTTTTCGAAAAAACTTCGGAAGTATTCATGTTCAATGAAAAGAAAAAAATTACTAGAAAAATATAAAGTAACACCTGAATGTTTTGAGAGGAAATAGTTAACTTATTGTATTGGTTTTTGATGTTGCAAGAATTCTTAACAGAAGATCTCAGTTCATTGACGTTTAAGATGGAAAAATTTAAAGATGGTGTTATATGTCAGAGGGGGACGTCTAAATAGGATTGATGATAGGAGATGGGGAGCGATTATTCGTTCCTCATCTTAGTTTGAGAGTATTATACCAATGTATTAAATAAGGCATTTATTTATTAAACGCGTTTAGAAATTTCTCTTGAATTTCCCTTGTTTTTTTAAGTTCTTCGACAATTGGATTTTTCTCGCCTTCACTTTGCATGAAAGGGCTTAAGTCTATATTGTTTTTTTCAACAACTTCTTTATTCATATAACTGTACGTTGCGGTTATTGTAAATTGTTGTGGTAAAGGATTTTTCGATTCTCCAAAAATAACCCAACCTTGACCAAGGGCGAAGAATAACTCTTGATTGGGCGCTAAGCTATCAATAGTTGATGTAAAAACACTTGTTTCTTTAAGGTTTTTAGTTGGCTCATCGAATTGATAAAAATCCTTATCTAATTCTAATTTTACATTCAAGGCTGGTGTCTTACCGCTATTATAAATTTTCAGGTATAGGAATTGCGAGTGAGGTCTTACCATTGGCTGGATTATTATATAAGGACGAGACATTGCCTCGGTTTGCTCATTCATTATCTGAGCTGTTCGTTCGCTTATTCTCGACATCTTGTATGTCAAAAAGGCATAAATTCCTGTAATGATAACAAGAATTGCTGTAAGTATTTCCATTGTCATGATTAACTCCTAAGTATAATGATTCATACCAGTAAGGTATAATATTTTAACTATTATTGCATTCTTTTCTGTTGAATAGTTGATTATATCCAAGCTCCATTTCTTCAATAAAATCTTCACTAAATGTTGGAAATCCATGTATAATAGGTTCTTTATCTCGAATTTTAAATAATTTATAAAGATAGCTACTTTCTTTGTGTGAGATATGTATGACAGGGAATGGCCTATTTTTTATAATGTTATTATTTAGTTCTTTATCATCAATAATGTTATATTGATCCCCTGTTATATCAACTACAATGTTATCTATCTCAAGCCAGTAATGAGTTATTTGGCTATTTTTCCCGGTAGCTGCGCTAACTCCTTTTATCACAAGTTCAGGCCATAGTGTAAGGAAATGGTAAGAAAGAAGCATTGATGTAAGCTTACAACTCATAACAGGAAAACAGTCTATAACAAGACTGGTGTTCTTTTTATCACAACTTTCAATTAATCTACGAAACTTAACTGCTTCTTCTTTTATTTCGTTGATAGTTGGCAAGATCAACTCCCTAATCACATGATTTGCTGAACTTTTAATATATACGATACTAAGATCATTAAAAAGTATGCTCTATATTTAATGTCTTTTATGGCTCGGTGGACTCAGTTTTGGCGCGCTTCCTTGCCTAATGTGTTCTGGTGGCATTGAAGGTGTGAGATCTATGCTTTTATTAACTTCCGGCTGTTCCTGATTAGGACGGCTTGGGAAACGCTTGATCTTATCAGGTGTTAATTTATAGTCACCATTGTTAAATTTGGTACGTTTTTCAAACTCCGAGCGTGGAATATTGACACCCAGCACTTCAGCATAGACATAGTTCTCTGAGATACGCTTATCATGGTCAGCATCAGTGGTATCGGGTTTCCTTTTGGCCCATATAAATTTCTCTCTTATATATCCTACTATCAGTAGCGTGAAACGTTTAAACAAACCGCTCTGGTGGGGCTTGGTCTGTTTCCTACTCCTCACTGGAGCACGGTTCATCGCTCTGGTGTTTTGAAGAGATGGGGTTTTCAATTGAGTGGATGTATTTGGTTCAGGGGCAACCAGAACAGGGGAATTCTTCCCTGAAACATTTACTTTACTGACCTTATTAGGATTACGGTAAGATTTTGCTGCTGGTCTTCTGCTTATGTGCTTATGGATGGTGTCGCCATAGCAGGTTGCTGTTCTACTGTTGCCGGGTAGTCTGGAATAACAATCTCTTCGGGTTCAGCAAGATGTGTAATCGTAAAGCTTCTGACATCAACCACGATCTCCAGTGGTAGCTCACTGAATGTTGTGTAGACCTTCTTGGCCTCTTCAATTTGAAGATTGCGTAGGGCTTGTTCAGCAGCACGCTGTTGCTGTGCTTCCTTGGCACGATGAACACGTTGCATTGCTGGACGGTTTGTTTCTGTTGCCTTGGCAAGCCAGAATGCTTTCTCTTCAGCGCTGAATGCTTTTTCTGCTTGGGTCAGAGCATCAACACAAATTAACGATCACTTTCAGGTATTCACTTCCGCATCTTGAGGTTTATTGGATTATGAGTGGAGTAAAAGGAAATAACTCTATTGATAAATGCAAAAACAAAAATTTGGGGGGTCTCTGCAGATTTTTATACAATTATTGACAAGGAGTATCAAACTTGATACTTGATTATTTAAATATTAGAAATTGGTGATGTGTGTGTTTTTTTTTCGGAGGTTACAGTGGTACATTTTTTATCTTATTTATATCAAAAAAGAAGAAAGCATCTTTACTTTCTGGTTGCTATGCTTTCTTTGAATGTTTTAGCTGTAAGTCAAAGGGAATATGTTGTTAACCTAATATAGTTTTTTATTACGTTATTTTGGGGTGGTATCCTTAGCGCTGACATATATAGCGATAAGGATACTGAGGAATGAGTTATTTTTTATATTTTAATATATACATTTCCCATGCATCAGCACAACTTATAGAGAATCGAATGGATGCGGAAACAGCAAAAAAGTTGGTGGCTAAAAATCCTTTATAATCTCGCATATAGTTTTCAAAAAAATTAATTTCTGCGTTGCCTGTGTTAGTAACAAGATATGCAGATGTTATAGCCGCTAAACCATACAAGACACAATCGGAGCTATACTTCAATTCATCTTTATAATCCTTGTATGTGTAAATAGTTAACATGCACCCCAAAATTATCGGCAGAAGAAAGAGTATTTGAATATAATAAATCAAAACACCACGACCTGCTAAATTAGATATGAATGCTATCGTTGTTAATATGACGATTTTTCTGAATATTAATCCTTTTTTTAATGGATGTGTTTTGAATAGAAGTATAAATTCCCCTTTTGAAAAAAGAAATAGCCTCCATGTTAACGAACAAATCTCTCTGTGCACTTTAAATATTGTATCTCTAAGGGGCATTTTATAACCTCATATGATGTAGTGAAATTTATAGTACGAAAAAATATCATGGTTTCAGGTCATAGCCTATATGTTATTATTACTTAGTAAGATTCCTCTGTCGTCTCAACTTAGGAGCACCTGCTTTGTGGATTTGTGATAGGGAAGGAAGGGGGTTCTCAAGATGATGCTGTTCTTTTTTTGGACGACTTGGGAAACGAACGGTTTCGCTACCATCTGATCCTTTGCCAGAGAATCCAGATTGTGTTGGTTTTTGACCACTGTTAAATTTGGCGCGTTTTTCAAACTCTGAGCGTGGAACATTGATACCCAGTACTTCATCATAGATATAGTTTTCTGCGATACGCTTGTCATGGTCAGCATCAGTGGTCTCTGGTTTCCTTCTGGCCCATATAAATCTCTCTTTGAAGAAGTCCACCACAAGTAAGGTAAATCGCTTAAACAGAGCATTTTGACGTGCCTTGACCTTCCTCTTTCTGGATCTAACAGGAGCACGGTTTATCGCTCTGAGGTTTTGAAGAGATGGGGTTTTCAATTTAGTGGATGCATTTGGTTCAGGAGCAACCAGAACAGGGGATTTCTTCCCTGCGGCACTAACTTTGCTGATCTTATTAGGATCACGATAAGATTTTACTGCTGGCCTTCTGTATGGTGCCGGTGCCGTCATAACCGGCGACTGTTTTTCTGTTACCGGGTAGTCAGGAAGAATGATTTCTTCGGATTCAGCAAGATGTGTAATCGTAAAACTTCTGACATCAACGACGATCTCCAGTGGTAGCTCACTGAATGTGTTGTAGACCTTCTTCGCTTCCTCTATTTGCTGATCACGTTGAGCTTGTTCGGCAGCTCGTTGTTCCTGTGACTCGGAGTCATTCCACTTGGCACGATGAACACGCTGCATTGTCGGACGGTTAGTTTCTGTTGCCTTGGCAAGCCAGAATGCTTTTTCTTCTGAGCTGAATGCTTCTTCTGCTTGGGCAAGGGCATCAGCACATTGAGTTTTGAGAGAACGATGATCGATACGTTCTTCGCTTCCAGCAGCTTCAAGGTAGCTGTTTGAAATGGTGGCCCACGACTCACGCCACTGAACAACCATCTTCTTGTCATTCCAGCCCCTGTCTTTTTTACCAAAACCAGCAGCGGTGATAGTTTTCAGGGTCAACATAACATGTGCATGCGGGTTTTTACCCTCCAGATCATGAAATGCGATATCAGCAATCATTCCCTTATCAATAAAGTTCATCTGGCAGTATTCGGCAACTAATTTTTTCTTGTCGTCATTGTTTAGTTCTACAGGAATAGCGACATCAAAATAACGGGCTGTTTGACCATTGTTCTGGCGTTCCACTCTCTCAACTTCATTCCATAGTGCTGATGAGCTTTCGATAATATGAGAAGGAGCGGAAACAGGGGCTAATATAATATGACCATGTAGATCTGTTCTGTGGCTGAAATCGAAAACCTGTCCAATGCGATCATCTGTAATACGTGTACGGGCATGGTAGGCAGCTTTCGCAACGGAAGTCATGCCTTCGCTTCGTTTCACAATTTTAAAATCCAGATGAAAAATCGCCATTACAAATATAACCTCAAATATAAATGCTGCTGTTAGTTTTTCGCCAGGAAAACTTCGGTGTTGACGTTGACCTAGGTTTTGCTTTTAACCTACGGCAGGCAACCGTCGGTAGACCCCACACGCTCACGAAGTGAGTGTATAGGTGGGCATTGTCTTTAAAAAAATAAGCCACTGTAAAAACTTCCCCTTAGTTAATTAATACGAAATATACTGATGGTTGTAAAATGATGCGTTAAATTAAACGACATAAACAGGATTAAAGGTGTAGGTTTTACGTCTGAAGGACAAAATAGTAAAGAAAAGGCCCGTCAGGGCAAAAGAAGTACTAATTGTTCCCGCCGTAAGGCGGGATAGCTAAATTTGATGGAAAAGTCAATAAAACAGAAAGTGTTATGTGTTGCACAATTCGTAGGTTGAGGTTAGAAAACAGAGTTTAAAATTGATAGGTGAAAATAAAATAACAAAAGTACAAAAATAAGTAACACGGAGAGTGCCGGATTTTTTTAGTTAGTGAACACTATCAAATGCGTTTCACTATCTTATTTATGTACGCTCCAAGTTTTTTCTTCTGACAAAACGGTGTAAATTTGACGTTATTTATCTTTGTGGTAATTAAAATAAGATATAACAATCGAAGGAGGTAGTATGGATAATGAAAGTAAAAGATCAAGAACAGAAAAAATATTAAAGCAAAAAGTGGCATTTGCTCAACTTGAACTTAACCGCCTTAAGTCAATGGAAAAATCAGAGCAAAAGAAAGTTGAAACAAGACTCAAGATTATTCTTGGGGCGGAAGTAGCTAAGGCTATGAATTGTGGCGTCGAACAGGTGGATAAAGAACTTGTTATGGGGATTTTACTTTCAGCGTCTGAGTTGAATGATATTGAAAGAATCAGATATATAAAAGCAGGGAGATGGTTTCTTGCTCAAATGGATGAAAGACAAAAATAAAAAAAACAAATAAATTTTATGATAGGGGTTGATATCTAATAAATCTCTGTTATCTATATAAAAGAACAGAACGCTGAATGATCTTTTTATTAATACATATTTTTTCCTTTCAACTCATGCGTTCTGTTCCACACAATAATTGTTTAATCTTTATTTTGTTTTATCATTATTATCACTTTTCATGAGAAACGTTAGTCTTTTATGATTAAGTGATGATAGATAAGAAGTGATAGTAAATGTTGTTTTTAAGTCTCCAGAAGGGCAAAGAGAAATCTTTGCCTTTTCTAATGTAATCCACTCGTCGGGATAATTAACATAATATCATTGAATAGGGTTGTTTATTTATCTTCATCGTTTATATCTCTTTTTGTCATTAAAACAAAAAGGAGATGATGATGATTTTATTGAAAAAAAGAAAAAATAAGAAAGGTTTCTCACTACTTGAATTATTACTTGTGTTAGGGATTGTTGCAGCATTAGTGGTTGCGGCTTTTATTGTGTATCCCAAGGTTCAGGCTTCACAAAGAGCGCAAGCGGAAAGTAATAGCATTGCCACTATACAGGCAGGTGTTAAAGCACTCTATACGTCAGCATCCAGTTTTACCGGACTAACGAACACCGTTGCTGTTCAGGCAAAAATCTTCCCTGACAATATGTTGAGTGGAACAGGTAATACAGCAAAGCCCATTAACGCATTCAAAGGGAATGTCACGCTGGCGGCTGCAGCTACAGGACCATCATCAACGGCTGGCTCTTCTTTTACTATTACCTACAGCAATGTGCCTGCAGCGGAGTGTGTGAAGATTGCAACCGCAGCAGCAGGGAATTTTTATATTGCTACGGTCGGAACGAAGGTGGTTAAATCTGCTGGCGGAATGCTTGATGTAGCAGTGACAGCAGCTGCTTGTAATAGCGCAACGAACAACACATTAGTATTCACTTCTATTTAAATAAATATATTTATTTCGTTGATACAGAAAAGGGTTGTATGGCTCTTTTCTTTTTGTAAATCAACGGAGCCAAACAGCATCATTCATTATAATCGTTTCATTTATGGGACAATGCTAAGTTTATAACATGATTGTCTTTTAGTTGACAAAAACACGAATAAACATAAAAGGTTTATATTTTTATCTATTGTGATAAGAATATGTGAGTGTAAATTATATTGTAATGATTTTTGAAGTAGTGTAATTGATTATGAACGAATAAAGACATGACAGGTGATACGGAGATGGCCTCAACAAAAAAATATCTGGAGTTCATATTAGGACAGTTATCATCATTAGAAGAAATAACTTCACGCGCAATGATGGGGGAGTTCATTATTTACTATCTCGGAAAGATTGTTGGCGGTATCTATGATGATCGTTTTCTTATCAAACCCGTTCGTTCTGCAAAAGCTTATATGCCTGTCGTTTCATATGAGTTGCCTTATGAAGGGGGAAAGGAAATGCTGTTGGTGGATAACGTCGATGATAAAGAATTTTTAGCAGGATTACTTGATGCAATGTATGATGAACTGCCGTTGCCTAAAGCCAAAAAATAACAGAGGAATAGGACAGTACAAATATATACATACCCTAAAAGCCGTTCACTGAGAGTTCTATGGGTTTTAGAAGAGCTTCACATATCTTATGAAACAATAAAGGTTGATCCGCTCGAGCCTAATCCAGCCATAAAATCACCACATCCGAGAGGAAAGGTTCCGTATCAGATTGATGGCAATAATCATCTATTGATGAGACATTAGCAATTTGTTGCTATCTTTGTGATAAATATAATGGAACAGCGCTTTATTCTTCTGACTTAAAGACTAGAGCTTCGTTCGACAGGGCAATGAGTAGGACTGCTTCCAATAAACCTCAAGATGCCGTTTAAGAGCAACCTAACCAGCACAGCCCTTATCATGCCTCATGTCAAAAGAAGTTAATCTTCTTCTCTGAACAGAGTGGTCTTACACTTAGCACAAAGGATTCTTCTGTGATTATCCCACACCTGTATCAAACCAACATCACTGAATTTTTCATGACCACAACTGTAGCAGGATATTTTACTTAGATTGTGCTTTTTAATATATTCCTCTCTGGTTGGAAGTTGTTTCCAGTAGCCTAACAGTCCGGGCATAATTTCTCCTTGAGCTGTGTTCTGAAATTAATATCTTCTATCTATTACATTAACCCAACTGATTTAGTAAGAAATTATGCTTTATCACATTTTGGAGTGTGTAAGCTACTACCATTGCATTTGTAGCACTGTTATCGATGATAATGCTTATAAGTAGCTTAGCTGTTGGCAATACAATACCCCGACCAATCATCCATCAGCGCCACCCGCTTAGGCCACAACGTCCCACGCTGATACGCTGCCTCATCCTTATCTGCCAGCTGGTGCGCCAATGCATGTTCAATAACCTCACGTTGATAGTCCGTTGTTTCACCAGCCCACTCACGGAAAGTAGAACGGAAGCCATGTTGTGTTAAACCACTATGTCCCATTCGTTTCAATATAGCCAATAACGACATATCAGAAAGGGTTTCAGCGCGAGGGGCGGGGAATACATGATTGTTATCTTTCAATCGTGGTAAATCCTTTAACAGAGCAACAACAGCATCAGATAGAGGAACCCGGTGTTCTTTTGCTGCTTTCATACGACTGGCGGGAATAGACCATGTTTTACCTTTCAGATCGATCTCTGACCACTCTGCGCCACGAACTTCACCAGATCGAGAAGCCGTCAGGATAGAAAACTCCAACGCACGGGCTGAGATTCCTTTACGTTTGCGCAATTCAGACATAAAAGAACTGATTTCTTCATAAGGTAATGACGCATGGTGTTTCTGATCTTGCACTTTGCTTGGTAAGGGGAGGAGGGGTTTCAACATGCCTTTCCATGCTGCTGGGTTATCACCTTCAAAATACTCTTTAGCCTTTGCGTAATCGATGATGGCTTCAATACGACCACGAAGACGGCTAGCCGTCTCATTCTTGGTTAACCAAATCGGCTCCAGTATTGCCAGAAGATCAACTTTTGTGATTTCACCAATCACTTTTTGCCCAATGAACGGGTAGGCATAGGTTTCCAGTGTCGATCGCCACTGCGCCACATGCTTTTTATTCTTAAGCTCGCTATTTTTGATTTCTATCACGGCTTCAGCGCATTCACGAAATGTCTTTTGCTTACGTGCCAGAGCTTCTTGAGCCGCTTTTCGAGCGTGTTTTACTGCTAGGGGATCAATGCCATTACGGATCTGCTTACGGAGTTCACGCGCCTTATCGCGCGCTTCTGACAACGAAATTTCGGGATAGGGACCTAATCCCATGTTGAGGCGGCGGGGAACTGTTTGACCCGCTTTATTGATGCGGGTCCCCATTACAATACGCAAGCCCCAAACTCGTGAGCGTCCGATAATCCGAAGATATAGGCCATCAGCGCCACCAACGTAATATTCTGCATCGGCCTTAAGTTTAGAAACAGCCAGTGCAGACAGTTCTTTAGCTTTCTTTGGCATAGGTAGTATTTCATCGTGGTGCATTGGATGGTGCATAAAATGACAGATTTTAGACTGTTTAGCAATACATTACCGAACACTAAATAATGACAACATATTGTTTTATATTTAAAAATTAGTGTTAATTTAGAGTTGGACGGACACTAACATGGCGGACTACGCCTCCGCCAAATAAAAGAAGGGGTTACCGAAAGGTAACCCCTTCTTGCTTTGGGCGGTTGTATACTGTTGGTATCTTTTCAATATTATGAAGCCTACTACCGGGCTTTTGGGTGTGAATTTTCCTGTCCTTGCTCGTTCAAAACTGGCGTGGTTTTTATCTTTCGAACATAAGCCAGAAGCTGGTTTTCTGTTTTATCGCCTAAGAAACGTTACTTCTCCCGGCTACTGCTTTCGTAATTCGAAACTCTTTTGACTTTAGTATCGTGAAATGTACATCCACTGTGCACCAGTTGTATGGCGCAGCGCAGACGTGATGACCATTCTTGTAATCTGCTTCGTGTCGGTTTTGTTCTCCTCAATAATCGTACCTGTCAGCACGATTCTTACTTCTCCTTGTACACAAATCAAAATTCGCAAAAGGTTGCCTTACTTTTTATTAAATGATATTAATTATCATTATCATTGACGAATAATTATAATAATAAGAATACCTGGGAAGGGTGTGAGCTTAACGAACAACCACTTTAAAGTTAGGCATTTATTAGGGAATGGGTATGAGAATTAACAAGATCCTCTGGCCGCTAACCGCGATCCTTGTAGGGTTGAATAGTCAAGTATCAGCAGCCAAATCCACCGATGATAGCGGCGAGACCATGGTGATAGAAGCTACTGCTGAGCAGGTACTAAAACAACAACCTGGCGTATCGATTATTACCAGCGAAGATATTAAAAAGAACCCTCCGGTCAACGACCTTTCCGATATTATTCGCAAGATGCCAGGGGTAAATCTGACCGGTAATAGTGCATCGGGAACACGCGGTAATAACCGGCAAATTGACATTCGTGGCATGGGGCCGGAAAACACCTTAATTTTGATTGATGGTGTACCAGTGACGTCGCGCAACTCTGTGCGCTATAGCTGGCGTGGGGAACGCGATACCCGCGGTGACACCAACTGGGTACCGCCGGAACAAGTCGAACGCATTGAGGTGATTCGCGGCCCTGCGGCGGCGCGCTACGGTTCGGGTGCTGCGGGTGGGGTGGTGAACATCATTACCAAACGTCCCACCAACGACTGGCATGGTTCCCTGTCGTTATACACCAATCAGCCGGAAAGCAGCGATGAAGGTGCCACGCGTCGTGCCAACTTTAATCTCAGCGGGCCGCTGGTCGGCGATGTGCTGACTATGCGCTTGTATGGCAATCTGAATAAAACCGATGCCGACAGTTGGGATATTAACTCCGCAGCCGGAACTAAAAATGCGGCCGGGCACGAAGGGGTACGTAATAAAGATATTAACGGTGTGGTATCGTGGAAATTAAATCCGCAGCAAATCCTTGATTTTGAGGCTGGATATAGCCGGCAGGGAAATATTTATGCTGGCGATACGCAAAACAGCTCTTCTAATGCGGTTACCGAAAACCTCGCCAAATCCGGGGAAGAGACGAATCGCCTGTACCGTCAGAATTACGGCATTACGCATAACGGTATTTGGGACTGGGGACAAAGCCGCTTTGGTGTCTATTACGAAAAAACCAATAATACCCGTATGGATGAAGGGTTATCCGGTGGTGGTGAAGGGCGCATTTCGGCGGATCAGAGGTTCACTACCAACAGTCTCAACTCCTGGCGAACCAGCGGGGAACTCAATATTCCGCTGAATTTGCTGGTTGATCAGACGGTTACCGTTGGTGCGGAGTGGAGCCGCGATAGACTCGAAGATCCTTCTTCTACTGGCTTAACGGTGAGCGATAGTAATATCGGTGGTATTTCTGGCTCGGCTGCGGAACGCAGCAGTAAAAACCATTCCCAAATCAGCGCGCTATATATTGAAGATAATATTGAGCCTGTTGCCGGCACGAATATTATTCCCGGCCTGCGCTTTGATTATCTCAACGATTCCGGCGGTAACTTCAGTCCCAGTCTGAACCTCTCGCAGGAATTAGGTGATTACTTCAAAGTCAAAGCGGGGATTGCGAGAACCTTCAAAGCACCAAACCTTTATCAATCCAGCGAAGGTTATCTGCTCTACTCGAAAGGCAATGGTTGCCCAAAAGATATTACGTCCGGCGGTTGTTATCTGATTGGTAATAAAGATCTCGATCCGGAAATCAGTATTAACAAAGAAATCGGTCTGGAGTTCGCCTGGGAAGATTACCACGCCAGCGTGACCTACTTCCGCAATGATTACCAGAATAAGATCGTGGCCGGGGATAACATTATTGGGCAATCCTCATCCGGCGCATATATCCTCCAGTGGCAGAATGGCGGGAAAGCGCTGGTTGACGGTATCGAAGCCAGCATGGCGATCCCACTGGTGAAAGATCGTCTGAGCTGGAATACAAATGCCACTTATATGATCACGTCGGAACAAAAAGATACCGGCAACCCGCTTTCGGTCATCCCGAAATATACTATTAATAACTCTTTAGACTGGACTATCACTCAGGCGTTCTCTGCCAGCGTTAACTGGACATTATACGGCAGACAAAAACCGCGTACCCATGCGGAATCGCGCAGTGAAGATACTGGTGGTCTGTCAGGCAAAGAGCTGGGGGCTTATTCACTGGTAGGTACCAACTTCAATTACGATATTAATAAAAATCTGCGTCTTAATGTCGGGGTTAGCAATATCTTCGACAAACAGATCTACCGCTCTTCCGAAGGGGCGAATACCTATAACGAGCCTGGCCGGGCTTATTATGCCGGTGTTACTGCGTCATTCTGATCGCATTGTTACAGTCATACTGCCCGCGTATTAGCGGGCAGTATTTAGCGACTGGATTAATGACAGCTTGGGGTGTTATTCGCATTTTCACCGCTGATATCCAACAGTGCGCTGCGGAAAGAGGCGTTGAACATTGGGCCGTGCCCTTGCCCCGGAAAGTCCCAAAAGGTGGCATTGACACCTTTATCTTTCAGTATGGCGAGAGTGGTATGAATTTTCGTCAGCACCCCGGCAGCATGCGTTTCCTGGTTATCGCCTGGCGCCGCTGACCCTTCCATTATCGTCAGGTGCTTAGCGCAGTTTTGTGAGGGCTTGATCGCCGTGATGCGGTCCAGCAGAGAATCGTTGCCTCTGCCCAATGACGGGCTGGCGCTGTAGTATGCCTGGAAGTAAGAGGATGTCAGCCAGGAATCCAGTACGAACAGTCCGCCGTAGGAGTGTCCCCACAGGCCACGACGCTGTCGATCGATATTTAATCCTTGCTCCGCTTTTGCCGCAATACGTGTTTCAAGTAACTGACGGAAGTCATTGCTACCGCCGCTCTTACGACCCTGGCGACCACTTCTGGCGTTTGTTTTGCCGTTTTCTGTCGCTGCCGGCGTATAGTCGTAGGCCCTGCCATTGAGATCGAAGGGGAGGTTGGTCTGATATCCGACGACCACTATCACCGGTGGTGATTTGTCTGTCAGCTGTTCGAGCAGTTCGTCATTCAGGCGATCCATCACTGCGTTGCCGTCGAGCATATATAAAACAGGGTAGCCTGACGCTGGCGCGGTTTTATTCGGTACTGCCGTCCATACGCGATAATGGCGGGTGCCATCGGCGGAGTCGAACTGGTTGATGCTAAAGCGGTAAAATGCGGAGCCTTTATCGGCGATATTTGGCCCCAGCGGTTGCATATCCGGCTTTGCAAAAGTGTCCGCGCTATAAATGAGAGTGAGGCAAGAAAGAAGAGAAAAAAGCGCCTTGCGTGGGCGTGTCGAACGATACTCGCGGGCATACATCTGATAATTATTCCTTTTCCGCAGGTGACATTTTATTTTTTCATGAGCACATACAGTTGCCTGAAAGTGCTCGCGGGTCAAGCTAACCCTGCAGTAAGCCGAGCCCGTCAATCAGCGCGCCGCGCCACCATGCATAATCGTGGCCGCCGGTATAAATTGCGCAATGGCTGTCAACGCCGGCGTCAAGCAACCGCTGATGGAGTTGCTGAACGTGCGGCACCGTCGAACCCTCCAGAGAGCCCACGCACAGGCGGATACGCACGCCCTGCGGCGGGGCAGAAAGCAGATGCTCGCTCACCCATGAAATATCGCTTTCGCTAAATATGTTTGGCCGGCTGGCGCCATCTGGCGTCCACCACATTGACGGGGAGTGGCTGAGCGCCAGACCGAAGGTTTCCGGCGCGTGGCGCGCGGCCATCAGCGCGCTGACCCCGCCGAGGCTCTGCCCGGCCAGTACGGTGCGTGAACGATCTGCCCAACGCCGCTGCGGTTGTTCAGCACGGATCGCCGGTAGCAGATGTCTGGCGATATCTTTTATCAGTTCGCTGCGTCCGCCGAGTATTGCAGTCCGTTCGCACTCATCGATGTTATCGATGCCCAGCACGGCCACGGGAACGATACGCCCGTTATTGATGGCGGCATCAATTGCCGCGCATACGCCAAGGTGATCAAACCAGGTTTCACCATCGGGCAGCACTACCAGGCCGAGAGGCTGTGTGTTATCAACATCAGGAAGATAGAGCCGAATCCGGCGGGATTGCCCGGCGACAATTCGTACTGAGGTAAGCAATTGCCCGGCGTGGGCGCTACCGCTCCATTCGGCCTGGGCGGGGGCCTTATCGAGCGCCAGAACAGATTCCTGCGCACTTCCCCGTACGTTGATGCCTGGCGTCTTGTTTAGTGGATCAGCCTGCCCGGCGAGGGCGGCAAAGCGACCTCCCAAATGAGCAATCGTCTCATTTGACGTACCGGGGGGAATTTCTACCAGCGAATAGGAGCCGCAGTAGCTTGCCGGCAAACGCAGCGTCAGAGTCCAGATACCCGTGTCGGGAATGGCGGTCATCAGCCCCTTTGCCACGTACTCTTTATCCGTCACCCGATTCAACCGCAGATAAACTCCCTGCAGTGGATGTCGGGCGTGCCACAGGAAGGTCACTTCACGCTCATCTTCCACGCCTTCAGCCGGCACAACCAGCGGTATATTCAGCGACTCAGCTTCGCGCCAGAAACGAGAAGGGTTGGTAATGCGGCCCGCGGCCAGCTGGTTGCGCAGGCTGGCGATGGCAGAGGGAGAGGCAGACGGATGTTGTGGCATGTTCAGCATTCTATCTCGTTAAAAAATTTGGATACCAGTATGGAAAACTCAAGCGGCTATTCCCGGAACAGCCGCTTGAGAGCGTGTTGATTAATGTCTTACGCGTGTAATAACTATCCCACGATATCCCCGGTGATGTCGCGTTGGCGATGTGGTTTATTACTGCCGACGCTGTCGTGCCATAAGCGGGTATAGAGGCCGCCCGCGGCTAACAGTTGTTCGTGGGTGCCGTATTCCACCAACTGGCCTTTATCGACAACGGCAATCAGGTCGCAGCGTTGCGCGGTGGTCAGACGGTGCGCCACAATCAGCGCCAGGCGCTTCCCGGTATGTGCTACCTCCGTTAACGAGGACATTAATCGCTCTTCGGACGTACGATCCAGACGCGACGTGGCTTCGTCGAGCAGCAGGATGTGAGCATTTGCCAGTTGGGCACGGGCCAGTGCAATCTGCTGGCGTTGACCCGCGGAAAGATCCGCGCCGCCGTTATTCACCGGCGTACGGAATCCTTGCGGCAGATTTTGTACGGTCTCAAACAGTCCCACACACCGTGAAGCGATCTCAACTTCGGCGTTAGTGCTGGAGGGTCGCGAATAACGAATATTTTCCGCGATATCTCCGCTAAACAGCACCACATCCTGATCGACCAGCCCAACCTGGCGACGGTAATCGGCAAGCGAGGCATCCTCAATTAGCTTCTCGCCGATGCGGATCCTGCCGCTGGTGGGGGAATATAACCCGGCGATCAGCTTAATCAGCGTCGACTTACCGGCACCGCTGCGACCGACGACCGCGACGACTGTTCCCTCGGGGATAGTCAGGGTAAGCGAGTTTAGCGCCGGTTCAGGGGTATCGGGATAGCTGAACGTTACCTCTTCAAGGTGCAGCGCGCCGGTGGCTGGCTGTGCGGAAGAGGGCTCGACGTTCTCTGTGCCTTCGGTCGTCAGCAGTTCATCAATATGTTTACTGCTGGCTGTCGCTTGTTGCCAGGCGTCGACTATTCCTGATAGCTGCTGCACTGGTCCATAGAATTGCCCCAATAGCAGGAAGAAGGCAGCGAGCACCCCGGCAGTCATCTCACCTTCGGCGACTCGTGACGCGCCAACCAGCAGAACGGCAGCATAGGAAGCCTCAGTGCAGAAGGTCAGGAACGGGAAATAGACGGCAAGGTATTTTTGCGCACGCACGCGGGTAGCGCGGAAGCGGTCTGATAACGCGCGCAGACGGGCGGCCTCCTGCTCCTGCTGGCCGTGCGATTGCACGACGCGCAAGCCGGAGACTTTCTCCTGCAGGGTGCTATTTACTTTACCTATTTCCAGCCGCGCCTGTGCATAAGCGGGGGAGCTCAGGCGACGATAGAGCCAGGTCGCCAGTGCGACTACCGGCACTGCGCTTAATGCCGTCAGTGCCAGAAGCGGGTCGAGCCAGAACATAGCTGCGGCGATGGCAAACATTGTCACCAGGCTGGTGGCCGCACCGGCAAGGCCGTTTTGCAAAAAGCGGGCGAGAGAGTCGACATCAACGGTCATGCGGGTCAGGCGCGAATCGACATGTTTTTCATGCCAGGGCAAGCCAAGATGCAGCATATGACCGAAGCTACGTAAGCGCACCGTATGCTGGACCGACTCCGCAGCCCTGGCGGCGAAGACCGTCTGCAACGAATAACAGCACCAGCTCACAACTACCAGACACAAGGCGAGCAGGGCGCAGAGGCCGATAGTCGACATGTCACCTGCGGCGACACCCAAATCAATGCCGCGCTGCAGCAGTATCAGTACCCCGACGCCTGCCGCGGAATCGATCGCGATCAGAAGGGCTGCGATGACGAACATCCACGCCACCGGCTTCAGCAGTGAGGTAACTTTGCGGCCTTTACCGGCTAACGCTTGCTGTACTGCATTCTCCGGTACATGGATCATACGGGCGACAAAGCTTTTGCCATCCCCCTCCAGCGCATCGTTTTGCTCTAAAGGTATTGTCGGCCATAATTCGCTGTGCCCACCAGGGGAAGGCGCGAGGAAATCGCCGTCGCCGGTTATAAGGGCGCGGAAGGCCGGACAGCGCGCTTCAAGCTCCGCCTGGGTTCCAATATCCACCACACGGCCTTTATCCAGCACCACAATCCGGCTGGCTAACTGAAGCGTTGAGCGGCGTCGGGCAATCACCAGCAGCATATGTTCCTCGTCGGCATAGCGACCCAGAGCGGTATTGATCTCCGCTTCGGTCCCGGCGTCGACTGCCGATGTGGTGTCATCGAGGACCAACACCTCTGGCGCAGTTATTAACGCCCGGGCCAGTGCGATTCGCTGCCTCTGCCCGCCGGAAAGATTGGTCCCGCGTTCGGTTAGCCGGGTATCAAAGCCTTTTGGCAAGGCGTTGATAAAACTGCTGGCCCCCGCTGCCGTCGCCGCGCGACGAATATCTTCTATCGTTGCCTGCGGGTGACCGTAGGCGATATTTTCCGCCACCGTACCGGCAAACAGAAAAGCATCTTCAAACACGACGCCCACCCGGCGGCGAAGTGCCTCCAGCTTGAGGTCGCGAAGGTTCTGCCGACCTGAGCGGGTGTTAAGCCATATCTCTCCGACGCTGGGATCGTAAAAACGCGCCAGCAGCATCAGTAGTGTCGATTTTCCGGAACCCGATGCTCCCACCACCGCCACGGTTTCACCGGCATGCAGAGAAAAGGAGACATCGCTAAGGATGCGTCTGCCATTACCGTAGTCGAAGCTCATTTTTTCCAGCTCCAGACCGACAACCTGGCCGTTGACTGCCTCAGTCCCGTCCTCCATTTGTGAACGGGTGTCGATCAGGGCAAATACCCGCTCCACGGAAGCCTGGGTTCGCTGGGCAATGACCAGAAACGACGCCAGCACACGAGTCGGCCCGGTCAGCATCGCGAGGAAACTGGCAAACGCCACGAAGGTTCCGAGATCAATCCGTCCGTGCATGACTGACCAGCCGCCGTAGCATAGCAGGACGATTTGCCCAAGTACTGGAAGCGCCAGCATGGTGGCGCCTGGCATTGCTTGCGAGATGGCCGCGCCGATGCGAACACGTACTATCTGCCGTGACTGGCGGTCCAGCCAGCGCGTTTCACGAAGCTCCGCCACGCAGGATTTCACCACAGAGATCTGTGCCAGCACTTCGCGCATATGTTCGGTGAGATTCGCCAGCCGGTCCGAGGCCAGACCGGTTTGTGAGAACACTCGCCGGCGGGCGCGTAGCGCGGTGATGGCCAGGCATGCCAGTACGCAAACGACGATTAGCGTCATTGCTGGTGACATCCACAGCATTACGGCAATTCCGGCGATGTAATAGGTGAATACTGCCAGCGGTACCGGGCACATCTGCAACAGAGTATGCACCTGCTGCAGATCGCTGTTGGTCCGTGAAATCACTAGTCCGGTGCGCAGAGCGTCCTGACCCGCGCCATCCAGTTTCTGAATACTGTCGAAGGCCCGTCCCCGCAGGGTGTGCTGTACCCAGAGCGATAGCTCCCCGGCATAACCGCGGCGCACGTAGTTACCGATGAAATCAAAAAAGGCGATCAGCAGTAGCCCGCAGGCCAGCCACGGCAGGCGGGTAGGATTGCCTGCCAGCGCGTCGTTCACTGCTTGCCGCGTCAATAATGGCGTCAGCGCAGCCAGCAAAATGGTCGATACCGACGCCACTACCACGATGGTGCTAAGTTTCTTACGTTCCCAGCACACGCGGCCAAGGCGAACTATCCAGGAGCGCGCAGGGGTGGGAGAGTGAGTCGCAGGCATTAAGCCTCCTCCGTCTGTAAAAAATACGATCCGGAACGGATCGAACTGCAAAAAAAGAGCGCCAGCGCGTTCCGGTCTCGCATCGGTACGGGAGAGTAGAGCCGGGATTTGTGCTGGCGCATTATCTTCATGACAGCGTGGTGGCTATCCTTTTTGCGCCATCGCGATCAGGCTTTTCGCCACCTCAGTCGGGCAGGCTTGCGCCGCCATTTCCGCCGCCACCTCTTCAGAGGCGGCACGAAGCGCACGATTTTCAAGGAAGGCATTGATCATGGCGCTCGACAGGCCGCCGTCGCCGGGGATGATCCCGCAGCCGCGATCGACTACGGCGCGGGCATTCACTGGGCGATCGGCGCCTTCGCCGAATACGATTTGCGGAATCCCGGTGTGGAGCGCCGTCAGAGTGTTACCAGCGCCGCCATGATGAATAAATCCATCGGCGCCGTTGAGGAAGACACCCATTGGGATCCAGTCGACCAGGCGAACATTTGACGGCAGCGAGCGCAGATCGGATCGCGCATTGGGCGACAGATGCAGGATGATTTCGGCATCGACTTCACTGGCGGAATCCATCACCCAGGAGATCAGGTCAAGACCGTCAACCATCGGTTTGACGGTCCCGAGGCTGACCAGCAGACGTTTACGGTCGGGCGTTCTCTCCCACCATTCTTCCCATACCGCGCCGCCGTTGTAGGGGACGTATTGCATAGGAATAACAGGCTCACCGTCGTTTTGCAGAATGCTCATACTCGGCGGCGTTACGTCGATCCATGCCATATCACGCGGCGCGGCCTCGACCCCGTGTCGGCGATAGGCGTCTGCGAGCGATCGCGTCACGCCTTTGATATGCCAGGGAGTATGGCCGAAGCCGACGGTCTGCATCACGACCGGTATGTTGTATTTGGCGGCAATCAGCGGCCCGACGACCCCAAGTGGAGGGTAGACGATGAGATCGGGTCGCCAGTGTCCGGCGAACTCCACCAGGTGGTCGGCCATCTCTTCGCTGAAGAACGAGAAGTTGCCCATTTTGGTACCGATGTTACTTTCCTTTCGCTGCGCTTCACGGCGGCGATAGTCGGCTTCAGAATCAAAACCGGGAGCGGCGTCAAACACCACCAGCCCAGCCTCTGCCGCTTTCTGGGCGAATTTTCCTCCGCTGGCGATCAACACTTCGTGGCCGTTAACGCGAAAAGCCTGTGCCAGAGACAACACCGGATACAGCAGCCCATAGAGAGGCGGGCCTACAAACAGAATACGCATGAGAAAATCCTTCTCCGCTTGACGAATTAAATCAGGAAGTCGACGCAGTCATGTGCCAGTCAGCAGGTCGTTAATTTTCGTTAAACCTGCTTTGCCAGATGCTGCGCCATTTTTGAGTTTCTCCAGCGTTACGCACGGCCCTGCCGACGACTATCTCGCAGCAGGCTATTCCGTGACGTACGCTGGAGAATCGGGAACTCCGTGTCCCGACTTCCATTAACGCTTGAGCGCCTTTGTCCTGTTGAACAGTCAAAACAGCGCCGTGCTGCCACGACGCAGTGTTCTGACGCATTTGTGCTGTGTGAGACCAGTCAACAAATCTGGAGATGTCCTTGATTCCTTAGACACACGGTTTGCATCATCCTGACCGAGTCGCCTTCGTTGGTCGGTAAGTGGAAAAAACGTCGTTGTTCAGGCGATGTTTGTTCCCTTACAGCCTCTGTATACCTTGCCAGATAAACTACAAACGCAAATGCTAATGATAATCATTACTAATATCATTTGAAGATTGCAACAATAATTTAGATTATTGATGAAATGGGAAACGCTTATCGGAAAAATCGTAGGTGGGTTTGAGGAGAGGAGACTGGCACGAAGCGCTGACCCGCTGCGGCCTGAGAAGAGGCTGAAGCGGTTACCGGTAACCTCAATGGCTGGTTTCAGGACATGACCTTTCGAGGCATCCGTTATGCAGGTGCAGCGGCATAATAATCTGGGTAGAAAACATCATAGGGTATCGCTAAAGATTTACCGTTGATCGTTTTTTGTATTTATGTAGACAATTGTTGTGATAATTGTTGCGTAATTGATAGTGGCAACCATTACTACTCATGTGAACGACCAGCCATTGGTTGGAAGATAATCATCTGTATCATTCCAACTTTTTCCTGTTGGGGGATTGAATGTTTCTTTACTACATACACTCTTGGTCGATAGCTACTATGCCACGTGAGTTACATCGTGCCGATTGTTGGTACTTGTTAAGACAAGATCTAAATAACTTCACTCTGCTGGGGTCGTTCAAAGACTCTGCGGCAGCACTTAAAAAATCCCATGAAGTAGTAAGCAATAGAGTTATTCAATGCCCGTTTTGCAGCGAATAATGACTACAGCGCGATGGATAAGGCGGGTAAGTCCCGCAAAAAGTAACGGTGACCACATAGCCTGCTCATTGAGTGGGCTTTTTAATGACGGGTTTCTGCTGTAGATGAATAAGCGACTTTATGGCAAAGCTTCGGCAAGTTATGTATGACTCAATCAGGGCACGTTTCACCCTCTGCATTGATAGTTCTCTCGTAGAACGGAGGTTGTTATTCAGATAAGTGGATGTTAGTTAATAATTATTTATATTCGTTGTTCTGTTCATCTTAGTCGCTATATATCCGAAAAACCAATAATAAAAGGTTACTTAATTTTGCGTCTATACTCACTAAGCCTTACAGATGTTCATATTCATTGATATGTAACATGCCAGTAAGACGTTGAGTGTTTGACTGATTTACCATCAAACTTTTGGCTGAATATCCTCACGAGGGAAATACAACTATGTCATTTGTAAAAACTAAAGATGGTGTAAACATTTTTTATAAAGACTGGGGAGCAAAAGAAGCTCAACCGATAGTATTTCATCATGGCTGGCCATTGAGTGCGGATGACTGGGATAACCAGATGTTATTCTTTCTGAATCAAGGCTATCGTGTTATTGCAATTGATCGTCGTGGCCATGGGCGCTCAGACCAGGTTAGCGAAGGTCATGATATGGACCACTATGCTGCAGACGTTTCTGCCGTTGTGGAGCATCTGGATCTTCGTAACGCTGTGCATGTTGGTCACTCCACTGGAGGTGGTCAGGTGGCTCGATATGTTGCCCAATATGGACAACCGCAAGGGCGTGTCGCGAAAGCCGTGCTGATAAGCGCTGTGCCGCCACTTATGGTAAAAACTGAAGATAACCCTGGTGGGACGCCCGTCAGCGTTTTCGATGAGTTCCGTCAGGCTCTTGCCGCAAATCGCGCTCAGTTCTATCTTGACGTGGCGTCCGGGCCCTTTTATGGGTTCAACCGGGAGGGGGTTGAGGCTTCAGATGGAACCATCCAAAACTGGTGGCGACAGGGCATGATGGGGAGCGCAAAAGCACACTATGAGGGTATTAAAGCATTTTCTGAAACCGATCAGACTGATGATTTGAAATCCATTACGGTGCCTGTTTTGGTCATGCAGGGAGATGATGACCAGGTTGTCCCTTATAAAAATGCCGCACTTTTACAGGATAAATTGCTCGTTAATAGCATTCTGAAAATATATCCGGGTTATCCACATGGTATGCATACCTCTCATGCAGATGTAATTAATAAAGATCTGCTGCAATTTATTCAGTCCTGAAAATGTTCTGAAGCTGGGGTTATTTTTTTTCTCGGCTTCAGAATATGCTTGGTATTTTCATGTTGCGCTTTAATTTTTAGCTATGCATGTTATGCACTAATTAGTGCTGAAATTAGTCATCGATTTTGCTATGTTACGTGGCAGATATACGAGTAAATCCTGAAAATAAGAATGCTATCAGCCAAATACGTAATATGAAAATATAAGGAACTGAAATGGCGACAATAAAGGATGTTGCATTGCTGGCGAAAGTCTCAACAGCAACAGTTTCACGTGTTATCAATCAAACCGCATGGGTCGAACCCGTCACGCGTGAGCGTGTGGAAAAGGCCATGCGTGAACTCAATTACCACCGTAATGCCGCAGCGATTGCACTGGCCAAACGTAGTGGTGACATGCTTGGATTATTAACCGGTAATCTTGCTGATCCCTTTTTCGCTCGCCTTGCACGTGGTGTGGAGGAAGTTTCACGCAAACAGCAATTTCGTCTGATGGTTTGCAGCGGTGGTCATGATGAAGCAATGGAAAAAGCCGGGCTTGATTTTCTGATTAATCAGGGGTGTGAGGCTATTGTGGTGCATGCCAGTAGATTGTCCGAGAAAGAGCTCCTTCGTTATGCGGCTCATTTCCCGGCGATGGTGATCGTGAACCGTTATATTGCCGGGATGGCCAATCGTTGTGTATGGCTTGAAAATTGTAATGCCGCTAAAACAGCAACACTTCATTTACTGGAAAAAGGGCATCGTTGTATTGCCTGTGTGACAACTGATTTGCCGATTATCGATCGCCGCGAGCGTCTGGAAGGATATCGCCAGGCGATGGCTGAATATGGCATTACCCCGGAAAAAAACTGGGTGATTAGCGTACCTTTTAACGAAGAAGGGGGGGAGCGCGCAGCGCATCAGCTTCTTAACTGCAATATACCTTTCACCGCAGCGGTGACGTTTAACGATGTGATGGCAGCGGGTATCATGCGCATCCTTCATCAGAAAGGGATTAATCTGCCACGTCAGCTTTCTATAGTCGGGTTCGATGATGTGGTAATGGCGCGTTATCTCTATCCGGCACTCACAACGATGCACTACCCGGTTGAGCGCATGGCGCGCTGTGCTTCGCAACTGGCGATACAACTTTTCAAGGGCGCAACTCAGCAGCCCAGCATCAACAAGTTCACTGCAGAACTGGTGATCCGGGATTCTGTTCTTCCTCTCCAGGTCAATGACTAAGCCGTCAAGGATTTCAATTGTGATCTGGTTCAAATTTAGTTATCTCATGTAATCGCTTACATGAAGGCGAATGGACGATCACATCAGGGAAAAGGGGGCTCCTCTACTCTTGAGCGACCTTACAGACAGGAGATCCATTTATGAATGCCTCTCAAAATCAGAAAAAAACACTCTCATTTGGTTTAGCGCTGATACCCATTGCAGCCATGCTGCTATTGCTGATCATTGGTTACGGCATCATGGGATTACGCATTGAACCCCTGCTGCTCTGTTCTGCTGCTGTAGCCGCAGGTATTGCATGGTGGCAGGGCTATACCTGGGAAGACATCATCAGTTCGGTGGTTGATAAACTCGCTAAAGCGATGCCGGTCATCATGATTTTGATCTGCGTTGGCGGGCTAATCGGAACATGGATGTTCAGTGGAACCATACCCTATATGGTGTACTGGGGACTTAAATTAATAAGCCCTGAATACATTCTGATCGCCGCATTCTTTTTGACCAGTGTGGTGTCCGTATGTACCGGAACATCATGGGGTTCAGCAGGAACGGTGGGGGTTGCGCTCATGGGCGTAGCTGCGGGACTGGATGTGTCTCTTGCCGCAGCGGCAGGAGCTGTTGTTTCTGGTGCTTACTTTGGCGATAAAATATCGCCTCTGTCTGATTCCACCAACTTTGCTGCGATTGTCGCTGATACGACTCTGTTCGAACATATTCAGCATCTGTTGTGGACAACTATCCCTTGTTTCCTGCTTGCCGCTGTGGTTTATCTGATTGCCGGCCATAGCAGTATGCTCGGTGAGGTCGCTACGCCACAGCGCGTCACCGATATCGTGAACTCCCTTGAGACTTTATATCACTTTAATATTGTTCTGATTTTGCCACCTGTCATTGTTTTATACGGGGCGATTCGCAAGAAACCTGTTATTCCTTTGATGCTGAGCGCATGCGTGCTGGCTCTGATTCTGGGTGTGATGATGCAGGGACTGAGCATCAAGCAAGGACTGGATGCCTTTATTGATGGATTCAAAATCGAGATGTTCCCGACCGGAGCTGAAGGGATCGTTGCTGATGTCCCACGCCTACTGAATCGTGGTGGCATGTTCTCAATGATGAGCACTATCCTTCTTGTCTTTTGTGCCTTTTCTTTTGCCGGTGCCTTAACACTGACGGGGGCGCTCAACATCATTATCAACCGATTACTGACGATTATTCATAGTGTTGGTCAACTGATCGCCGCGACCATAGCAACCACTATTCTGGTTACAGGGGCAACCAGCGACGGCAAACTGGCGCTTCTGGTTCCCGCTGAACTGTTCAAAGATGCCTACCGGCGCATGGGGCTGGATACCAAAAACCTTTCAAGGACAATTGAAGACGCAGGAACCGTCATTGAGCCTCTGTTGCCATGGACATCTGCAGGGGTATATATGGCCACTACATTAGGTGTCAGTACGCTGGAATTGCTGCCCTGGGCTGTGCAGTGTTATTCAGCCATCTTTTTTGCTTTGATTTATGGCTTCACTGGAATCGGTATTGCCAGGCTATCTCCCATGCCTGGAAAAGAGAAGACGACTGTGGCTGCAGAATAGGAAGGGACAATAATGGATTTTAATAAGATTATCGATCGCCACAATACAGGCTCGCTGAAATGGGATTTTATTGCGCGCTATTTTGGCGAGGATACAAATGAACTGTTGCCGATGTGGGTTTCTGATTTTGACTTTACCTGCCCGGAAGCTGTTCAGCATGCTTTATCCCAAAGAATTGAACACGGTATTTTCGGTTACAGTGAACGCCCGCAAACGTACTATGATTCCCTCATTTCATGGTTCTCGACACGGCACCAACTGAAGCTGCAGCAAGAATGGATCTGCAGTATTGAAGGCGTGGTTCCTGGGTTATCTTTACTGGTGCAAATGCTGAGTCATCCTGGGGAAGGGGTGGTGGTTCAGGGGCCTTATTATGGTTCATTTTCCAAAATAATATCTCTAAATGGTCGGCGGTTACTGGAGAATCCGTTACATGAGGATGCGGAAACGGGTTACAAAATGGATCTCATTCACCTGGAAATGTTATTTCGTACTGAACGCCCTCCATTGATGATTTTGTGTAATCCTCATAACCCTACCGGGCGTTGTTGGTCTGCCCAGGAACTGGAGCAGCTACTCCAGTTGTGTGAGACCTATAATGTCACGTTACTCTCGGATGAAATATGGGCCGATCTGTTACTTCCTGGGGAACGATTCACCTCGGTTTTACATCTGGGAGAACGCTGGCATTCGCGAGTGATATCTGCGACTTCCGCCAGTAAGACGTTTGGTTTATCAACTTTACGCATAGCAAACTTTCTCATCCCGGCCCAGGGATTACGCGAACAATTTTTACGCCGTCTGGATGCTCATGGACTGGATGTTTTCAATGCGCTTTCTATCGAGGCGAGTACCGCAGCCTGGCAACATGGTGCTTGCTGGCTGGACGAGTTACTGGGTTATCTGGCAGAAAATCGCCGATGGTTTGTTACACAGGTTAATGAATATCTCCCATGGGCACGTATTGTCCCCGCCCAGGGTACTTATCTGCTGTGGATAGATTGCAAAGAACTGGGACTGGATGATGAACAGCTCAAATGGGTAATGGTTGATGTTGCGGGCATTGCTCCGTCTATGGGCAATGGCTTTGGGTCGGCTGGCAACGGTTTTATCCGCCTGAACCTGGGGTGTCCACGCGCATATCTCGAAAAAGCGCTAGAGGGGTTGAAGCGTATTGCATACATGCCTTCAAAGAAAGGGCATCCCATCCGTTAATCCAGAATGATAATGCTTTTATTCATCTGCATACCCGTTGAAGTCTTAAACGTAAGGCCGGGTGGGGACTCTCGATATTGAGTCTGTATATACCGGCAAGGGGGAAGATAATCTCTCTTGCCGATAAAGCCCCGTTTTTATTACCCACTGATTTTCACCCTTTAATCGCCCCAGCGGTTGAACTTCGTCGCGCTGAGGCGATAGATACCCGTTTTAATAACAGAAGTTACAGCACTCCGGATGCATTTTCTGATTGCTATTGTGGCTTCGTTTTATGAGTTAGTGACGGGTAGAACATTATGAATTTTGATTGTTGGCGGTTGTGGTATTGATTGCTTTTATGGCCTGAGTTTTACGCCACGTCATTTATTGTTTATTAACGGTTGCCCTTACACTTTCTGTTGTTTAGTGGAAAATCTTTTTCATAAAAAATACGTATTGTTTTATTTTCATTGATTTCCATCATTATTGATTCTCTTCATTGTAAAAATTCCATTGTTTTTCACTCCCTCGGAATATGTTACCAGTGCTGAAGCAATCCGCAGGCAGAATATCCTGGTTTGCAGTGTAATTATCTATTAACAATCAGCAGAAAATTCTTATTTTTTACTAGGAAATAGATCTTCGATCTGTAAATTTGATCAAAGATCATATATTGCTCTATTATGCGTATGAAAATGACATGTACTACAAATACTACACAGCAATATAAAGAGGGATGAACTTATGGCTGACAGCTTTCAGAGTGAGGTGCCTAAGGCACGTATCAATTTAAAACTTGATCTGCATACCGGTGGGGCGAGCAAGAAAACTGAGTTGCCGTTGAAATTACTGGTTACGGGTGATTTCAGTAATGGTCAGGAGTCTGCGCCGTTATCCGAGCGCGAAAAAGTGAATGTTACTAAAAATAATTTCGACGCTATTCTTTCCGAATATTCCCCAAAAGTGAATCTTACCGTTAAAAATACGCTTGCCGATGACGGTAGCGAGGACAATATTAAACTGACGTTCCAGAGTATGAAAGATTTCACCCCGGAACAGGTTGCCAGACAAATTCCACAGCTGAAGGCAATGCTTTCTATGCGTAATTTGCTTCGTGATTTAAAAGCCAATCTGCTGGATAACCAGACCTTCCGAAAGGAGCTGGAAAAAATTCTGCTGGACCCAGCGTTAAGCGCAGAACTGCGCAGCGAACTCTCATCCCTGGCACCAAAACAGCCGTAACCATCACAAAGAAATAACGGATTAACCAAGGAATGCTCATGTCTGTACAAAATGAAAAGACTGCTGGTGGCGAAAGCGTTGTACTGGAACGCCCTTTAGCCGGTGGGGTTTATGCGTCTCTGTTTGAAAAAATAAATCTGAATCCGGTCTCTGAATTGAGCGCGTTGGATATCTGGCAAGATTCGCAGGCGATGTCCGATGCCACTGCTGATGAACGTCTGACTGCCGGGATGCAGGTATTTCTGGAGTGTCTGACAAAATCAGGTTCAAAAGTCGAGAAATTAGACAAGAATCTGATCGACCACCATATTGCAGAACTGGATTACCAGATTAGCCGCCAGCTGGATGCGGTGATGCACCATGAAGAGTTTCAGCGAACGGAAAGTACCTGGCGGGGATTAAAGTCGCTGGTGGATAAAACCGATTTTCGCAGGAACGTGAAAATTGAGTTGCTGGATATGTCCAAAGAGGATCTGCGGCAGGACTTTGAAGACAGCCCGGAAATTATTCAGAGTGGACTGTATAAACATACCTACATCGATGAGTATGACACTCCCGGCGGAGAACCAATTGCAGCACTGATTTCTGCCTATGAGTTTGATGCATCCGCGCAGGACATCGCATTACTGCGTAATATTTCAAAAGTGTCCGCTGCTGCGCATATGCCGTTTATCGGCTCCGCTGGCCCGAAATTCTTCCTTAAAGACTCGATGGAGGAAGTCGCGGCGATTAAAGATATCGGCAACTACTTTGACCGCGCTGAGTACATCAAATGGAAATCTTTCCGCGATACTGATGACTCACGTTACATCGGACTGGTGATGCCGCGTGTACTGGGACGTCTGCCTTATGGCCCGGATACTGTACCGGTACGTAGCTTCAACTACGTGGAAGAAGTCAAAGGCCCGGATCACAACAAATACCTGTGGACCAACGCCTCCTTTGCTTTTGCCGCCAATATGGTGCGCAGTTTCATCAACAACGGATGGTGCGTACAGATCCGTGGCCCGCAGGCCGGTGGTGCGGTTCAGGATCTGCCAATCCATCTGTACGATCTCGGTACCGGTAATCAGGTGAAAATCCCGAGTGAGGTGATGATTCCGGAAACCCGCGAATTTGAATTCGCCAACCTGGGATTCATTCCTCTCAGCTACTACAAGAACCGCGATTATGCGTGTTTCTTCAGCGCAAACTCGACTCAGAAACCGGCGCTGTACGATACCGCAGATGCGACGGCAAACAGCCGCATCAATGCGCGCCTGCCCTATATCTTCCTGTTGTCACGTATTGCCCACTACCTGAAGTTGATCCAGCGAGAAAATATCGGTACCACCAAGGACCGTCGTCTGCTGGAGCTGGAACTCAACACCTGGGTACGTAGCCTGGTCACTGAGATGACCGATCCGGGTGACGAACTGCAGGCGTCACATCCACTGCGTGATGCCAAAGTTGTGGTTGAGGATATCGAAGATAACCCGGGCTTCTTCCGCGTGAAGCTGTACGCCATCCCGCACTTCCAGGTGGAAGGTATGGACGTCAACCTGTCACTGGTTTCCCAGATGCCGAAGGCGAAATCGTAACCTAAGGCAGGAAGCCGATGAAAACGGAACAACCGTTATGGGGCAGGGGCCAGATGGTCTCTCCCCAACACTTCCAGCAACAGGCCGCGTATGCGGCCTGGTCAGTGGAATGCATCGCCCGCCTGGGCCTGGCTCATCCCTGGGGAATGATTAATGCCACTTTTGAACCGGATGCGCTGAAGCTGGGTCGCCTGCAGGCACGTCATCTGCACATCCGTTTCCCGGACGGAACGCTTATCGATACAGACAATGCTGACGCCCTGCCTCCGGCGCTGTCGCTTGAGAGCGAATCGCATGACGTGGTGGTGGAGTTGGCACTCCCGTTGCTGCGGGCGAACGGCGGCAATTGCCTGAAACCCGATGAAGTGGCTGAGCGCCCGGTACGTTTTCGCCAGCGCTGGCGGGATATCCGCAACACTTTTGGGGAAGACACACGGCAGATCGCCGTAATGCAACCGGAACTGACGCTGAGGTTTGCTCATCAGAACAACAGCGATTACCTGACCTGTCCGGTCGCTCGTCTGCAGCAGGACTCTCAGGGGACCTGGGAACTTGATGAGACGTTTCTTCCTCCGCTGCTGACCATTCAGGGCAGCCGCTGGCTGGTGACACAACTGGAACAACTGATGATGCAATTGCGTGCTCGTCTGAGCCGCCTGATGGCCATGCGTCGTGAAAGTAACGAGCGGATGGCTGATTTTGCGGTGGCCGATGTGTCCCTGTTCTGGCTGCTCAATGCCCTGAACAGTGCAGAGCCTGTGCTGGGACAGTTTCAGCGCAATCCGCAAAGTCCGCCTGAACGTCTGTATCCGGAACTCGCTCGTCTGGCGGGTAGCTTGCTGACGTTCTCGCTGGAACATCAGGTGAGTGCCATTCCGGTCTGGCAGCATGAACAACTGAATACCGTTTTCCCGCCGCTGTTTGACTTACTGGGCGATCTGCTTGAAGCCAGTCTGCCATCGCGGGTGGTCTCGCTTGAGCTGGACTATGACGCACGTCTCCACTTCTGGCAGGCCCGTCTGCATGATCCACGTCTGCGCGAAGGGGCTGATTACTACCTCTCCGTGCGCTCACCGATGCCGGTGGCGCAATTGCAGGAGCAGTTCCCACGCCAGTGCAAAGTGGGCAGCCCGGATCATGTCCGGAGCATTGTTAACTCTTCCCGGGTGGGGGTTCCACTGATGCCGTTGCGCCATGTCCCGGCTGCCATTCCGTTGCGCCTGGAAAACCAGTATTTCAGCCTTGATGTCTCTCATCCTCTGGCCACAGAAATGCTCCAGAGCGGCACCTGTATGTTTTACGTTCCGGGGATGCTCGGCGAGCCTGAACTTGAACTCTTTGCGGTACTGAGAACATGAGTGAGCGTAAACGCGGCACCGCCGCGTCCATTGATATTGATGCCCTGTTACAGGACACCTGGCTACAGGTGATCAGCCTGCGTCACGGCCCAAAATTCCAGGATGGGGAAGGGCGTAAGCTGTGGGAGCGTTGTATCGCCGATGTCGAGCGAGTGCAGCGTGAGCTAAAAGCGAGCGAACTCGATGAGATCAGTTGCCAGCATATTCTCACCGCGCAGTGTGCGCTGCTTGATGAAGCAGTCAAAGGTCGCGGTGTAGACGACGACGCCTGTGTGCAGTGGTATGACATTCCCCTGCAGGGACATTTTCTGGGCACGATGGATGCCGGTGACACTTTATGTGACCGGATGCGCGATGTGCTGCGCGAAACGGCACCCGAGCATGTCGTTGTGACCTGCTTCCAGCGAATAATGATGCTGGGATTCCTCGGCAGTTTCCGCTCATTAAATGATCCTGAGCGCCAGAAACTCGTCAGCGCACTCAATGAGCATGTCAGGCCCTTCAGCTATCCACAAAACCATCCTGTTCTGGCGGAAAGTCGTTCCGGGTCAGGGATAGGCGACTGGCTGTCGTCGTGGCCTGTGCGTATTGGCCTGAGTGTGATTGTGGTCGCGGCCTTGTGGTGGGGGCTGAGTCACTGGCTCGATCAGATGCTTCTGACGCTGTTGCCGGGAGCCGTGAAATGAGTCCTGCACAACAGCGTGGACTTGCGTTGTGGGCCGCTCTGCTAAGTACGGTGGTCAGCCTGAGCTTTCTGCCCGTTTCCCGTCTGGTTTCTGTTCTCGTTTTGCTGGCTGCTCTGGGGCTTATTGCCGCACTCTGGTACGTCGCGAGCCGTCGTGCTGAACACGATATTACGCTGCGCCTGGATGACCTCCCGGAAGCCACATACCACCAGCCTGTCGTACTGGTCTGTGGCGATCTGCCGCTGACCTGGCCGCATCTTTCACAGGTGCTGACTGTCACGCAGGGCTGCTGGATCCGTGTAGAGGATTTTCAGGATCTGGAGCAGGTTGCCCGCCAGGTACTTTGGCTGCGACCGGACTGGGGCCGACAGTTGTCGGTGATGGTCAGTGTCTGTCCGCAGAAACACGCTGACAGCGAAGCGTTGACCAGTCGTCTGCTGGCTCTGCGTTGGCAAATAAGCCAGTTGCGTAAGGAGACCGGGCATTCTGTGCCACTGGTTCTGAATGGTCAGGTCGGCAGTGCGATGACAAGTGACATGCTCTGGCAAGCGGCGATCCCTGGCGAAGGCGTGAGGGTCTGGCGTGAATCTACCGCGCCCTGTTCGATTGCCGCGTGGGTCACCACTGGCGGAGCACCTGCGATGCAACAGCAAGTGCTGATGAACAGCCTGATGAGCTGGTTTCATCAGCATGTCAAAGCGGTTTTTATGGATGAGAATCCTGATGTTCCAGCCATTGCGCCCACGGCGGTGCTGTGGGGGATGGGACCTATTCTTGCGGGTAGCCTGGCGTCTTCGGCGTGGACCGCGTGGTTGTCCCGTCACACCGCTATGCAGCATGTGGCTGGCTGGCAACCGGTAGGTACTGACAGTACGGTGATAGCGCCGTTTCCGGATTTCGTTCTGCCTTTGTTGCCGGAAGGACGGGGCTTAACCCCGCGGGGGCGAACCTGGCGCTGTGCGCTCGGGATCTTTACCCTGGCCGCCATCGCGGCGCTGCTCAGCAGCGGCTGGAACAATCGTCAATTGCTGCACCGCGTGAGCTTCGATATTGCTCGTTATTACCGTATCCCGATGGATGATTACGGTCTGAAAGCCGACGCCGTCGCGGTTCTGCGTGAGGATGCCGCACAACTGGATGACTGGACTCGTAATGGTGTACCGGCCCGGATGGGGCTGGGGTTGTATCAGGGTGAACGCCTGCGCCTTACGGTGCTGGATGCTATCCGCTCTTACGTTCCGCCGCCGCCGCCCAAACCTCAGCCGAAGCCCAAACCTGCACCGAAAATTGTGCGCCTCGACAGTATGTCGCTGTTCGACTCCGGCAAGTTCGTACTGAAGGCAGGCTCCACCAAAATGCTGATTAACTCCCTGGTGGGCATCAAAGCCAAACCGGGCTGGCTGATCGTCGTCGCCGGACACACTGACAATACCGGCAACCCACAACTGAACCAGACGCTTTCACAGAAACGTGCCGAAGCGGTACGCGACTGGATGCGTGACACCGGTGACGTGCCGGAAAGCTGTTTTGCGGTCCAGGGTTATGGCGCAAGCCGTCCTGTCGCAACTAATGACACACCGGAAGGGCGCACGCTCAACCGCCGTGTCGAAATCAGTCTGGTCCCGCAGGCCAATGCCTGCCGGATACCAGGCAAACACCCGGCGCCATCGCAGGATGATGGCGCATCACAATTAAATGGAGAGTAATTCCATGGCAATTCCTGTTTATCTTTGGCTGAAGGACGACGGCGGCGCGGACATCAAAGGGTCTGTGGACGTTCAGGATCGTGAAGGCAGCATCGAAGTGGTGGCACAGGAGCATAACCTGTATATCCCGACCGACAACAATACCGGCAAGCTGACTGGCACCCGTATTCACACGCCGTTCTTGTTTACCAAGGAAATCGACTCCTCCAGCCCGTACCTGTACAAAGCGGTGACTACTGGCCAGACCCTGAAATCTGCGGAATTCAAGTGGTACAAGATCAACGACGCGGGCCAGGAAGTGGAGTACTTCAACACCAAACTTGAAAACGTGAAAGTGGTGAAAGTGAATCCGGTGATGCACGACATCAAGGATCCTTCTTACGAGAAGCACAACCACCTCGAAGCCATTGAGTTGCGTTACGAGAAAATCACCTGGACCTACAAAGACGGCAACATCATTCATTCCGATTCATGGAATGAGCGCGCCACCGCGTAAGTTACTCGTCATATTTCGCGCTGTAGCGGCGTTGGCGGCGTTCATGCACCCCGGTCACTTACTTATGTAAGCTCCCGGGGCTGCACTCGCTTGCCGCCTTGCTACGGCACGAACTATTTAGAGTAACAGCCTGACGGGCAGCCCATTCTGCCCGCTTTTTCTTCTTTGCTGAATGTCTGCAGCGAGCGGGCTTTCAGCAAAGAAACCCACAATCTGCCTGCCTGACCGTATGCGCTTTGGTCCCCTTAACGGGAAACAGCGAGGGGCGGTAGCGTGTCCAGGAACCGACAAAGAGAGAGAGTCATGGAAAATCCAGCCATCCTGCTGCGACGTCTGAACCCTTACTGTGCCCGTGCGATGGAAGGGGCGGCTTCGCTCTGTCAGATTCGCGCCCATGCAGAAATTCTGCCGGAGCACTGGCTGCTGAAGCTGCTGGAGCAGGGCGAAGGCGACCTCACCGTACTGGCGCGCCGTTACGAATGGGATATGGATGCGCTATGGCAGGATTTGCTCGGCTGGCTGGAGAAACAGCCCCGTTCGGTACGTAGCCGCCCGCAACTCTCGGCAAGTATCCAGACACTGCTGCAGGAAGCCTGGCTGCTGGCATCACTGGCCGGGGAAGAACACATCCGCAGCATCCATTTGTTGATGGCGCTGGTTGATAAACCCAAACTGGTTCGTTGCGATGGCCTGTGGCCGCTGCTGACGCTGGGGCAAAGCCAGATGGAACGTCTGCGTCCGCTGCTGGATGCACAATCAGACGAACGCCCGGACGTGCAGCTTGAAGCCGAACTGGCGCAGAGCCACGGCGGCGAGGTGGAATTTGCTGGTCGCCCGGTTGGGGCAGATCTGAAAGAAGGCGAACTCAATCCGGCCTTGCAGAACGCGCTGGACAAATTCACCCTCGATGTCACCGCCAAAGCGAAGGAAGGCAAAATCGATCCGGTGTTTGGCCGTGATACGGAAATTCGCCAGATGGTGGATATTCTCTCGCGTCGTCGTAAGAACAACCCGATCCTGGTCGGTGACCCGGGTGTCGGTAAAACCGCGCTGGTGGAAGGCCTGGCGCTGCGCATTGCCGAAGGGAATGTGCCGACATCGCTCAAACCGGTTATCCTGCGGACCCTCGACCTTGGTCTGTTGCAGGCGGGGGCGGGCGTGAAGGGGGAATTTGAACAGCGTCTTAAAAACGTCATCGATGCCGTACAGCAGTCACCGGTGCCTATTCTGCTGTTTATTGACGAAGCGCACACCATCATCGGGGCCGGTAATCAGGCCGGTGGCGCTGATGCAGCCAACCTGCTGAAACCGGCTCTGGCGCGTGGTGAGTTGCGTACTATTGCCGCCACCACCTGGAGCGAATACAAGCAGTACTTTGAGCGTGATGCGGCACTGGAGCGCCGCTTCCAGATGGTGAAAGTCGATGAGCCGGACGACGACACTGCGTGTCTGATGCTGCGTGGCCTGAAATCCCGCTATGCAGAACACCATAACGTACACATTACCGACGACGCGGTCCGAGCCGCCGTCACGCTGTCGCGTCGCTATCTGACGGGACGTCAGTTGCCGGACAAAGCGGTTGACCTGCTGGACACAGCAGCCGCTCGCGTGCGCATGAGCCTTGATACAGTCCCTGAAGCCATTGTGCGCCTGAAAGCCCGTCTGACGGCGCTGGAATTTGAAGAGCAGGCGCTGCTGGAGGATATTGCGGCCGGTTGCAACCGGCATGGCGATCGTCTGAGTGTTATAGAGCAGCAGCGTACGGAACTGGAAAACCGACTTCAGGAGCAGGAAAGTCGCTTCAGCAAAGAACAAACGCTGGCGCAACAGTTATTAGTCAGTCGTCAGGACATCAGCAATCAGGCTGAAATGCTTGCGCTTCAACAGCAACTGGAGCAGGAACAGCAGGGGGATGTGCTGGTGCAGGTGGATGTCGACACCCGCACGGTCGCCAACGTGATTGCGGACTGGACCGGCGTGCCATTGTCTTCCCTGATGAAAGACGAACAGGCTGAACTGCTGACGCTCGAAAATGAAATCGGCAGCCGCGTCGTAGGGCAGGATCTTTCCCTCACTGCCATCGCTCAGCGTCTGCGTGCGGCCAAAACCGGCCTGACATCTGAGAACGGCCCGCAGGGTGTATTCCTGCTGGTCGGCCCGAGCGGCGTCGGCAAAACTGAGACCGCACTGGCGCTCGCAGATGTGCTGTACGGCGGCGAAAAATCCCTTATTACCATCAACCTGTCGGAATACCAGGAGCCGCACACGGTTTCCCAGCTGAAGGGTTCGCCTCCGGGTTACGTCGGCTACGGGCAGGGCGGTATTCTGACCGAAGCGGTGCGTAAGCGCCCGTACAGCGTGGTGTTGCTCGATGAGGTGGAAAAAGCCCACCGTGATGTGATGAACCTGTTCTATCAGGTTTTCGACCGCGGTTTTATGCGCGACGGCGAAGGGCGTGAAATCGACTTCCGTAACACGGTTATTCTGATGACGTCGAACCTCGGCAGTGACCCTCTGATGCAGTTGCTGGATGAGCTACCGGGTGCGACTGAAAGCGATGTACAGGAACTGCTGCGTCCTGTTCTGCGCGACCACTTCCAGCCTGCCTTGTTGGCGCGTTTCCAGACAGTGATTTACCGACCGCTGAGTGAGATTGCGATGCGCACCATTGTCGAGATGAAACTCGGCCAGGTCAGTCAGCGTCTGAAGCGCCACTATGGCTTGAACACGCATATCGACGAGAATTTGTACGATGCGTTGACCGCTGCTTGCCTGTTGCCGGATACTGGGGCTCGTAATGTCGACAGCCTGCTTAACCAGCAGATTTTACCGGTGCTGAGCCAGCAGTTGCTGACCCACATGGCCGCAAAACAAAAACCGCAGTCATTACGCCTTACCTGGAGTGAAGAAGAGGGGATTGGGCTGGAGTTTGACCGCACACAAGGAGTGAGCGCATGAGCAGTAATCTCCCGATAAGATTCAGCCATAACCACCATCTGCTGTCAGTAAAAGGCTGTGAGTCAGAGCCCGATGTTCTGGCGTTTGAAGGCGATGAAGCCCTGAGCACGCCGTTCCGCTACCGTATTGAATTCACCAGTGCAGACCATGCCATCAGCAAAGAGATGATGCTGATGAAGGCCGGTTCACTGACGCTGCAGGCGCCGGCTGACCAGGGCTACGGTATTAAAATACAGCAGCCGGTGCGCGTCATTCAGGGGGTGGTGAGCGGCTTTGAACGTCTCAGCACCTCTAAAGATGAAACCCATTACGCCCTGACGCTTCAGCCGCGCCTGGCGCTGCTCGAACGTTCTCGCCAGAACGCCATTTACCAGGATATGTCTGTCCCGCAAATTGTGGAAAAAATTCTGCGCGAGCGCCACAACATGCGCGGCCAGGATTTCCTGTTCACACTGACCAGAGAGTACCCGCGCCGGGAACAGGTCATGCAGTACGGTGAGGACGACCTGCACTTTATCACCCGTCTGCTGGGTGAGGTCGGCATCTGGTTCCGCTTTACCACTGACACGCGCCTGAACATCGACGTGGTGGAGTTTTACGACAGCCAGCAGGGGTACGAGAAAGGCCTGACGCTGCCATCGGTCCCGCCATCAGGCCAGCATTCAGAAGGCGTGGACTCGGTGTGGGGGATGGAGAGCCATCACCACGTGGTGCAAAAACAGGTCAGTACCCGCGACTACAACTACCGCCAGGCCACAGAAGACATGAACACGCAGGTCGATGCGACCCGCGGGGACACCACCACCTACGGTGATGCGTATCACTATGCTGACAACTACCTGACGCCGGGCAGCACATACGACCGCAATCCGTCCCCGGAGACCGGGGCGTTTTATGCCCGCATTCGTCATGAGCGTTACCTGAATGCCCAGACGCAGACCCGGGCTGTCACCAGTTGTCCGACGCTTTCCCCGGGGCAGGTACTGAAAGTCACCGGCGGGTATGAAGTGGCAGAGGTGTTCAGTCAGGGTGTGGTGGTGACGGCGATGCACAGCCATGCGCGGCGAGACGAGGACTTCGGCGTCAGGTTTGACGGTATCCCGGACAGCTCGGATTTTGGCTTCCGTCCTGAACCTGGCTCACGCCCGGTGATGGCCGGGACCTTACCGGCCCGCGTCACCAGTACCACCGAAAATGACACCTACGGGCATATTGATAAAGACGGTCGCTACCGCGTCAACATGCTGTTTGACCGCGACAACTGGGAGACCGGGTTTGAGAGCCTGTGGGTGCGTCAGTCCCGCCCGTATGCCGGGGACACCTACGGTCTGCACCTGCCGCTGCTGGCGGGCACCGAAGTGGCGATTGGCTTTGAGGACGGTAACCCGGACAGGCCGTACATTTCCGGCGTGCTGCATGACTCGGCTCATGGCGACCACGTCACCATCCGCAACTACAAACGTAACGTCCTGCGCACGCCGGCGAACAACAAAATTCGCCTTGATGATGAGCGCGGCAAAGAGCATATCAAAGTCAGCACGGAGTACGGCGGCAAGAGCCAGCTCAATCTTGGTCATTTAGTCGATGCCGAAAAACAACAGCGCGGTGAGGGCTTTGAGCTCAGAACCGACAGCTGGGGCGCGATACGGGCGCAGAAAGGGATATTTATCAGCGCTGACGGGCAGGCAAAGGCGCAGGGTCAGGTGCTGGAGATGGAGCCGGCGCTCGCACGGCTTTCTGCAGCATTAGTGGAAATGGAATCTCTTGCCGCCAGCGCTCAGCAGGCCCAGGCGCTGGCCGCTGATGTCAGCCGCCAGCAAAAACTGCTGAAGCAGAAAATCGAACAGCTGCATGAAGAGGTCATCCTGGGCAGTGCACCGAAAGGGATGGCACTGGTGAGTGGTGAAGATATGCAGCTATCTGCCGGCGACAATCTGACGCTGACGGCAGGCAGACAACTGGATGTCGGTGTGCAGAAAGACTTCACGCTGGCGGCGGGTAAGCGACTCAGCCTGTACAGCCGTGAAGGCGCCAAACTGTTCAGCTCGCAAAACGATATTGATATTCAGGCTCAGGGCGGGAATATCACGACCTGGTCCACACAGGACACGCATATATCGAGTGGCAGGAAACTGGTTGTTACGGCACAGGATGAGCTGACGCTGATATGTGGCGGTGGCTATATCAAAATCAACGGCGGAAATGTTGAGATAGGTGGTCCGGGCAAATTGCTTATCAAGAATACGGGTATAAAGAAAGCGGGCTCTGGCAGTATGCAGGGGGTGATGAAGTCGTTTGAGCCATCAACGTTTGATGAGAAATTTGTTATCAGAAATGCGCTAACAAAAGAACCTATACCCGGTAAAGCGTATAAAATCACTATGCCAAATGGTTCTGTTGTTTCCGGTATTACAGATGCTTCTGGATCAACATCACTCAATTCTTCTGATGTTATCGACAACATGATTATTAGCTTAGTTAAGGCGAATTAAGATGAGATGGAATCAGTCAGACAGGAAAGTCCTCACAATTATAGCCATTGTCGGGGTGCTCCTGTATGCCATTTATAAAGGGCTTCAGTTCTTAGCCGGTGTATCAATGGGGGCCAGTTTTGGGGTAGGGTTGGGAGGAATGAGTGGCTCTCAAAAGGTTGAAGAGTCACGAAAAGTTGAAACGGATGCTCCGGCTCAAATTATTTATCGCATAGATAAAAATCGATACCTGACGTTAGAGAATTATATATCCTGTGATAAGGGTGGGCAGGTCTATTACAATGACACGCAACGGGGAATAAAAACCCCCTTGGGATGGGATAGCGATTTTTATGATTTCTCATATCGTCGGGGGAATAATTTAGCAGCTTATCAGGGCTCTATTATTAATGGGGCGGATAACGGTTATCTGGCATTCCCCGGCGCATCTACCCGGCAATATTGCGGTAGCGGAAGGTCAGAACGAGGTTGTCCTGTATTTTTCTTCTTTTCAGCCGATTATGGGAAAACCTTTATATATAAAATCATAGCTGAGGAGTACAGCACACCAGAACGTTTTAGCCAGCTTAAAGTGGTGGTGGCGAATGATGGGGTTTATTTAAAAGATGAGTCTCAGACAGAGAGTGCGTATTCTCACCCTACAGGTCTTCGCGATCTTTATTCAGTGAATAAGTTAAGGTATTCTGACGGTGATTTAATTAGTGTTTATGACGACTGGCAGGAAAAATATTATAAGCTAGTAAAAGAAGAATTGATAAGAAAAAAAATGCCTTATGCAAATGAGTATGGCCCAAGATTTCATATATTCGACTATATCAGAACATTAACACCGCCGAAAACTCATGAGGAAAGTAATTTGATGGCAAATGAATTGTCAGAGATTCGGATCAGGATTGAGGATGAGGTTTATAGTAAGAGGATTGAATTTCCGAAACTTCTAGCGAAAAGTATTGATGCTAAATATTCATGTGATAAAAATATTGAGGCTAAAACTATTACATATACATTAGTGTCAAGTGGCAAAAAGGAAGTGGTGAAAAATGAACAATAATTCTGAACCCACACGGGAACTCGAATGTGAGTTTGATGATAATGGGAATCCTTCCTGGTGCTCATTCCCCTCACATAAAAATTGCCAAATCAGAGGTGGGTGTGATTTACCTCCGCATTTGCCTGGTATTATTATACTTGTACATGGTGTTAACTCGACAGGAGAATGGTTTTCAATTGCGGAGGATAAACTTTGCGAAGGTCTGAATAAGAGACTGGGGTTAAGCGGGACTGATTATAAACTAGTGGTCAATAAGTATCTTTCTGACGATAAAATAAATTCTGAACCTCTAGCATCCCGAGACTTACCTGAAGTTGACAAAGATAAGTCCCCTGTCATTCGCTTTTATTGGGGGTATTCATCAGCTAAAGGTAATGAAGATAAATATGATATACCTTTAGCCAATAAGAAAGGGATTGATTATCATCAGTTAAAAAGGCAAGGTATGCCTCATGAAAATATTCTGGCTCAGGGCCCATTTTTTTGGGGCGGCGGACCATTCCAGAATGGCACAAATAATCTGCACTCGCTCTGGAGTGAGAAAGGATTTAATGAAGGACCATTTTTTTTTAAAGTTCAATGGCTCAATGAAGATAAAGATCGTCTTTTAACCAACGCACCACCGCGAAAATACTATGCTCATGCAGCAAAACGTCTTGCGGATCTTGTCGACAGTATTCGTAACAAATATCCCAAAGATACAGTTACCATTATTTCTCACAGTCAGGGAACGATGGTGGCAATGGCTGCAGTAGCGATAGCTAAGAATGCACCTGATGCATTATTTGTACTTAACTCCCCCTATGCGTTAGATCATAACGATCTTAATGGCGCCTCGCTTCCGGCAGAGGAGTGCATTTCTCCTGAAGGGCGGCAGAGCACATTGTCTGCGATCGTTGACAAGGTTGCTTCCAGGAAAAATCACCTGTCATCACTTGGCTATGAGGGGCTTTGCGTAGGTCAGACGGCGGATAAAAAGAACTGGCGACCTGATGTCACTCTTGCTGGTGAAAGCGGCACCAGTCTCGCCGAACGAGATAACCATGGGCGTACATATATCTACTTTTCTCCTCATGACCGTGTTATGGGGTCACGTCCGCTACGCTCAATTGGCTGGCAGGGATTACCCAATGACTCTCAGGGGCAACCTCATCCTCTGCTGAAAAAACATCAGGGAAATTTATTTCAGCGGATGCTGGCTCGGAGTACTCCATGTGGCGAAGCCCCAAATCCCGTAACGCCTTTTGCAAAATTGCCGGATGGAAAACCCTTCTGGGATGATAAAGGCGACAAGTATCAAAGCAGTAGTTTCACCTATCCGGATCCACCAGAATGGCAAACGGTTTTTATTAATGCCGAAAAGGTACCTGAACCGATCAAAGCGATAGAGTTGACGGGATTTGATGGTACACGTGTTGGAGCTGAACACGATGACAGACAGATTGATGGTTGGGGGGAAATTAATCCGGATAAAAAACAAAAAAACGACAATACCTATGATAATTACATCAATCTATATCCTAACCAAGATATTGTGACTGGATTTAAAAATCTCGGTACCGAATCTGAGCCCCGAATGGTGCCTGTGACCCGTAAGGAGACATTTGAAGAAAAGGATCTGCGCCTAAGAACCTATGTTTCCCAGCCCACGGATCATAGTACTCTTCCGATGCGTGCTGATTTCATGTCTCAGGTAGTGGCATATGATTTACCTATTGGATATTGCGATGCAACCTGGGATAAGGCATTTATGGCCGATTTACGGCGAAAAGCGGACTGGGTACAGGGTGAGGATCCTTATCTATTCAGTGGAATGCCCGACAAAGTGCCTGAACCTGATTTAATTAGCCGAGACACGATCATTGATGAATTTAATAAAGCGCAAAGTAAGCTACCGGCTTACAGAACTGTAAATAAGGCATAAATATATTTCATGCTGATTTTAATGTTTAGAGTGCTTTATAAAGTTAAATAAAATATTTAATTATAAAGAAGGGAATGGCAAGTGGGGAAAAACGTTGTTGTTTTAGGTGACGCCACTTCACATGGCGGTAAAGTTATTTCAGCCTCATCCAGTTTCGATATATCCGGTAAAAATGTCGCTCTTTTGAATGATACTGTCAGTTGTCCAGAACATGGCACAAATAAAATTATTGAGTGCGATGTTTCTGCGTATGAAGAAAACGGGCGAGGGATCGTTTTGCATAACTGTAAAACACAGTGCGGGGCGCGCGTAATCGCAAGTATGCAGGACATGGAGGTTGGCTGATGGGATGGTCTCTGCCGGAGGTGCCTGAAAAAGAACAGGCACCGGTCTGGTCACCGTGGGTTTGCCTGTTGATTATTATTCTCGGACTTTTCATTGGGCTGCTTGTTGCTGTACTGAAAACGCCGACGACAGGGTTACCTTCATTGAGCAGTGGGGCCTGGCTGCTACTGACAATCCGGACATTTGCGGGCATTTCTGCAGCCATCGCGGTCTACACCTTCTGGTGGGAAACGCTGGCAATTCGTGTCTGGAACTGGAATGAGTGGTGCCGGAACACGCGTCTGAAGTGGCGCTTACGCGCACACCAACATCTCGTCATTCTCAGCCATGTTTTCATCGCTGCAGATACGGGATTGCTGTCTCGCCTTGCACATATACAGGAAGGGGATAGCGCAGACACTCCGCCTTTAACGCTGTTGCCGGACGCCCCCCTTACGCCCGGGATTTCACGTTTTGAGCAGCTACTTCGTCATCTCATTGCTCAGATAACGCCTTCGATTCGTCGACGATATCCTTCGGGCTCGCTCCAGATTATTGTTCAGACCAACGGCATCGACAAAGACCGTGAATCTCAGTCATTCCATCGTATCTGGTCAGCAGGTTCCCCACCCTGGAAAGTCGAAATTCATTTTCAGGACGCAGGCTCATCCCTTGACGACTGGAATCAGTTTGTGGGGTCAACAAACCGACCTGTACTGATCCTGGCGATGCACTATCGTCAGCCCGATGATGTTCTGCCAGAATTTGCCACTGCATTGTTCTTGATGCATCCGTCAATGTTAAATCCGGGTGAACAAAAAAATGCGTTACGGTTTTTCCGGGCTATGCCGCTCAACACCCGTATGCTTGCAACGGAACTCTGTGAATTACGGGATATAGCCCTCACGCCTGCCAGCAAGAAACACCTTGTCTGGCACAGTGGACTGTCAGATGCGCCACGGCAGTCAGTGAGCAGGGTGCTGAATGATCTGTTGGTTCCTCTGTACGATAGCATTGGCACTGGCGGTGTCATTGACTATGACACCGCCAGTGTGCGGTATGGCGGTCTTGCTGGCTGGGCAATGATTGGCGCTGCGGCTGAGATGGCTGCTTACGGCCCCGCCAGCCAGTGGCTTCTTCTCGAAGGTGAAGATGATGCCTGGGCCGTTACGCTCGGAAACGCCGCACCCGCAGTCGGGCATGATCATTCCGTTATTCAGCCCCCCTTCCCCGGAGGGTCTGTTCTGATGGCATTGCTGCTCAATGCCGGGCTGTACAACCTGATGATCCGCTATTTCCCTTCAACGGCGTTCTCCTGGTCAGGGATCGCTCTTCTTCTGCTTTCATTGATAGTGACATTGCCCGGGCTGGCTATTTTACTGAGACGAATTACAGCCCGTCTTCAGCGCCCGGAATTTATCAGGGCTGCACGACACTCCGGAAAGGAATAACCGGCATGAAAAAGGTTTCAAAGCCACTGGGAGCTGGACTACTCATCGTGGCAGTCCTGCTGATGATACTCTTTGTTTTTGCACAGACAACGCAGTTACCCTCCGGTAGTGGTGACGATAATTTCTGGTATGTGCTGGCAGGTTTCATAATCCTGACCGCCACATTATGCACCTTGGTATTTTTTACGTTGTCTAGGCAACAAAATCCCTCTCCCGTTACGCCTGATGGTGAAAACAATCACAATGAAGAAAGGACGTCGGATCAATATGATTTTTCAGCACTGAGCAAGCATCTCAGGAGACGTTACTCGCTCTTCTGGCGCCGTAAAGTTCGCCTCCTCTTAATCACCGGCGACGAAACCGCTATCGATCAACTGCTCCCCGGCCTGCAAAGCCAGCAGTGGCTTGAAGGCAACCGCACTGTTCTGATTTACGGCGGCAGTCTGACTGCTGAGCCCGATAAGGAAAAATACGCCGCGCTGCGCAAACTGCGTCGTGGTCGCCCGCTGGATGGGATTGTCCGGGTCATTGCGGAAGGGCAGACGCTCACGCCGCAAATCAGCGACAGCGACCTGCGGGGGCTGGAGAAAATCAGTGAACTGTTGCGCTATTGCGCCCCGGTCTGGCTGTGGAAACTGTGCGACAGCGACTGGTCGCAGACGAAGCGCCCTGAGCAGGCTGTCGGGGCAGGCTTCCCGCTGCGTGCAAAAGAAGAGGATATTACCCGCCAGCTTGAGCGGATGCTACCGGAGTTGCGGGCGCAGGGTGTCAGTCAGGTCATTGAGAATAACCGTCACGACTTTCTGTTACGTCTGGGTCAGCACCTGAAAGAGGGCGGTATCAGCCGCTGGGCTCAGCAACTGGTGCCATGGTTGTCAGCCTCCCAGCAACGTATTCCGCTGCGTGGCCTGATGTTCAGCCTGACGGGAAGTCCATCGCCTGAAAACGCCGTTGCTTACGCTGATGTTGAGAATAATATCCCTGGATCGCGGCGTCATGCTCTGATCCTGCCGGTGACCTGGGATGGCGTCGTTGGCGACTGTACCCGCGTGCGCGGCCGCCGTGTCGGGCTGCCCTGGGAGCAGACGCTCGCCTGGACGCTGATGACCATCATCGGTGTCTGGATGGTGGGGCTGATACTCTCCTTTGCCATGAACTATGGACAGATTTCATCTGTTGCGGGAAAAGCCCGCAACCTGGTGGAACATCCTTCCGTTTCTGATTTTCAGCTGACGGCATTACATGAACTGCGAAACGACGCGGGTCGTTTGCAACACCATGTTCAGGAGGGGGCCCCCTGGTATCAGCGCTTTGGTCTTGACCATAATCAGCAGCTACTTAATGCGATGCTCCCGTGGTATGGCGTCGCGAACAATCACCTGATCCGTGATCCGGCGAATATCTCCCTGATGCAGACGCTCACCGTGCTGGCAAATTCCGTCCCCAACAGCGACAGGCGTGCGCAACTGGCGAAACCGGGCTATGACCAGCTTAAAGCCTGGCTGATGATGGCCCGTCCTGATAAAGCCGACGGCGAGTTTTACGCGCAGACCATGAAAACCGTACAGCCGACGCACAGGGGCATTTCAACGGGCCTGTGGCAGAGCCTGTCGCCAGACCTGTGGGCGTTCTACATTTCCGAACTGCCCAATCAGCCGCAGTGGAAAATCACACCGGATGCTTCTCTGGTCAGTCAGAGCCGTCAGGTGCTGTTGCAGCAGATTGGCCGACGCAATGCAGAAGGGACGCTGTATGAAAATATGCTCAAATCGGTACGGCGCAACTTTGCGGATGTCTCACTGGAAGACATGGCCAATGGTACCGATGCCCGACGTCTGTTTACCACCGATGAGGTGGTTCCAGGGATGTTCACCCGTCAGGCATGGGAAGGCGGTATTGAGCAGGCCATTGAGAATGCGGCCAATACTCGCCGGGATGAAATAGACTGGGTGCTGAGTGACAACCACAAGGCAGTGTCTGCGGAGCTATCCCCGGAAGCGCTGAAAGCGCGTCTGACCCAGCGCTATTTCATTGATTTTGCCGGAAGCTGGCTCAACTTCCTCAACAGCCTGCGACTTAACCCGGCGCACAACATCGCCGATGTGACCGACCAGCTGACGCTGATGAGCGATGTGCGTCAGTCGCCGCTGATTGCCCTGATGAACACCATCGCCTGGCAGGGACAGGCCGGGCAACAGACGGAGGGCCTTTCTGACTCCATTATTAAGTCGGCGAAAGACCTGGTCGCCGGGAAGAATAAACCGGTGATTGACCAGTCGGCCACAGGCCCGCAGGGACCGCTGGATGACACCTTCGGACCTTTACTGACACTGATGGGAAAAAACAAAGCCAGCAATGTGATGTCTGCTGACAACACGCTGAGCCTGCAAACTTATCTGACCCGTATTACACGTGTACGTTTGCGTCTACAGCAGGTGGCGAGTGCATCTGATCCGCAGGAGATGATGCAGACGCTTGCGCAGACGGTTTTCCAGGGCAAGAGTGTGGACCTGACCGACACGCAACAGTACGGCAGCCTGGTGGCGGCAAGCCTCGGGGAGGAGTGGAGTGGTTTCGGCAACACGATGTTTGTTCAGCCGCTGACTCAGGCCTGGGAGACGGTGTTGCAACCGTCAGCCGCCAGTCTGAATGACCGCTGGAACCGCTCAGTGGTGGCGAACTGGCACACGGCCTTTGAGGGGCGTTTCCCGTTTGCGGCGAGCAAGAGTGACGCTTCCCTGCCGATGCTGGCCGAGTTTATCCGTAAAGACAGTGGTCGTATCGACCGGTTCCTGACCACCGAGCTCAATGGCGTACTGCACAAAGAGGGGAGTCAGTGGGTACCGGACACTGCACACAGCCAGGGGCTGATATTTAATCCGGCTTTTCTGCGGGCGGTGAATCAACTGAGTCAACTGTCGGACATTCTGTTTACTGACGGCAGCCAGGGGATAAGTTTTGAGCTACAGGCCCGCCCGGCAGCGCAGGTGGTGGAAACCCAGTTAACGATTGACGGACAGAAGTTGCATTACTTTAACCAGATGGCCGACTGGCAGTCTTTCCGCTGGCCGGGCGAAACCTGGAAGCCGGGAACGATGCTGACCTGGACGTCGACCAGCGCCGGTGCGCGGCTGTTCGGGGATTACGGCGGCACCTGGGGCTTTATTCGCTGGCTGGAGCAGGGTAAACGCCAGCAGCTTGATCGCAGCCAGTGGATGCTGAGCTTTACCGCGCCAGACGGAAGAACTCTGCAGTGGGTGCTGCGCTCACAACTCGGTAAAGGACCGCTGGCACTGCTGACGTTGCGGAACTTCAGTCTGCCGGAGCAGATATTCAGTGTGGACAGCCATAATATGGATGAAGAAGAATGACGATACTGCACAATCAACAGCCCCGGCAGTTGCTGACCCACATGGCCGCAAAACAAAAACCGCAGTCATTACGCCTTACCTGGAGTGAAGAAGAGGGGATTGGGCTGGAGTTTGACCGCACACAAGGAGTGAGCGCATGAGCAGTAATCTCCCGATAAGATTCAGCCATAACCACCATCTGCTGTCAGTAAAAGGCTGTGAGTCAGAGCCCGATGTTCTGGCGTTTGAAGGCGATGAAGCCCTGAGCACGCCGTTCCGCTACCGTATTGAATTCACCAGTGCAGACCATGCCATCAGCAAAGAGATGATGCTGATGAAGGCCGGTTCACTGACGCTGCAGGCGCCGGCTGACCAGGGCTACGGTATTAAAATACAGCAGCCGGTGCGCGTCATTCAGGGGGGGGCGGCGATGCACAGCCATGCGCGGCGAGACGAGGACTTCGGCGTCAGATTTGACGGTATCCCGGACAGGCCGTACATTTCCGGTGTGCTGTATGACTCGGCTCACGGCGACCACGTCACAGAGCTTTCTTTTGACGTTTCTCAGGTACCACAGGAAGTTATGCAATGTGATCGTAAACTCGAACCGAAAAAGCAGTAGGAAGGAGTATCAAATGAACAACAAAACGTCTCCTACACGAAAGGTCGAGGTCTATACCATGCAGCCGATGAGTTATTCTTAAAGCATAATTACAGTATGGGTGTGGCATATTTTGTCTCTGCTATTGGAGGAGGTATTCTCTGGGTTACGGCGATAGGATGGCTGACTTTGGGTCCTCTGGGGATAATTGTGTGCCTGGCTCTTGTCTTTGGAGCGGCGATCTTCTTGGCATCAAAAGAGAAGGATGAGATACAAAAGTGGCTGGCGGCCATGTGGTGGCGTCAAATCCCGGTTGATGATAAAGACATTCCAGAAATCATGTCGGAGACAGCAGAAATGGATTCCTTTAATAAACTGATGCAACAGGGAGGTGCTGCAGCATGATGAATTATACGGGGCTGTACACAGCCCATAAATTGAACCGCCCCTTAACGGATCAAGAAAAAAATGGCCGTTTTTATCAGGGAAAACGACGCAGAGTCAATACCATCAATGACGAAGCCTCTGTTATCAGGATGAACTCAACCAATCTGGAAACCGTCTGTAAATATTATTCTGGGACTGGTGTGTCTAGCTCATTGATATTTGTTTTGTCATTTTCAATTTTTGTTATGGTCGCGTATGGTTTTGGATATGCAACTATTGAAACCGTATATGGCAATAGGAATTTTCCATTGATAGGAGGTTTTATTGCGTTAGCATTCACAGCTGCGATCGAATTTTTTTTAATCCGTTTGTTAATTAAGGAATGGTTCAGGAAAACTCATTACCCGATTCGATTTAACCGAAGAAATCAGATGGTATATGTCTATAAAGTCAGCGGAGAAATACTCAGTGTACCCTGGAAGGATATTTTATTTACCCCGGCTAAGTCTCTGGGAAGAACCAGCGAATGGGGTATCGACGGACATATTCTTGCAGAAGATGGGGAAACGGTGATTGACACCTTTAGCCTGGCGGTTTCTTTAACGGCAGGCAAAAAGTTGCTGGGTGAGTACTGGGAGTTTATCCGTTGCTATATGGAAGAAGATTGCGTACAGGAGCTTTCAGAGCTTGTCACGCTATGCCCTCCGGTAGAAAAAAAGAAGGAAGGGTATATTTTCGGGTTGCAGTATCTGATGAAAATGAACTCCCGTCTGGAATGGATCTTTCTGCCGGTGATGTTTCCACTGGATCTCCTCGCCAGCTTTTCTCGCTATATCGCCATGCGCACCAGTAAAATACCGCAGTGGCCTCAGGAGGTGCTGGATGCCTGCCAGCCTGAGCACGATGACCCCATTGATGTCAGCGCAGCGAACAACCCGAAACACCTGTGGCGCTATGTGCTGGCTAATGAAAAACGGGATGTCTATGAAGCACGCTATGCCCGCCAAAAGATGGCCTATGAGTGTATAAAAGCAAAGCTGGATTTACGCTACAGTAAATAGGATAAAGTTTTCCTGAATAATACAGGTAGGTGTGTGATATGGATTATGATGGATTAATGATAAATTATATTAAGTATCGTTTTCCTGATATTGAACTCGTAGATGATGAGCGGAAGCATCAACTACTTCAGAATGAAGAAATAGACCTTTAGGGGCGGCGAGTAATGGATGATGCTGCTGTTGTTCATCTAAGTTCTAATTATGCTGAAATTGTCGATAAATATTATTCTGTTAAGGGTTTTCTTACTGTTCCAACCCTGATGTTTTTTTGTTTTTTTCCTAGGGGGTATGTGGCTATTCTCTGACGATGTTTCAGGATCTTATGACCGGAAGAGCACGTGATACATTCTTTTGGAGCTTTGGGGTAATTATGGTGATTATTTCATTTCTACTTGCATGGGGAATGCTTAAATTGATGCGAGTCGAGTGTTTTCGCTGGACACATTACCCGGTACGTTTTGACCGTAAACATCAGCTAATGCATGTATTCAGCGTTGATGGTGAGGTTTATAGCGTGCGCTGGAGTGAGGTTTTTTTTACTACAGGATGCTATGTTCAGTGTAAATTTAAACGGAAATATTACGATATCCGGGGCCACGTATTAGCGGAAGACCGTAAAACTGTTCTGAAAACCTTCACACTGGCGGTATCCGCTAGCAGCAGAGAGCAGCTATATTCGCACTGGGAGTTTGTGCGTCGTTATATGGAAGAAGGTCCGCAGACCGTGGTTTATCGTTATTAATCCGATCTTCAAATAATTCTTATCCTGACCAGTTTAATCCACAGTACTTTTCGTTTGTCTGATTTTGTTGTTACCCCGCCTTCCAGGAGTAAGTCGCAGTGAAGCGAATTAAAGAATTATTCAATAGTACCAAATTCCAGTTCTGGCTCATTTGCCTGGTGGTTCTCATGCTGGGATCGGGCATTTATCTGGTGCTAAAATTCCATCCTGATTGGATGTGGATAACACCAGATTCTGCCCATCAAAATATATTGGTGGTCACCGATATACTGATCACAGTGGGGATCCTGACATGGCTCCTGATTGTTCTTTTTTCCAGCCGGATCGCCGGAGGTCGGGAATATCTAAAGGCAAAAGCCCTGATATCGGCAAAAAACAGCGCTGTGTCACGGGGTGTCGAGAAAAAATCAGGCAGTGTTGATAAATACGGGATCCGTCAGTTTTGTTCCCATCTCCGCCGCCGCTACGGCCTTTTCTGGCGCCGCAAAGTTCGCCTCCTCTTAATCACCGGTGACGAAACCGCTATCGATCAACTGCTGCCCGGCTTGCAAAGCCAGCAGTGGCTTGAAGGCAACCGCACTGTTCTGATTTACGGCGGCACCTGGGGCTTTATTCGCTGGCTGAAGCAGGGTAAACGCCAGCAGCTTGATCGCAGCCAGTGGATGCTGAGCTTTACCGCGCCAGACGGAAAAACGCTGCAGTGGGTGCTGCGCTCACAACTCGGAAAAGGACCGCTGGCACTGCTGACGTTGCGTAACTTCAGTCTGCCAGAGCAGATATTCAGTGTGGATGCCTCTGCGACCTTGCAGACTCTGGACAGAGCCGGGAATTCAGCCATGGAGGGAATGGAATAATGGCGACATTACAAAGCGTACTTTATGCCTGCGGTGCTGATGAGCAGACTTTGCTGACAAGTGCGCGGTCACACAGCACTCAGTGGGCGCGCTGGCTGGAGCCGATTAGCGACAATGAGCCAACCGGCGAAGATCCGGGCTATGACGACGATTTTCAGCGCATTCGCGAAGAGGTCAACAAACTTTCCGGTATTGATACGGGACTGATTTGCGAGCTGACGGAAAAGTTGCTGACCGGTACCTGCAAAGATCTGCGCGTTATCACCTTCTATGTCTGGGCGCGCCTGCATCAGGACGGTGAATCCGGTTTTGCACAGGGGATTGAACTTCTGGCGGCAATGCTTGAGCGGTTCGGTTCCAGGCTGCATCCACGTCGTGAAAGGAGCCGTAAAACTGCCCTGGAGTGGCTTGGCAGCAGTCGCGTGACTGACAGCCTGTCTTTATACCCGGAAGTGGACATGTCTGTTATGCAGCGCATTACAGGCGGGCTGCTTCTGGCGGAACAGTCTTTTCAACTGTTTGATGAAGATGCCCGTCCGGAGCTTGGGGGGTTGTATCAGGCTCTGGACAATCGTCTGGTACAGAACGGCGGTGCCAACAGTCTGGTGCCACAGACCAGTCGGGAAGAGGGTGCAATAACGGTGTCAGACTCTTCTGCGCCAGTGATGAATGCTGTCACGTCGGGACGTGATTTACTCGATCAGGCTAAGGTGCTGGCGAAATACCTGCGCTCCCTGCCGGGAGGGTGGCTGGCCGGACATCATCTGCTGAAAAGCGTTCGCTGGGATACGCTCACTGAACTTCCGCCGCTGGATGCCTCCGGGCGCACTCGTCTGGTCCCGCCTAAACCCGATAACAAGGCGCACCTCAAACGTCTGTATCTGCAGAAAAGCTGGTCTGAATTGCTGGAACATACGGACACGTTGCTGGCTCAGGGCGTCAATCACTTGTGGCTGGATGTGCAGTGGTATGCCTGGCAGGCGCTGGTGAAACTGGATAATGACAGCGTGCGTGCCGATATTCTCTGCCGTGACATTAAAGGTTTGCTGGCGCGTCTGCCGGGCCTGGAAGCACTCGCTTTCAGTGACGGCACACCTTTCGCTGATGAGGTCACCATGAACTGGATAAACGAAAGTGTGCTTGATGACATGTCAGGATGGAATGATAAGCCGGTATCAGCCGTATCCGCTGGCAGTGATGATGTGCTGACGCTGGAGTCTGAAGTGCTGGCGAAAGCGGACAGCGAAGGCATAGAAGCTGCGCTTAACTGGCTTCTCGTCCAGCCGGGATACACCTCTTCCCGGGATCGGTGGCTGATGCGACTGCTGATGGCTCGGGTAAGCGAACAGTACGGTAAAAACGAAATGGCGCTGCATCTGCTGCGCGAACTTGATAGCGATGCAAAGCAACTGACCCTCGAACAGTGGACGCCGGAACTAATGTTTGAAGTCAAAGCCCGCAGACTCAAGCTGCTGCGCGCTAAAGCCGGTCGCAGTGACGTGGATAAAACGCGCCTGCAGGTCGAAATGGATTTGCTGCTTTCCGGATTGGTTGCTTTAGATCCCGCCCGTGCAGTCGTTCTCTGCGCCTGATGATTCAATGAAAGATTATAAAAACTATGGAAGATTTAACCCTGCGTTATTACGACGCTGAAATGCGCTACCTGCTGGAAGCCGGCGAAGAATTTGCCCGTGCTCATCCTGAGCAGGCGGCAATGCTCAATCTTGATAAAGCGGGTGCGCGTGACCCGTACGTGGAACGTCTGTTTGAAGGCTTTGCCTTCCTGATGGGGCGTTTACGTGAAAAGCTCGACGATGACCTGCCGGAACTGACCGAAGGGCTGGTCAGTCTGTTGTGGCCGCACTACCTGCGCACCATTCCGTCTATGTCCGTGGTGGAGTTCAGCCCCGACTGGCGTGAAATGAAAGAGCAGATGCGTATCGTCAAAGGATTCGAAGTCCTTTCCCGGCCAATTGGGGAAAAAGGCACACGTTGCCGGTATACCACCACCAAAGAGATCGGCCTTCAGCCGTTGTCGCTGGAACATGCCCGTCTGTCGACCGATCCTGATGGACGCTCTGTTGTCACTTTGCGCTTTAACTGCAGCGAACTCGCGGACTGGAGCCGTATCGATCTCAGTCATATTCCTTTCTATCTCAATGCTGATGCGCCACTGGCCTGCGCCATGCATGAAGCGTTCACCATGAATGTGGCCAGAATATGGCTGCGCATGCCTGGTGATGTGGACAGAAGACCGCTGGCCGGGCATTTCACTGCACTCGGGTTTGGTGATGACGATACCCTCTGGCCGAAGGGCAACAGCAGTTTCAGCGGTTACCAGTTGCTGCTGGAATATTTTACCTTCCGCGAGAAATTCATGTTCACGGGCCTGCGTGGGCTGGAGACCGTGGCCTTTCCGACGGAGCTTCCCTGGTTTGAAATCGACGTGGTACTGGCGGAACGCTGGGAGCATGACTTCAGCTTTAGCGAAAAGCATCTGCGTCTGAACTGCGTGCCGGTAATTAATCTGTTCCCGCTGGAATCTGACCCGCTGACGCTCAATTCACTGCAGACGGAGTACATGCTGCGCCCGATGCGCGTACAGGATGGCCATACCGAGATTTACGCCGTGGATTCGGTGATGTCATCGAGCCAGCATACTTACGTGCCGTTCTCAAGCTTTCGCCACAAAGGTGGAATGATGCGCCATGAAGCCCCGGAATATTACTACCACACCCGTGTGCGCCGCGGCCCGTCCGGACTGCATAACACCTGGCTCATCCTCGGCGGTGAAGCGTTTGATAATCACACGGTGCCGGAAGATGAAAGCCTGTCGCTGACGCTTACCGGAACCAATGGCCAGCTACCTCGCAGGGCATTGCAAAGTACCGTGCTCGACACCGTGATGAAAACCACGTCGGCCAGTATTGCGGTACACAACCTTTGTGCGCCAACGCTGCCCTGTTATCCACCCGCGCAGGACCGTTTTCACTGGCGCGTACTCAGCCATCTCGGCAGCGGATTTCTCTCGATGATGGATAACGCCGATGTGCTGCGCGGCACGCTGGCGCTGTATGAGTGGACCGACAGCGAGATGAACCGCCGACGTCTGGAAGCCATTATCGACGTGAAGCACAGCGAAACCGAGCGCTTTGAACAGGGCTACCTGGTACGCGGCGTGCAGATTGAAGTGACGCTGGACAGTCATGGTTTTGCCGGACGCGGCGATATCTGTCTGTTCGGCGAGATGCTGAGCCGCTTCTTTGCACTCTACACAGACATCTACCTGTTTAACCGCCTGATTATCATTCTGCAACCGACCGGAGAACGCCTGGAATGGGAAGAGAAACACAATCGCCGTATTCCCGGTTGACACCAAGGCTGGAGGCAGACCTTCACCGCATTAACTTTTACCGCTTATGCCAGTTGCTGGAGAAACTCAATCCCGACAGGCCATTGATGGGCTCAACCAGCCATCCAACCGATGATCCGGTGCGCTTTGCGCCGCATCCGGGGATGGGCTTTCCGGTCAGTGAGCTGAAGGCGGTTGAGTATGATGAAGACGATGACAACAAACCGCCGGTCATCCGTACCACGTTTATGGGGATGTATGGTGTTGATTCCCCGTTGCCGACGGCCTATCTCGATGACATTACCCAGCGCCGGGAAGGGCATGAGGCGCTGCAGGGGTTTCTGGATATCTTCAGCCACCGCATCCTGACCCAGTTTTACCGCATCTGGCGCAAATACTCCTATCCGGCAGCCTTCGAACCCGGTGGTACCGACAGTATCTCACAGTCACTGCTGGGTCTGGTGGGGCTGGGGATCCCAGGCACGGCAAACCAAATTGCCACCCCGGTGTCACGCTTTCTGGCATTACTGGGTGTGTTGCGTCAGCCGGGTAAAACCCAGGAGGGGATGCAGTCGCTGATTAGCCTGCTTGCACCGGATACCACCGTGCAGGTCAGCCCCTACTGTCTTCGGCCGGTGGAAGTGAATCAGCCTCTGGGCTTTTACGGTAATGAGGATTTTCTACTGGACGGTAATACGCCCCTGGGTGACGAAGCGATGGATGCCAACAGCCAGTTGCTGATTGCCCTGTCCACGGATAATGAGCAGGAAGCGCAGGGCTGGAAGCCGGATGGTCTGCTGTATCAGGATTTTCTGGTGATGTTGCGGGTTTATCTGGGCTGGCGATTCAAGGCAAAAATTACCCTGACTACCCGTACCCGCCTGCTGGCTGTACCGCCGTTAGGTGAAGGGCCATTCTGGCTTGGGATGAATGGTGTGCTGGGTGTGGAAGACGATGAATGTCTGGACGATATCCCGCAAACCTTTACGACGGAACTGGGTTATTACACCGGGCTGGAGCCTGCGAAACCACAACAAGGAAACCGACGTGTTACGTATAAATTTAACTAAGACCACGTGCTGTCTACTGCCGCTGCTGGCATTCAGTCTGGCAGGCAGTGGGGTGACGCAGGGCGTCACCGATGGCACTAAATCGGCCTTCAATGCCATTTTTTACAAGAAGATTAAGGTACTACACCTGGATTTTACCGCTCGCGAAGCCCTGAACACCGATGCACGTGAGAACAACACGCTCTCCGAGTCGGTCGTGGTGCGAATTTATCAGCTCAAAGATAATAAAACCTTCGACAAGAGCGTGTACCAGCAACTGCTGAAAGACAGTGAAACGGCTCTCGGGGCTGATCTTTTGGCCACCCGCGATGTGGTGGTTAAACCTGGTGGAGATGTACTGCTCGATATGCCGATGGAAGAGGGGGCGAAATACGTCGCCGTGGTGGGATTGTTCCGCCATCCCGATATGGTGAAAAATACATGGAAGCTGATGATAGACCGTGAAGAACTCGATCCGGACAAGGCGCGGGTGATTGAGGCAGGGAATAACCATCTGACGTTGTTACCGATAAAGGATAAATAATGCCTCAGACTCACAAATCCCCTTCGCTGTATGAGATGCTCGCGGGTAATTTCTCCGGTGGTCTCGACCTTCACCAGGTCAGTGAAGAAAATCAGGTCATCCTGTCCGTACTGGACAACATGCAGCGCGTGCTTAACTGCCGCGCAGGGACGCTGGCACATCTGCCAGACTACGGCCTTCCGGACATGACCAAAATCCTGCAAGGGATGCCCGGTACGGCGCATGAGCTGATGGGGACTCTGTCGGCCGTATTACTCAAATATGAACCACGCCTGAAAACAATAGCGGTTGTGCTGCTGGAACAGGAAATCCCTGGCGAACTGCGTTATGCCATTGACGCTGAACTCAAAGGTATTGGCCTGGTACGCTATGGCACGGAGTTTAAACCCGAAGGGCGGGTACTATTGAGACACCTCAAACAACAGCAGTATCTCGGCACGACTACCCGCGCGTAATCACTTTTGATCTCTTCGCTATCGTTCTGCGTGACAAAAATCGGGCAATAAGCATACAGGTTAAATGGATATCTGGTCATGAATGACATTCACTCTCGTAAAGTTAAAACTGGCGGCGATCCGCGCCTGCTGGCGGATTATGCTGCTCTGCGTGATGAGCTTGCCAAACTCTCACACCCGGCGCGGCCTGATGTTGACTGGGGACGTGTTGAGCAACTGAGTCTGGCATTGTTTTGCCAGAACGGCGTCGAACTGCAAACGGCGTGCTGGTATACGCTGGCACGCACACGGATGGCGGGGCTGGTGGGGCTTAATGAAGGGTTGGCTGTTCTGGAAGCCTTGTTGATGCATCAATGGGGAACGCTCTGGCCGCAACTGGTCCATGCCAGGATGGAGATCCTCGCTGGATTCACCCAGCGCCTGCACTCAGTGTTGCGGACGCTGGAGCTGAATTATGTTGACCTGCCACAGGTTTACAGGGCGGAAGAGCACCTTGATGCTTTGTGTAAGCATTTGCAGCGTCTGGAGTTAAAAAACGCCAGTCAGATAGGGGAGCTATGCGCCTTTATGCATAATGCGGTGATACGCCTCGAAAATATTGATGCAGGCAGTGGTGACACGGGAGCTGTGACCATACCCGCGTCATCTGTTGGTTCAGTGAGTCCGGTATCTGCTGTTCCGTCTGAACCTCTGATTTACATTGTCCGTGAAGACCTCGCCACACCACGCATTGTGCCTGAATCTTCTGAGCCGGGAACGGGCTGTTCGTGGAAAAGTTTTGTGGGGGGAGTGCTGACCACGCTGGTGCTGGGTTCAGCAGGGCTGTGGGGCTGGCAGCAAATAAATCCGCCAACCAGCAGCCCGTTACCCATAGTGGCAAATGAGGCCGCCCTGACAGAGCTGGCGCAGCTATCACCACTGTGGCTGCAAAACTACGGCTTTGTGCTTGCTGCTACTGCTCAACCAACTGAAGCTGAAAAATTGAAAGTGCAATGGCAGCGTTACATCAGCAGTAACGCTTTGCCTGCATCATCGCTTTCTGGCTGGCATGAGGGCATGGGTGGTCTGCAGGTATTAACTCAGCGCCTGAATGCACTGGATGAGCGCAAAGGGAAATACCTGACCGGCTCAGAACTGAAATCGATGGTCTTTGCCATCACACAGAATTTTAGTCGGGCGGTGCCAGTTGAAGAACAACTGTACCAACTGAGTCTGATGGATGCTGGAGCACAATCGCCAGAAGCCTTGATGCTGCAAACGGATATGCATCTGCATCAGCTAATTAACCGTTACATGCTGATAAAACAACAGACAGTAAAGCCCTAAAAGAAGGGTTATGAGTGTCCAACGACCGCTGCGCGCGGGAGCTGTTTGTCGCCGGGTTTGCGATTTTTTGCTTTAGTATCAGTAATAATCGCCATCGCGTAGCGCACCATCTGCCGCCAGATAAAAGAGGGAGTTGGACCTCTCTTTGTAAGGGATTCTCTTGCCCGAGTTTTTTATCCGTTACCTGCCACCCAGATCACTCATGATCCAGGTATCCCACGTTGATATACACGTCATCCTCCACGCTTCCTCGGCGTTGACTACGTTCGCTTACCCAAGTCACTTACCAGAGTAAGCTCATCGGGATTAATGAGAGACATCCATGTCTCTCACCGAAGGCCAGCCTGCTGATGGGCAAATTCGTTTCTGCTGCCCCCTCCAAAATAAACATATCCCCCTCAATTGTCGCCAAATAAAATAATCTCTATTCCATTTTTGCGCCTTTAATTAATGCAACTTTGAATCAAGTTGCATTTAAATGTGATCTGTATCTTATTTTTCAGCCATTAATGCGAAAGCAATAAAGTTTAATAAATATAATTAATGTCTGTATAAATTGATTTAATGCCTTCATTTGTTGACAATTAAGATGGTGCTTTTGTAATCTGAGGACGAATTAAAACTGATTAAATCCAAATTTAACCATTCTGCAACACTTATACTGGAGGTTTTTATGTCTACGAAGTTATGGGGTGGGCGTTTTGATATGCCGACAAATAAACTAGTCGAATCATATAACGCGACCATTATGCTGGAGCAGCGTCTTTGCCCTTTTGATATTAAAGGGAGTATTGCGCACGCCACGATGTTGGGCCGTCAGGGAATTATTACTGAGAGTGAAGCAAATACCATCATTGGTGGCCTGAGGCAGGTAGATAAAGAGATTGAAGATGGGCAATTTGTTTTCGATACGGCTGATGAAGATATTCATATGGCTATTGAGAGACGAATGACAGAAATTATTGGTCCTGTTGGTGGGAAGTTGCATACCGGGCGCAGTCGTAACGACCAAACTACCGTTGACTCTAAAATGCATATGAGAGCAACAATTCGGGAAATTCAGCAGGATATTGTCAATCTTCAAAAAATTATCATCGCCAAAGCTGAAAATAATATTAATGCGATAATGCCTGGTTATACCCACTTACAAACAGGTCAGCCTATTCTTCTTTCACACTGGATTATGGCGTATTACTGGATGTTACGCCGTGACTGGACGCGATTCGAAGATCTCTATCAACGCATGGGTGAGTGTCCGTTAGGTGCGGCGGCCCTCGCAGGTACCACTTTCCCAATTGATCGTGAGTTTACCGCTCATGAATTGGGTTTTGATAAGCCAACAGAAAACAGTATTGATTCCGTAAGTGACCGCGATCATATGGTCGAGTTTACCGCAGCCGCAGCTGTATGTTTTATGCATCTCACCCGTCTTTCAGAAGAACTGGTTTTATTCTCCAGCCAGGACTTCAAATTTATTGAGCTTTCTGATGATTTTTGTACGGGCTCCAGCATCATGCCACAGAAAAAAAATCCTGATGTTGCTGAGAAAATGCGGGGTAAAGGTGGCCGTATGTACGGAAATCTGATGGCAATGCTGACCATCATGAAAGGGATCCCTCTCGCCTATAATACTGATATGAGTGAGGATAAAGAGCAGGTCTATGATTCTATGGATACTCTGCAAACCAGCCTGAAAATTATGGCTCCTATGCTCGAGAAAATGACTGTTCTTTCGGAGAATACTCGCGGTGCCGCTGCCAGAGGATTCTCTAATGCGACTGATATGGCAGATTATCTTGTCCGCAAAGGGATCCCATTCAGGGAGGCCCATCATATTGTTGGTAGTGCAGTGAATTACTGTATTAAACATAAAAAGATGCTAGAAGAACTCACATTAGAAGAGTTCCATTCTTTTGATGATAAAATTGAGAACGATATTTACGATAGCATCTCCTTAGAATCCTGTATTAAAGCGAGAATGTCTTATGGCGGAACCGGACCTGATGCAGTTAAAAAACAAATTGAAAATGCCAAGTCTTATTTAAAGTAATCCCTGTCATAATAATCAATGCCTCCCGGGTGCAATATTCGGGAGGTGCTTTAAGGTGAAAAATGGACGCTTTATTCTTTATACAATTATTTATTGTGCTCGCCTGTATTGGTATCGGTGGGCGCTATGGCGGAATGGGGCTCGGTGCGGGTGGTGGGCTTGGTGTAACAATATTAGTTTTAGGTTTTGGATTAAAACCATCCGCACCATCAATTACGGCCATGTTAATTATTATTTGTGTTATTGGGGCTGTGAGTATATTGCAGGCCGCAGGTGGGCTTGATTATCTTGTGCGCGTGGCTGAAAAATTACTGCGTAAAAAACCTCAGGCTATTACGTTTGTTGCGCCAATATTAACTTCCATATTTACACTATTCTGCGGTACCACGTACGTTGCATTCTCATTGTATCCTGTTGTTGCTGAAGTTGCGGCGGAGGCGAAGGTTCGCCCAGAACGAGCGTTATCTGCAACTGTTATTGCTGCCAGTGTTGCGGTCGCAGCTAGTCCGATGAGCGCAGCTACCGCAGGGATGCTTGCTATTTTGCATGAATATGCCGGCATTACTCTTGGACAGATACTGACAATCGCTCTCCCTTCATTTTTTATGGCGGCAATTGTTACCAGTTTTTCAGTCTACAAACGCGGTAAAGAGCTGGAAGATGATCCAGAGTTTCAGCGCCGTGTTGCTGCTGGTGAATATGAGTTCATGCATAATGAGCAGAAAAAAGAGTATGTTGCTACGCCAGGTGCCAAAAAAGGCGTCGCGATATTTGCAGTTGGCGTGATGTTGGTGCTCATCCTGGGATCTTTTACCGGACTTCTGCCTTCATGGGATGGGAAAAGGCTATCAACGCCAATGGTTATTCAGATGATCATGCTGACAGCCGCGCTGTTTATTATGATTGTCAGTAAAGTCCCCAGTAATACGTTCAATACGGGGTCTGTCTTCCGCGCAGGTCTAATGGGGGTGGTAGCAATCCTCGGTGTTTCATGGATGACAGCGACCTTTTTTGATGCCTACCAACCAGAACTGATAAAAGTGTTTGGGGGGATTGTTAGTGGTGCTCCGATGCTCTTTGGCGTGGTTGTTTTCTTGTTCTCCCTGGTTATTATGAGCCCTGCTGCAACGGTTGCTGCTATTATGCCGTTAGGTGTTACGCTAAATATTCCCGCGCCGTTTCTAATCGCAATACTTGCCTGTACATGTGGAGACTTCATTATTCCAGGTGCCAACCAAATTGGTTGTGTTGCGTTTGACAGGACAGGTACGACTAAAATAGGGCGGTTTGTTATCAACCACAGCTACATTCGCCCGGGTTTTGTTATGGTCATTTCTCAGGTTATTTTTGCCTACCTGATTGCGCAGGTTGTCCTTTAAAGTTTGCGTAGTAAATCTAATTACAGGCATCCTCTTCTGTGCTTCATCAGAAGAGGATGCCTTGCAGACTTTCTCCAGTCGCTTCGGCGCTACGCCAGTAAATTAGAAATGAGAAAGCAGAAAATGGTTGAGGCGAGAACGGTAACCAGACCTGGTAACATATAGCTGTGATTCACTACATACTTACCAATACGTGTTGTTCCTGTACGGTCGAAAGCAACACAGCCAATCTGCGCTCCCCCTGGAATAATGAATGATCCGCAGGTTACCGGAAGCAAGGCAATTAATGTTTCTGCCGGATATCCCATTAACACACCCGCAGGCAGTAATGCCACTGCCGTCGCTGCCGGACTGTAAATCACAGCGGAAAGACCGAACACAATAATGCCAAACAGCACCGGATTATGAAAACCGTGGAAAGCGGTGTTAAATAATTCGTGCCATGCCTCAAAGAAGGAGTTCATCATCCATGACAGACCAAATATGGCGACCACTCCCACCAGTCCTGCTTTAAATACAGATCCTGAGTCGAGTTTTGAAGGCGAAATTCGGCACACCATCATAATAATACATGCTGTTGTCAGCATAATTATCTGCAACGTTGTCGGGATGCTCATGCGCTCCATCCCGGTACCGTTATTCCACACCGGACGTAATTCAGGAATTGACCCCATAACGACAACCAGGATGATACCGGTAAGGAAAATCAGCAATCCTCTCTTTGCCTCTTTTGTCACCATGCTGGCAGTGCGTTCTTCAGCCTTTATTGACTCAAACTCACCTTCCGCAATCCTGCGCTGAAATTCAGGATCATCTTCGAGTTCATGACCTCGTTTAAAGACAAACAAACAGCCAACAAGACAGCCAAGAAATGTGCCGGGGACTGTGACAGACAGGATATCCAAAGCCGATACATGTAATCCGGCAAGAACGGCGATTGTTCCGGTAACGACTGCACTTACCGGGCTGGCAATGAGACCGAAATTAGCGGCAATAACTGACATCGACATTGCTCGCTCTGGCCGAACCCTGGCATCGGCTGCAATTTCTGCAATCACCGGATAAACGGAAAAAGCGACATATCCTGTCCCGCAAATAGCGGTAAAAAGATAAGCAACAGCAGGGCCCAGAAAGGTTATTGCACCTGGCCATTTCCTTAGGATCCGCTCCGCCATAGTAACAAATAAATCAAGACCGCCAGCTGCCTGAAGAATAGTGATACACGTGATAACAGCCAGAATGATGGAGATGACTGTTATCGGAGGAGAATCGGGGGGGAGTCCAAATCCAAAAGTCAGGATTGCCAGTCCTAACCCACCCGCAGCACCCAAACCAATCCCGCCAAAACGCCCGCCTATACCGATACATGTAAGAACTATCGCAAACTGAGTTACGAATAACATCATAATTAATTCCTTTTTATTAACAAATAGCTTAATATAATTTGAATAATAATGGGGTATAATCTTATCATAACAATAAAATAATTAACTCAACTTATTGTATTATTTATACTTACGATTGTTTCGGTACCTTAATCTGAGAGTGTATATGGATAAGAAAAACGAACTATTTGAAAATATTAAAAATTATCTGCTTGATGATGCAAACCGAGATGCTGATGGACGTATCGAAACAGAAACTGAACTTGCAATTCGTTTTAATACATCAAGATATAAAGTTCGCCAGGCGCTCGGGACGCTTGTGCAAATGGGAATGCTTGAGCGCGCTCCCCGACGGGGTAGTGTGTTAAAAAATGTGGGCTCTCATAACATAAATAACCAACTGTTGATGCAGTTTGACCTGTCCGGGTTTGATATCTCAGAGTTTACTGAGGCAAGGATCTTAATCGAGTGCGCTATCATTCCTCTGGCAACGCGAAGAATTTTTCCAGCAATGCTGTCAAAACTTGAAAACGAACTCCGGCTTATTGAGGAAAACGCTGACAATCCGCAGGAAGCTGACCGTCATGACAGGGATTTTCATTTACTCCTGCTACAGGCGAGTGGCAATCGTGTCCTGCAGGTTTTTTCTGACGTTCTGATTACCTACTTTGAAAAAACCAGAGAGTCATTACCCGCCAACGACCGCCAGTATTTCATTGATACAGCGACGAAACAAAGAGAGATCCTGGCGCATATTAAAAAGGGTGATGCACAGGCCGCCTCGGAGTTGATGAGAGCGCATTTACTGGAAAAGCGACTGTAAATATTACGCCCGGGTGTCATTCTGTTCGGATGAGAGAAGCAGGCAAAAGCGGCTGGCGAAGAATATAAGGAGAGAAAGATGATAAAAGTGTTGGGCCTGCTGGCAGTGAGTGTTCTGTCATTGCCAGTGAACGCAGCGACAGTTGAGCCATACAGTCCGGCCCCGGGCGTGCTGTGTGATAAATCGATCTGTGCCAATAAGCACGGTATATCGGTGGCGCTGACCACCAGGTATGTCGGCAAGAAGAAGGGCGAAAAGCTGGCAGCGGCCGGGCAATTTGATACAACCGCTTTTACATTCCGGGGCGGTCTGTTTTGTGACACCAATGAGCGTCTGTGCCGGGACGATCGCTATTTTGGTCCGGACGGTAAGCGTAGCGGAAAAGTGAACCCCCATTATACCGCGTTACTGTTTGGTCACGCTGATAAGCCCTGATATGACATGATGTCACCCCGTGACTGTCGCGCGGGGTGGCGGCGTTTTCCCCGTACGGCAACGCAACAACAATAACTCTCAAAAATGAGAGGCCGATCCTCTCAGCAGGACTTTTGTCCTCAATTCTCTGCATACGTCTGGTTACAATCCCTGCATATCTTCAATATAAATGATTCAGGAATTGTTATGACTGCACATATTAATGCCAAACCGGGTGATTTTGCTTCAACTGTTATTATGCCTGGTGATCCGTTACGCGCTAAGTTTATTGCTGAAAATTACCTGGTAGATTACCGGGAAGTTACCAACGTGCGCAATATGCTGGGTTATACCGGATACTATTTCGGACAACCTGTTTCAGTAATGGGTCACGGTATGGGAATACCGTCGATGACGTTATATGCACATGAGTTGGTACATGATTTTGGTGTCCAGAGAATTATTCGGGTGGGTAGTCTGGGGGCAACACAGCACCATATTAAAATGCGCGATATTATTCTTGCCGTCGCAGCCGGAACGGACTCAGTCACGAATCTGAAACGTAGTTCTGGCTATACAATGGCAACATCGGCACACTTCCCATTATTACAACAAGCATGGATTCTGGCGCAAAAAGCGGGCATTGATATCAAAGTCGGAAATGTTTTCAGTGGCGATCTTTATTACGATCCTGATGATAATTTAATTCCTGCACTGGAGAAGTTTGGTGTTCTGGGAGTCGATATGGAAGTGGCTGGATTGTATGCCTTAGCACATCAGTTTGGGATTGAGGCGCTGGCGATTTTAACCGTGTCCGATCACTGCCTGACGGGAGAAGAAACGACTGCGGAGGAACGGCAATTAACCTTTAATAATATGATTGAGCTGGCACTGAATACAGCAGTTACAGCTTAGCGAAGAAATTTTATTGAACCAATCAGGGATGTCTTTATATGAAGAATAAAATAGCACTTACGCTGATTAGTTTTCTGGCAAATTTTATTATGGCAGGGTTTGCCAGTCAGTTTGGTATGCTGATTGAACCGATTGCAATGCGTTACAATGCCGATGTGAATGCTGTCGCATCCATTTTTTCGTTACTGAACGGAGGGGCATTAGCGGGCACGATCGCCGCTTTTTTCCTGATTGAAAAAGTCGGTGTAAAACGTATGACGTTAATTATCTATTCGATAGTTTTCCTGTGCGCACTGACAATGCATTTAAGTAGTGGTTTATGGCCAGTGATGGTCGCTATGACCCTCGTCGGTTTTTGTGGCGGTATTGGCTTATGCGTGGCAGGTACGATCGTGGTTTCTGTCTGGCAGGATCGTATTCAGAGTACGATGCTGGTGGTACAGGATGCTACGTTTAACGTTGCGGGGGTGGTTTTCCCGTTGATTACGACCTTCGCGCTAACCCACAATATGTCATGGAGTTACAGCTACCTTAGCGTTGGTATGGTGGCCTTACTGACCCTTGGGATTGTGGCACTAACTCGCTTTGCAGCTTGCGAAACAACACATGTTTCTGGCCAGACAGAAGCGGTGAAGTCAGAGTGGAATCCTGGGATTATCAGCGGTGGGATTGGTCTGTTTTTAGGTATGTTGGCGCTTTATACCTTCCTGACATGGGCACCTCTGTTTGTTAAGAATAAATTTGGTATTCCATTTGAAGAAGCCGGAAATATTATTACTCAGTATTGGGGGGCCGCACTGGTCGGCGCGTTAGTGTCAACCGGGATTGTTGCCCGCGTGAAGATACATTATTTCCTGTTAAGTATTATTTTGCTGGCTTGTATTATCACTACGATCATTGTAACGAAGAAAGATATTTCAGGGTTAGATTATCTGGCCTACAGTTATGGCTTTGTGTGCGCCGCACTGTATAACTCCTTTATTGCTTACGGTGTTTCTTTTGTGAAGCGTGCAAGTAGCCAGAACGTTTCTTACATTTTAATTAGCGGTAGTGCAGGAGCAATGTTTAGCCCGGCAATCAGCGCGGTAATGGAAAAAACGATGGGATTGCAAAAAATTATGTACGCAATACCAGTATTGTATTTGGTTATTTTTATCATGTTGCTGGGAACACTGAAGCTCAAACGTCAATAATTATTGCAAAACACTTACCTTCCTCTAATTAAGAACTATCGCCACACAACTATTCTGTGTGTGGCGCCGTTCAATCTTTCTCAAAGGAATTGAATATGTTGCGGAAAAATATATCAATGATTAAAAATCTGGTGGTTGGCGCTGTTATGAGTATGGGGTGTGCCCATGCTGTTGCTGCTGATTATACTGATGGCAATATTCGGAAGAATGATTTCAACTGGATGCAGATGAATTTAATGCAAAGCGTTGATGCTAAGGTTCCTTATGGCATTCGCAACGACACGTATCTTGAACTGGAATTTGGTGCTCGCTCTGGTATTGTCGATCTTTATGGTTACGTTGATTTCTTTGATGTTTTTGATAGCAAGCATGACGATCGTCACGGTGGTGATAACTTTTTTGCCAAAATATCACCGCGTTTTTCACTTGATGCCATCTTTAACAGAGATTTATCTGTTGGCCCGTTTAACGAATTCTATATCTCAACCGTGAACAACATTGGTGACCGGGAATTATTCGAACATTATATCGGCCTGGGAACAGATGTTAAGGTACCGTGGTTCGGTATGGTGGGGATGAACCTATACGCTCACTACGTTCGTGAAAACTATGGTGCAGATAACGAAGGTAAGTGGGATGGCTACATGTTTTCAACAAACTGGTCGACGCCGTTTTATCATTTCGCCAATGGCAGCTATTTAAACTATCAGGGGTACTTTGACTACCAGTTTGCTGCCAATAAGATTGCTGATCAGGCGTTGTACAGCAACAACGCGATTGAATGGTATAACGGCATTTACTGGCATTCAGAGCACTACGCAGTGGGTTACGGATTGAAGTATTTCCGTAATATGGCATTGATGGAAAATCACGGCGGAGCAGGGCGTACAACGGGTATCGGCCATTACTTCAGCCTTACCTATAAGTTCTAATTGTTGTTGACGGACACGCCAACATTCCGGACCCGGTGTTGGTGTGTCAGTCGATGATGTCGTTTCCCAGAAATTGCCGTAGCCCATCCAGATCTTTGATTTCCAGGCCTTGCTTTGTTTGCGTTACCAGGCCTGCATCAGTAAGCGCTTTAACCGCCCGTCGGTAGACCCGGTCGGTAGTGCCGAATCGCTCAGCTTCCTGATATTTTTTACTGAAACCATCCATGGGTTGCTTGTTTTGATGCTGTCGATAAAGATCGTAAGCCACATTATGCACGATCGGATAGAGCATCCGGTGCAGGAAAATTTCCAGCATATCCTGGTAGTCGACAGCCATTGCGCTGGCGAAGAAGATTGCCAGTCTGGGGTGCTGATTTAACGCTTCTTCCAGCCGATCGCAACTACATACCGCAACGGTGAGCGGCTCTTCGGCCACAATATCAAGCTGGCAGCGATAGCCCGTAAAGAACTCCATCTCACCAAAAAGTTGTTCGTCACACTCCATCGCGCCAAGTTGAAAACGGCGACCATTCTCAGCGCTGTAACGCAGAGAGATTCTTCCTGATTGCACCATAATCAGACGGTCGACAACCTGCCCCTGATGATAGAGATACTCATCCTCATGAATGAGCTGTGTCTCTGATAGCAGTTCCTGGAATGTCTTCTCGATAAAGGCATCATCTTGCTGCCAGATGTTATGAAAACGGCCTTTTGTGAGTGGTTTAAGCTGCATGGCTCAACGTCTTATGCTTTAGGATAATTCTTACCTCAGAATGTATGCTATCTGCCGGTTAATGTCATTAACGCTGGGGTGGGACTGACGGGAGAAAAAAGGGGCAGAGCGATGCTGCCCCCGGTGACTGGCAATAAATGCGTCATGGATGAGAGATAAAGCGGGACAGACGCTGTCTCAGCAAGCGGTTTTCCTGTCGTAAATGTGCGTTCTCTTCCAGTAATGTCAACGCAACGGCTATTCCTGGCCAGTCAAGCTCCAGCTCCTGGCGCAGGCGCAAAGCGCGCTGCACAACGGCCAGGGCATGATCGTCAAACTGCCAGTGGGCAGTCTCGTCTTCACGGGGTTCTATTACCCCTAAACCGACAATCTCATTAAGTTCCTCTGCAGAAACGCCGGTGTGCAGACAAAACTCGGTAATAGTAAAGGTGACGGTAACGTTAGCCATTATGCTTTCCCCCACTCTTTGCGCGGATCAAAGGACTTCTGTGCCTCTGCCAGCTGTTGCCACAGTGCGGCGCTGTTGTCGTCAGGTTTTGGTGGCATCACGATTTTGATCACTGCATACAGGTCGCCGGTATGTTTTTTGCTTACCAACCCCTTGCCCTTAATTCGTAAACGCTGCCCGGCCTGGCTACCAGGTGGGATAGTCAGCAGAATGCTCTCTTTGAGGGTGGGTACGGTAACTTTCGCGCCCAAAGCGGCTTCCCACGGGGCGAGGGGAACGACAATTTCCAGATCCTGATTAACAATGTCAAACAGCGGATGAGGCGCAATATGAATGACCAGCCATAAATCGCCGTTCGGTCCACCGTTCTCACCGGGAGTACCCTGGCCTTTCAAACGAATGCGTTGGCCGTTACCCACGCCGGCCGGAATTTTCACGTTCAGCGTTTTCGGAATTTCGCGATCTACCAGACCAAAAGCATTGTATACCGGCAGGCTGTAACTGATGGTACGGCTATGCTCAGTAAGCGTTTCTTCGAGAAAAACGGCAACTTCGATTTCGATATCGTGACCCCGACTGGCATGACGCTGCCGTGAATGGTGAGCATGCTTGCCAAAAATAGAGGAGAAAATGTCGTCGAAGTCTTCAGCATTGTAATTCTGTCCATCGCCCTGCTGGAACTGACGGTTGAACTGCGGGTCGTTGCGGTGCTGCCACAACTGATCGTACTCGGCTCTACGTTGTTCATCGCTCAGTACTTCCCATGCTTCAGCAACTTCTTTAAAACGGGCTTCGGCATCGGATTCTTTACTGACATCGGGATGGTATTTGCGGGCGAGTCGACGATAGGCGGTCTTGATTGTCTTGAGATCGTCCGTCGGTTTCACGCCCATGATGGCGTAATAATCCTTTAATTCCATAGCGCTCTCTCGTGTAAATCAACACATAGAAGAAGGATACCTCTGGGGAAAGGCATCTACCAATAAGTTTAGGGTAATCCTCATAAGGGTGAATGCCAACCATGACATGAAAGGAGGAGAAGACGATATGACAAGGAACAGGCATTACACCACCAACAGTCACCAGAGAGGGGCTGGAGCCTGTTGTGTGGTGCGTATAATGGTATTAACTCAACATCAGGGGCGGGAAATAAGATACTGGACAGTGTCAGCGTAGCTCTGCACAAAAGAATTTACGTCATCTGAATTTAATCCTTTAGGATTAATCATATATTTACCCTTGATAAAGATTGCGGGTACGCCTTTTAAATCTACAGCTTTAGCCAGCTCTTGTTGTTTGGCGGTCAATGATTTCACGGCAAAACTATTCCATGCTGCGTCATAATCACTGGCACTCACACCGGCGTTGATAAATATATTGCGAATATCGTCCGCTGTTTTAATGGTTTGTTTTTTCTGAACGGCATCAAACAGTAAAGGTTTGACTTTATCTTCCACGTTTAACAACATGGCAACTGACCAGGCATGCGTCATGTCTGGTCCCAGAGGACCTAAAAAGTCGACATGATACTCGGTGAGTTTGACATCAGCGGGCAAGACTTTTTTCACGTTATCAGTCACTTTGAAAACTTCATCATACTGATAGCAGGAGGGGCAATAGAAGGAGAAAAACTTCAGTGCTGCTGGTGCTGCAGGTACGGGTTTCTCCAGTGAGATGAACTGCTTGCCATCGGTAAATGATGCGGCTTGAGTGCTAACGGTAAAAAGTAAGCCGATCAGGGGTAATAAATATTTTTTCATTTCCATATACTCTGAATAACATTTAACAAACAAAGCGTTTTTATAATGGACAAGATATTAGTCCGTTTAATTATAATATTGTTTTTATTGAGGAAATGCTCCAGTCCTTACTTTCATTTACGCATCAATATGCGAAAGTACATTTTTAATATTTTCTTATAATCTGTCACGGGGTTTTCTCGGAGATGCCTCGAAAATAATGAATAATACCTGTGGTGATATTTTCATGTTGTTTTATTAGAGGTGTCATTTTTGATTGTGAAATTATTGCTGGCATTGATTATTATTTCGTGGCCGGGTGTGATAATGAACAGCAGATGTTAATCTCCGGTACCGACATAACTTTACAGCGTAAAGGTTGCCAAAACCTCACCAGTGGCTAAGATAACTCGCGTCAATCAGTGAGGGTATAATGGCGAAACGTCAACGGATGGGATGGTGGTTCCTCTGCCTGGCATGTGTTGTGGTGATAGTTTGCACCGCGCAACGCATGGCGGGTCTGCATGCGTTGCAGATGAATACCGCCGTCACTGCTGTCGTCGCGAGCGCGCAAACGGATACCGATGACGCCTCACCCGTTACCCCTTGTGAATTGAGCGCGAAGTCGTTACTGGCGTCGCCGCCTGTGCTGTTTGAAGGGGCGATTCTGGTGCTATGCCTGCTTCTGTCGCTGTTAGCGCCAGTGCGGGCTTTTCGTCTGCCTTTTTTCCCACCGCGAGCCATCTCGCCGCCCACGCTTAGGGTTCATCTCAGATTCTGTGTCTTCCGTGAATGACCAAACCGTTGTTGCTGACTGTTAGATAATTATTCACGGAGAAAAAATATGATGACTGTTTTCAGGCAGGCGCTGTTCTGTCTGTTATTGCTATGGCTGCCCGTATCCTGGGCGGCTGACATCGGCTGGCTGCGTTCACCCGATAACGACCATGCCAGCGTCCGGCTGCGTGCCGATACATCTGCTGAAGGGCAAGCCCGTCTACTGCTGGATGTGAAGCTGGAAGATGGCTGGAAAACCTACTGGCGTTCGCCGGGAGAGGGCGGTGTCGCGCCATCTGTCACCTGGAAAGGTGAAATGCCCGCAGTGGATTGGTTCTGGCCAACGCCTGCGCGCTTTGAGGTCGCCAATATCACTACCCAGGGGTATCACGATAAGGTGACATTCCCGATGGTGGTACACGGTACGCTACCAGCCACGATCAATGGCGTATTGACGCTATCAACGTGCAGCAATGTATGCCTGCTGACGGATTTTCCTTTTTCCGTAACACCTTCTGTTCAGGATCCGACATTTGCGCATGATTATGCCCAGGCAATGGGGCAGATCCCGCTTGCCAGCGGCCTGACAGATACGCTCAGCGCAGGGGCGCGGGCTGGAGAGTTGGTGGTCGAAGCGCACCGCGCGGGAGGCTGGTCCAAGCCCGGGCTTTATCTGGATACCGTCGATGATGTGGATTTCGGTATGCCGCAAATCCGCATTGATGGAGACACGCTGCTGGCGACAGTACCTGTCCATGACAGTTGGGGAGAAGGCGCGCCGGATTTACGCGGCAAGTTGGTCACGCTGGTCCTGGCCGATAATGGCGTTGCGCAGGAAAGTCGACTTGCTATTGGAGATGCTCCGGCTGTGGATACCGCTGCGCCTGCGATGTGGCAGGTGGTTGCGATGGCGTTGCTGGGTGGTCTGATCCTGAATCTGATGCCCTGTGTGCTACCGGTTTTGGGCATGAAGCTGGGTTCAATTTTGCTTGTCGAAGAGAAAAGTCGTCGTCAGGTTCGCCGTCAGTTTCTGGCGTCGGTGGCCGGAATTCTGGTCTCATTTATGGCCCTGGCATTGCTGATGACGGTACTGCGTATGACCAATCAGGCACTCGGCTGGGGGATCCAGTTCCAGAGCCCGTGGTTTATTGGCGTTATGGTGCTGGTAATGCTGGCGTTTAGCGCCAGTCTGTTCGGATTGTTTGAATTCCGGCTTCCTTCCACAATGACAACCACGCTGGCTACTCGCGGTGGCAACGGTCTGGCAGGGCATTTCTGGCAGGGCGCTTTTGCTACGCTGCTCGCCACGCCGTGCAGTGCACCGTTTCTCGGGACCGCGGTAGCGGTGGCGCTTACGGCTTCACTTCCAACGCTATGGGGACTTTTTCTCGCACTGGGGCTGGGCATGAGCTTGCCATGGCTGTTGGTGGCTCTCCGACCGGGTCTGGCATTGCGGTTACCACGTCCGGGGCGCTGGATGAACATCCTGCGACGTCTTCTGGGGGGGATGATGCTCGGCTCTGCTATCTGGCTGGCAACGTTACTGCTCCCGCATCTGGGTGTTTTCACACAAAGTGCAGTGAAAGAGAGTGTGAACTGGCAACCGCTTAGCGAGCAGGCCATCGACGATGCGCTTGCCCAACATAAGCGCGTAGTCGTTGATGTAACCGCCGACTGGTGCATTACCTGTAAGGTAAATAAATACAACGTATTGCATAAAGAAGACGTCCAGGCCGCACTGCAACAGCCTGATGTAGTGGCGTTACGCGGCGACTGGACGCTGCCTTCTGAAGCCATCACCGCATTTCTGAAAAAACGTGGCCAGGTTGCTGTGCCGTTTAACCAAATTTATGGCCCCGGTTTGCCGGAAGGTCAGGCGTTGCCAACATTGTTAACCCGCGAGGCGGTGTTAAAAACACTGGCAGATGCCAAAGGAGTCAATCCATGAAGATCCTGATTGTTTTGCTGTTAGCCTTGTTTTCAACCGTCAGCGTAGCGAAAGAGCCTGCACCGTTTACACCGGAACAGGAAAAGCAAATTGAAGCGCTCATTCAGGAAGCGCTGTTTAACGATCCTGACAGCCCGCGTATTGGTACAAAGCAGGCGAAACTGACGCTGATAAACTTCACCGATTACAACTGTCCGTACTGCAAGCAACTGGATCCTATGCTGGAAAAAATTGTGCAAAAGTATCCTGACGTGGCGGTGGTGATTAAACCGCTGCCGTTTAAAGGGGAAAGCTCCGTACTGTCGGCGCGGACTGCGCTGACAACGTGGCGCGAGCATCCGCAGCAGTTTCTGGCGCTGCATGAAAAACTGATGCAGAAGAGGGGCTACCACACGGCTGCCAGTATTAAGCAGGCGCAGGAAAAAGCCGCAGCCACTCCGGTAAATCTGGATGATAAAAGTTCAGAGACACTGAGCACTAACCTGCAACTGGCGCGGCTGGTGGGTGTGCGGGGAACGCCGGCTACGATAATTGGTGATGAGCTTATACCAGGCGCTGTGTCGTGGGAAACGCTTGAAGAAGTGGTCAAAGAAAAACTGGCGGCTGCCAATGAGCGGTAAACTGCGTCGTTGGCTGCGCGAAGGGCTGATCTTACTGGCGTTGTTAGCCGGGGCGATGCTGCTGATGGATGTATGGCGCGCGCCTCAACTGCCAGCATCGTTTGACAGTACGCCTTTGCAGACGCTGGATGGCGAAACCGTCACCCTCGCCGCACTCAGTAATGAGGAGCCGGTGCTGATCTATTTCTGGGCAAGCTGGTGTGGTGTGTGTCGCTTCACCACGCCGGAAGTCGCCAGGCTGCGATCAGAAGGGGAAAACATTATGACCATCGCGCTACGTTCCGGCAGCGAAGCGGATGTTGCTCACTGGCTGTCGCGCAAAGGTGTGGCATTTCCGGTTATTAACGATGCTGAGGGCACAATATCCCGCAGTTGGGATATTAGCGTCACTCCCACGCTAGTGGTGATGTCGCAAGGTCGTGTGGTATCGACAACCAGTGGCTGGACCAGCTACTGGGGGATGAAGATACGGCTGTGGTGGGCGAAAACGTGGTGATTTTTGTGCCGGGGAAACCCGGCATTTTTTATACGATAAAATGGCAGTAAAAACATGTTGTTCTGATATTAAAGCCCAAAGCTATATCGAAATGATTATATAGTTTTCATCGCTTCTGTAGTTGCAAATCTACAAAGGTAATGGCATACCTGAAGGCGTTTTAAATATCTTATTTCTTACAGGGATTATAGAAGAATGCACAAGGGTAAAGTTATTGTTGCATCAATGATGGTGTTTTGTGTCCTTATTTTTATTGCCGCTATTGCCTGGTTTATGGTGTTCCAGGGGGAAGTCACCGAACCGACCAGTGAAGAGAAAAATGCCGCCATTCTGCATGCTGCGGGCTTGCTAAAATCAGATGCACAGGATGAAAAAACTATAAATAATTTATTTCAACGTTATATTTTAGCGCGAAAGGTCAATCTGGATTCCGGGGAGTGGGTAGCTGACGATGCCATAACGCAAAGATGTAAGAAGCTCGCTCCGGAGCATGATCCCGCCAGGATCCACCAGCGCTGCGTAATTGCAGATGTCTATCTGGTGAAAAATAAAAACAATAAAATTCAACAAATTATAATTCCTGTTTTCGGTAAGGGGGCGAAGTCTATGATGCACGCCTTCCTTGCTCTTGACCTTGACGGGCGTACAGTTAAAAACCTGTATTACTACCAGCAGCGGGAAACTCCTTTTTTGGGGGCCAGAGTGGAAGATGAGAACTGGCGTAAACAATGGCCGGGTAAAAAAGTGGTTGATAATAACGGGAAGCCGGCGCTGAGAATAATTCAGGAAAAACCAGAGCATATCGATGAATATACGGTAGATGGTATTTCTGGTGCGACTCTGACATCGACGGGTGTAGAGAAAAGTATTAACTACTGGACAGGCGAACAGGGTTATGGTCGTTTTCTACAACGTATTACTCGTGATCCTGATATAATGATGCCCTGACACTTTTTGTTTTAAATAACGTTTTCCCTCATGCCCGCTGTCGGCTTCATTTGTGTCAGCGAGTATGGGGGAACGCTATTCTGCACGGTGTATAAATACTCCTGAATTAACGGCTTCATTAATAAATCCTGCCAGCCTCAACTTCGTATCCATCACATTTTTATGAAATAAATTTACATAACTTGTCACCCGTTGACATTTTTATGATCCAGGTCATGTACAACGCAGTCAAAAATCGATAATGATAATAATTATCATTTGTATTTTACGGGATGCGTACCGTGCGTAAGTTCTGCTCTTTCCTGCTGTTCACTTTGTGTGGCTTGCTTGTAAGCCTTCACGTATGGGCTGCAACAAACTATGCCCCGTTTATTGAGGATATCGAGCAACGTCTTGATAAAACGGCAGAACTTTACTCTCAACAGCAAACTGATGAAGCGCGTCGCACGGTGCAAATGGCCTACTTTGAGGTATTCGAAAACCTTGAAGGTCCGATTCGTATCAACATTTCCGCCAGCAAGAGTTATGAGATGGAAAGCGCTTTCGGTGAGATCCGTCGCATGATTGGCGAAAAAAAATCTCTCTCTGACGTGCAGGCTAAAATCGACTGGCTGAAGGCATCGCTGCGTGAAGTTGAACCTGTGCTGGATGGCGGGCATCGCCTGGTTGCCGAAGAGCAGCACAATGCGTTTTCCAGAACCGATATCGCCGTACACTGGCAAGAGAGTTTCCGCACTATCGACGATTTGCTGGCCCAGGCAGTAAATAACTATCAGGCCGGGAATCTCAGCGTTGCCAGCCAGCACGTTCAACAGGCGCACTATCAGGGTTTTAAAAACTCAGAGATGGAAATGTCGATCAGACAGAATCGATCGGCAAAAGACGCAGCAGCGATTAATCAGCAATTTTCTGCGCTGATTGCGCTCACCGCGCAGCCGGATCACCTCAATGATGTTTCTTATCAGGTCACAACGTTGTTACAGGATATTGAGGATCTTCTGCCCGGTCTGCCCACTACCCGTGACGAACAGCAGGTTGCAGCGTCGCAAAATACGGGTAACGCTCCAGCGGCAGAGGATGACAAAGCGCGCGCAGACTGGGCTGCGGTGTCGATGGGTATCAATCAAAGTATTCAGGAAGCGATTGCCCGCTATCAAGGGGGCGATGCGAAGAATGCCATTCTGGATGTGCAGGACAGTTACTTTGACCGCTTTGAAGCCAGCGGTATGGAAAACAAAATTGGCTCCCGTGACTCAGCGTTTAAAACCACGCTGGAGGCTTACTTTACGCGTCTGGTTAGCCTGATGAAAGCGGGTCAGCCAGTGGAAAGGCTCAACGCAGAAGCCAGCGCACTGGAGCAGGATCTACAAAAAGCGGTGGCGATGTTGGGAGAAGGCGAAGAGACCCAGTGGAGCCTGCTGCTCTATAGCCTGATGATCATTGTTCGCGAAGGGCTGGAAGCACTGCTTATTGTGGCGGCTATCGTGGCCTATATGGTGAAAAACAATCACCAGGATAAGTTACCGCTTATTCGTCAGTCGGTGATTGTCGCGCTGATCGCCAGCGTCATTACCGCTGTGATATTCCAGCTTCTGTTCACTAATTCTGGCGCCAGTCGTGAATTGCTCGAAGGCATAACGATGCTGATTGCCGTCGTCATGCTGTTCTTCATGAGCTACTGGTTACTGTCTAAGGTCGAAGCACGCCACTGGAAAGCCTGGCTGGAAGGAAAGCTGTCCCACTCACTTTCCCGTGGTTCACTGGTTGGACTGTGGCTGACCAGCTTCCTGGCTGTTTATCGCGAAGGGGCGGAAACCGTGCTGTTTTACTACGCCCTGGTCGGGGATGCGAATGATGTTTCCGGGCATATGGCGATTGCTGCAGGTTTTGTTATCGGCTGTGTTGTTCTGCTGGCCGCCTGGCTGCTCATGCGCTACTCGGTAGTACGCCTGCCGTTGAAGCCGTTCTTTATGTTTACCGGCAGTTTTATGTACCTGATGGCCTTTGTGTTTGCGGGCAAAGGGGTTCTGGAACTGGTGGAAGGCAAACTGTTCCAGCCGACGTTGATTAACGGCTTCCCTGAAATCAGCTGGTTGGGAATTTATCCCTACATGGAAACGTTATTACCGCAGGCCGTATTGCTGCTTGCAGCGCTGGTGGCGCTGTGGGTGATGCGGCGGAAAAGCACAGTCCCTGGGGAAACGATAAAAAATAATCTATAGCTGTTATTTAAGACGAGAGGATATGTCTGATGACCATGAAGAAAACCCTGATTGCCAGTGCAGTGATGGCCAGTATTTTCACTGCTCCGGCTGCGTTTGCCTTTAAGGAGTATCCGGCAGGCGAGCCTGTCACCATGAATGAGATGGAACTGGCTGCTGTCTATCTGCAGCCGATCGATATGGAGCCGCGCGGCATGGGGTTACCGGCAGCAAAAGCCGATATTCACCTTGAGGCGGATATTCACGCAGTGGAAGGCAGTAAAAATGGTTTCGGCGCAGGCGAATGGATCCCTTATCTGACCATCAGTTACACCTTAATTAACAGTGATACAGGTGAAAAACAAGAAGGTACCTTCATGCCGATGGTCGCCAGCGATGGTCCTCATTACGGCGCGAACATCAAAATGATGGGTGTGGGTAACTACAAAGTGACCTATCACATCGAACCACCGTCAAAAGCAGGTATGCACCGTCACACAGACAGTGATACGGGTGTTGGTCGCTGGTGGAAGCCATTTGATGTGAGCTATGAATTTAAATACGTTGGCCTGAACTAAGCGCTTTTCCCATCAGGCTGCTTTATTTGCCATTTTGGACCGGGCAGTGCTCACATCCCTAAGTACGACATGTACCCACGGTTTGTTCTGCGCTGCTCATCTCCCAACTGACCGCAAGCCTGAACGTTTGATGGGCAGGCTCTACATTATCGATGTACCTGGATAGTTACATCATTCAATCCGCCGTACAGAGTCGATGTTATGAGTTATTTTTTTGTCACGACGCTACAGGTTTTTTTCTGCATTGCGCTGCTCTCCGGGGTTCTGTGGAGTCGCAACGATCCTCCTTCTTTACGCCCACTCGTCTGGACCTTATTCACAGGCTTGATCGTTGGCGTGCTGGCGGGACTCACACTCCGTGGCACGCAGCCGGTGCAATTGCTGCTGGTCGGCACCGAAGTGATGATCACGCTGTTGTTTGTGTTGAGCTTCTGGTGGGTATCAAACCGCATTCGCTACCTGTGGCAGGGTATCCTGGTGTTTGGCGCGGCTCGACACTGGGCGCTGGATCCTAACCTTGGCGGATTAACCAGTACCCATGTGCTAAATACCGACCTGCTGCTGAATCTGACGGCAATGCTATTGGCTTTTGCGATCCTCTGCCTGGCGGGAGTGCTTTGCGCCATGCTGTTACGGCGTATTCGCGGGCTCTACTGGCCGTTAACACTGATCCTGATGGTCATGATTTGGCTGCCATTAAGCGGCAATCTACTGCTGTTGTTAATGAAGCTGCAGGTGCTACCGCTGGCAAAATCGCTATTGAGCTTCGTGGCCAAAGTGACAAACAACGCGGCGTTATTTAACTGGTTGGGAGCTGCTCTATTGCTTGTTCTGGCGCTGTGCTGGGTACCGGCGCTGCTGCGTGCTATCCGCCTGACGCGTGAAACCGATGAGCCGATTGCTCATCGACTGGCACTGGCGCATCGTCGAAATGCGTTCCGTCTCTGGCTGGTGACGCTGGGATGCGCGGTGGTTGTGATCGCCGGACAACTGTGGTGGGAAAAAGTCGCATCTCAGCCGCCGCAGTTATCAGAAGCAGTTCCGGTACAACTTGCCAGCGATGGCATGGTACATCTGCCGATAGAACAACTCCGTGATGGCAAGTTGCACCGCTTTGTCTGGGTGGCAGACGACGGTAAAGCTGTACGTTTTTTCGTGATTAACCGCTATCCCGACAAATTGCGTTTGGGCGTGGTTTTTGACGCCTGTCTGCTTTGTGGCGATCAGGGCTACGTGATGGAAGGGAATCAGGTTATCTGCGTGGCCTGCGGGGTACACATTTTCATTCCTTCGATTGGTAAACCTGGCGGTTGTAACCCGGTGCCGATTGAAAACTGGCGTAATGATGAGAAAGAGCTGGTGATCCCGGGTAAAGAGCTGGCAGCGGGCGTGAATTACTTCTCGACGGTCATGACCATTAATGTGACCGATCCGGTTGATGGTTCCCGGTTGACGAATACCTCGGCTGACTACAAATACAGCTATGGTGGCAAAACCTGGTTCTTCTCGTCTGAAGCAAACTACGACCGCTTCCGTAACACTCCGGAACAGTTCGTACCTGCCGAACTGAGGGAGGAGTAACAATGCTGTGGCGAATGTTACGACAATCCTGGGGGCGCAATCTCCGACGCAAGGGACTGGCTATTGTGACGGTATTTCTCGCATCCAGCCTGATCTCTGCACTGCTGGCGGTGTCGATTGATATTGGCGATAAAATGTCCAGAGAGCTGAAGTCTTACGGTGCCAATATTTTGATTGAACCCGCCGGGCAGGCGGCGTTGCCTGCGCTTTTCAGTGAAAACAGTAACCCACTATCGGGGCAGGATTTCCTTGATGAAGCGGAACTGCCAAACATTAAGGATATCTTCTGGCGTAACAACATTGTCGGCTTTGCCCCTATGCTCGGTGGTGAAGTCGACGTTGATGGCAAAGAGGTACGTATTCTTGGCACCTTCTTCAGCCAGCCGGTGGATATTCCAGATGAAGAAGGGTTTGAGACGGGGCAGAAAACAGTGAGCCCGTTCTGGCAGGTTACTGGCGACTGGCCGCAGGAGCCCGCAGGCGATGCCCCTCAAACTCTGGTGGGACATGCCCTGGCACGACAAACGGGCTGGAAGCCGGGCGATCAACTGGTAATACGTAACGGTAAAACAACATTGACCGTGACAGTCAGCGGAATCCTCTCCAGCGGCGGAGATGAAGATAACCAACTGGTTATGCCGTTGAGCACGGTGCAAACGCTTCTCGGTTTACCAGGCAAAGTGCAGGCCATTCGCGTCTCGGCGTTGACGGTGCCGGAAAACGAGCTTTCGCGCCGGGCGCGTGAAAATCTCGACGCATTAAATGCTGAAGAGTACGACCTTTGGTATTGCACGGCCTATGTCTCGTCTATTGCGCATCAACTGGAGGAGGCTATTTCCGGGGCAGAAGTCCGTCCTGTGTGGCAGGTTGCCGCATCTGAAGGTGTCGTTATCGATAAAATTCAGTTGCTGATGGGAGTTGTAACCGTCGCAGCACTGGCAGCTTCGGCAATGGGGATTGCGTCACTGATGACCAGCACCATTATGGAACGCGCTAAAGAGATCGGCCTGATGAAGGCGCTTGGAGCACATCAGTGGCAAATCATGCTGTTGTTCTATCTTGAAGCGGCTTCCAGTGGACTGGCCGGAGGGGCATTGGGATGCGTAGCCGGATGGGGAATGGCGAAAGCGATTGGCTTGATGCTATTTGATGCGCCATTGAATTTTGCCTGGATTGTAGTGCCCTGTGTATTGGTGATTGCGGTACTAATTGCCCTGATTGGCACCTGGTTCCCGGCTCGGCGCATTGCTCGTCTGTATCCTGTGGAGGTGCTGTATGGCCGCTAAACGCACAATGCTCTGGCTACTGGTATGGCGGGCTCTGCGTCTGCGCTTTCAGCGGGTTAGCGTGGTATTTGCCGCATTGATGGTGGGGGCGACCATCGTGACCGCGCTATCTGCGGTGTGGTTCGATATCAATACCAAAATGAGTGAAGAATTGCGTACCTTTGGCGCGAATTTCTACATCGGGCCAGGCCACGGCTCCAGCATGACACAGCAAGAGTTGCAGACCATTCTGGATCAGGCACCACAAGGTCTGGTTCACGGAGCCAGCCCATGGCTATACGGTATGGCGCGCACTGAACTGGAGAAGGTGGTCATTGTCGGCGTGTGGTTTGAATCCTTGCAAAGGCTGGTGCCGTACTGGCAGGTACAGGGGAGTTGGATTGGTGTCAGCTTTGACGATCGTAATGCGATGATTGGCGTCAAACTGGCGGAACGTCTTAGTGTCCAGCCGGGCGATAGCATCACCCTGGTGGATCACAATCAACGTAAAAACCTACAGATTAAAGGCATTGTTGAAGCCGGTGATGCGACAGATAACATGCTGATTGTGAGTCTTGACGTGGCGCAGGCGTGGCTGCATCAGCCCGGTAAAATCAGCCATGGGCTGATGAGTGTCAGCAACGATGTCGGTCAGGTGGAAAACTATGCTAACCGCTTGCAGGCTCAATACCCGGATCTGGAGATCCGTCCAATACGGAAAGTCTCTGCTTCAGAAGGACAGGTACTGGATAAGATAAAAGGGTTAATGGGGCTGGTATCGGTGGTGATCCTTGCATTGTCCTCTTTGTGTGTGAACACCACGCTGATGGCCATTGTTGGTGAACGCGCCCGTGAGTTTGCTCTGCAAAAAGCGTTGGGTGCCAGCAACGGTGATATTGTCCGGCAAATTCTCCTGGAAACCTGCATTATCGCGCTGGCTGCGGTGGTTTGCGGGTGGATCTTAGGGTATCTGTTGGCCCAATTGCTGGGGCTGACCGTATTCAATGCTGCAATTTCGCTACGCTGGCCAGTGCTGCCTGTCACCCTGACGTTATCTTTACTGGTCGCCATTCTGGCGGCGATTGTTCCGGTCCGGCGCGCGGTCAGTGTCGAACCCGCAAAAGTGTTGAAAGGAGAGTAACGCCATGTCCGTTATGCAGACCCCACCAATGGCGATTGAAACCCGCCATTTATATAAACGGTTCGGCGATGTTACCGCCTTAGATGATATCAACCTGCAAATAGTGCAGGGCGAGTTTGTCGCTATTATGGGCGCGTCTGGTTCAGGTAAAACGACATTGATGAATATTCTTACCTGCCTGGACACCGCGACAGAAGGTCAGGTGTTTTTAGATGGAATTGATGCCGCCGCACTGGATGAAGAGGGGCGGCGCCGTTTTCGTGCTGAAAAAATAGGGCTGGTGTTCCAGCAGTTTCATCTGATCCCGTTTTTAACCGCGCTGGAGAATATCATGCTGGCACAGCACTACCACAGCGTGGTCGATGAAGCGGCGGCCAGAAAGGTTCTGGAACAGGTGGGGCTTGGGCATCGCGTGACGCACCTGCCGAGTCAGCTTTCCGGAGGGGAGCAGCAACGGGTGTGCATTGCCCGGGCGCTGGTCAATGAGCCGCCGGTGATTTTTGCCGATGAGCCCACGGGTAACCTCGATGAGGAGAATGAACAGCGGGTACTGGATCTGCTCACCGACCTGCATCGCCAGGGGCGCACGATTGTGATGGTGACACATAATCCGGCGCTTGGGTTGTTTGCCGATCGTATTATCCGTCTGCAACATGGCAAATATCAGGGCGAGGAGGCTAATCAACATGCGCTGGACTAACGTATTAATTCTCGCCGTTTTGGTTCTGATGAGCGGATGTAAAGAAGAGAAACTGGCGGTTGGGCAGCCAGCCCCGGCGCTGGCAACGTTCGACATGCAGGGAAGAGAATCCGGGCTTGAACACTGGCGTGGGAAGTCTGTTTATCTTAACTTTTGGTCGGCGGGGTGTGGCGGCTGTCTTGCCGAAATGGACGCGCTGGAAGCGCTGAGTAAAAAGTGGGGCGATAAGGTGGTGGTCGTGGCGGTGAATACCGATCCAGAGACGGTGATGATTGATGGCTTACTGGCGAAACATCAGGTTTCTTATCCGGTACTTCGCGATCAGCTTAAGATTTCCCAGGAGCGTTATCAGGTCATCGGTACGCCAACCTCTGTGTTGATTGATCGGGAAGGTCGCGTGCTGGAATTACACCAGGGGATGCGGAAACCGCCTGAGTTAGAGGCTACGTTTGCGCGTCTGGCAGCCCTATAAACGCGATACAGGGAGAAGCGCTAAATGGCATTTAGGTGGAATGAAGAGAGTCTGACCGTCCTGCGTGAAAACGCAGGAGTTCTCACAACGGAGCAGATTGCGCAGATGCTTTGCACCAATATTACGGTTGTGCGTAATATGGCGTATCGACTGAAAATCGGCCTGCGGGTGTCGGCTTACAATCAAAAACGCATTGAACAGGTACAAGCTCTCTATGCGTCTTCTGAACCATTAAATCTGAAAGAGATTGCTGCAAAAACCGGGCTGACGTTCAGTACTGTGCAATACATTGTGTATGTAAAATTAAAAAGTAAACCGTATACCACACGGGAATATGTCTCCTTTGAAACCGATGACGCAGTTCATTATCGGATACAAAAAGAGTTCATTGATACTGAGCGTTCCCTTTTACACAACATTCCAGATAACACGCGCTTTCATCAATTGTACCTTACCGACGGGACCTTATATTGTGTGCGTAATATCCGTCGCGAAGTGATTATCTCCGAATAACCGGATGGCATATTTCGTCGCCCGACGAAGCAAGCATTACTATTAGCGTACAAACTGGCTTATCTTCTATTGCGGGAAAGTGAAGAATGGCCAATGTATATGCGAATGACCCCTCCCTGGTAATAATGATTGCTGCTACGTTTGTGCTGGCGGGCATGGTGAAAGGCGTAACCGGCATGGGGTTGCCCACGGTGGCTATGGGGATCCTCGGCTCGCTCATCTCTCCGGTTGCCGCTGCGGCAATGCTGTTGTTGCCTTCTCTGATAAGCAATGTGTTTCAGTTTGGCGGCGGGGGTAATACAGGCAGGTTGCTGCAACGGCTGTGGCCAATGTTGTTGATGGTCGTCATATCCACTCTGCTTGCCAGTGTCTGGATCACCGCGGGCAACACGACCCGAACTCAGTTTGCGCTTGGCGTGGCGCTGGTTGTCTATGCCGTCTGGACGCTGGCGGGAAAGAAAATCGCCGTGGATCCGCAACGTGAAAAACCGCTTTCCCTCGTCATTGGATTTGTGACCGGTTTATTGACCGGTGGCACTGGTGTCTTTGTTATGCCTGCTGTGCCATGGATCCAGTCTTTGGGGTTTGAAAAAGATGAGCTGGTGCAGGCGCTCGGGATCTCTTTTACCTTTTCGACGCTGGCTCTCGCGTTGGGTTTGTGGTGGCACAATGCATTGCCCATTCAGTCGCTGAGCTTATCGGCGTTTGCCATTATTCCTGCGCTGCTGGGCCAGTGGGTTGGAACCCGTGTGCGGCGGCTGATTTCTCCTGTGGTGTTCAAACACTGTTTTCTGTTCTGCCTGGTAGGGCTGGGTGTGGAAATGATGCTGCGCGCGGCGTGAGTCCAGCTATGACTTTATGGTGATTTCATGGCATGTTAATTCCAACGATCAGGCTGTGGGGGGAAGTAATGGCATCGGTAATGCTCAATGATGAAGAGGGCGAGCTGGAGTCGCGGATGGCGCTTACTGCGGCAGTGATGGCCGATAAATCGCGCTCGCGCATGTTGTGCGCCCTGATGGATGGCCGAGCCTGGACCGCAACCGAACTTAGCGCTGTGGCTGATGTGTCAGCTTCCACCGCCAGTGCGCACCTGGCGCGTCTGTGCGAGCAGCGATTCGTTGTTGCGCTCGCTCAGGGCCGGCATCGTTATTTTCGCCTCGCAGGAACGGAGATCGCCGAACTGCTGGAACGTTTGATGGGGGTGGCATGGGCAACATCAACGCCACGAAAAATTACCACGCCGCTGAGTTTGCGGCATGCCCGAACCTGTTATGACCATCTGGCCGGTGAAGTTGCGGTAATGCTTTTTGATACGCTGGTTGCCCGGCAATGGCTAACGTCTGATGGCGAAACGCTGACCAAACTTGGGCAGGAAATGCTGACGGAGATGGGGATTGTCCTGGCTGTGGGTTCATCCCGGCGAAAATTCAGCTGCGGCTGCCTGGACTGGAGTGAGCGACGCTACCATCCAGGCGGTGTGCTCGGCGCAACGCTTCTGCGTTGGTTTTCCGAACAGAAGTGGATTAAAACGCAGTCGGGCAGTCGCCATGTCACCTTCACTCCGCTTGGGATCCGCAAACTCCAGACGGAATTTGGCATCAAAGTTGTGCGGTAGATCTCCTGTTTTGCGAAAGCGTTCCCGGAAAAATGACATATTTCTGTCACACTCTTGAGGAATTGATAACAACAAGAGGTCGTAGGGATGAAAAAGTCGTTAATTGCCGCCGCCGTGGCAGGTGTTGTCTTATTGTCATCCGCCGCACAGGCGCAGACAACGCCGGAAGGCTATCAGCTTCAGCAAGTATTGATGATGAGTCGACATAACTTACGTGCACCTTTAGCCAATAATGGCAGCGTTCTTGAGCAGTCTACGCCAAAGCAATGGCCACAATGGGAGGTTCCGGGTGGCCAACTCACCACTAAAGGCGGCGTGCTGGAAATCTACATGGGTCATTACATGCGTGAATGGCTGGCAGAGCAGGGGATGGTGAAATCCGGTGAATGTCCGGCCCCTGATACGGTGTATACCTATGCTAACAGCTTGCAGCGTACGGTCGCGACCGCACAATTCTTCGTAACCGGTGCTTTCCCTGGGTGTGATGTTCCGGTGCATCATCAGGAAAAAATGGGCACCATGGACCCAACCTTTAATCCGGTTATCACTGATGATTCCGCCGCTTTTAGTCAGCAGGCCGTTCAGGCTATGGAAAAAGAGCGCAGCAAAATGCAGCTTAATGACAGCTACAAGTTGCTTGAGCAAATGACAAACTATAAGGACTCACCGTCCTGTAAAGAAAAACAGCAATGCTCCCTGATCGACGCCAAAGACACGTTCAGCGCGAAGTATCAACAGGAGCCCGGTGTTTCAGGACCGTTGAAGGTGGGTAATTCGCTGGTGGATGCGTTCACTTTGCAATATTACGAAGGCTTCCCGATGGACGATGTGGCCTGGGGTGAGATTAAATCCGACCAACAGTGGAAGGTGCTGTCGAAACTGAAAAACGGCTATCAGGACAGTCTGTTCACCTCGCCGGAAGTTGCACAGAACGTCGCTAAACCGCTGGTGAAATATATCGACAATGCGCTGGTGACTGAACGGACGAAAGCGCCGAAAATTACCGTGCTGGTGGGGCATGATTCAAACATTGCCTCGCTGCTAACGGCGCTGGATTTCAAACCCTACCAGTTACACGACCAGAACGAACGTACGCCGATCGGCGGGAAAATCGTCTTTCAACGCTGGCACGACAGCAATGCTAACCGTGACCTGATGAAAATTGAGTATGTGTATCAGAGTTCGCAACAGTTGCGTAATGCGGAAGTTCTGACGCTAAAATCCCCGGCACAGCGCGTGACGCTGGAACTGAAAGGTTGTCCGGTTGATACCAATGGATTTTGCCCCATCGATAAATTCGATAGCGTGCTGAATGAGGCGGCTAAGTAAAGAAAACTCCCCCGTGGAAGCGGGGGAGTCAGAGCGCTAGACGTTTTTACGTTCGATAGTCTGTTCACCCCAAAAGAGTGAATCTTTGTCAGTTTTCTCAAAGGCTTTGATTAGCACTTCGTCGCTACCTTCTTCCCAAATTTTTTCCGCCAGTTTCTCGTCATAGTGGGCGACTTCAAAAATGGCTTCGGCTATTTCCGGCGATGTATTGCGCAGACTTGCCCATTCGCCGACGCGATGGGCTTTCGCTTCTTGAGTTGGCATTCGAATCCTCCTGTTGAAGATTAGCCGTTGAGTTTTACTGCCAGGCCTGCGACATATTCCCCCTGGTAACGGGCAATAGATAATTCTTCCTGGCTTGGCTGCCGTGAGCCATCCGCTCCGGCAATCGTGGTGGCACCGTACGGAGTTCCGCCGCGTACTTGTGAGACATCAAACAGTTCTTGCGCGGCGTATCCAATAGGAACAATCACCATTCCGTGGTGGGCAAGCGTAGTCCAGGTCGATGTAATGGTTTGTTCCTGACCGCCGCCGGTTCCTGTCGAGCTGAATACGCTGGCAAGTTTGCCGTAAAGCCCGCCAGAAGCCCACAGTCCACCGGTCTGATCCAGGAAGGTACGCATCTGACCGGACATGTTGCCAAAGCGTGTGGGGGTACCGAAAATGATGGCGTCGTAATCAGCCAGTTCCTGCGGGGTTGCGACTGGTGCGTTTTGTGTTTTACCGCCCGCCTTAGCGAAGATTTCCGGCTGCATAGTTTCTGGCACACGCTTAATAATAACTTCTGCGCCATCCACTTTGTTTGCGCCTTCTGCGACTGCATGGGCCATGGTTTCAATGTGTCCATACATGGAATAATAGAGCACCAGAACTTTTGCCATTTTACACTACTCCTCGATTTAACCGTGTCCGTAGCGATTCGCTACCTACCTTTAAAGATATGACGTACTGCCAGGAGTGCAAATTTCACAATCATTTCTTTGATTTATAACAATTTTTATAACACGGGTTTTTGTTGCAAAATGATACATTTTTAAGCTGGTGGATTTTAGCTGTCATAAGAAAGACTTATTGATTTCGCTCTGTGATTATCTTCGTATTACTACCGATCCTGTTGCAGAATATTACCGTTAGCAGGTCGTCTGGTCAGGCTTCACTATGCTTAATCCCACGCAGTGATAATCAGGGCAATGCCCAAACGCTGCGTGAGGTATCACTCCTCAGCACCTATGCAATATGATGTCTAATCAATGACGGAGGTCAGTAATGGCAAACCATCGAGGCGGTTCCGGTAATTTTGCGGAAGACCGCGAAAGAGCATCAGAAGCAGGTCGAAAAGGTGGCCAGCACAGCGGGGGCAACTTCAAGAATGACCCGCAACGCGCTTCAGAGGCAGGCAAAAAAGGGGGCAAAAATAGCCACGGCAACACGAAACCGTAATTGCCGTGCTGTCTGTTAGATATATCGTGACGGCTGAGCTTTCATTGCCAGACGTTACATCGCCACCGCCGCCGGTTCTTCCGGCGGTTTTTTTGTATGCAAGGTTGAACTGTAACAAAACACAACGCAGACTAATGACATTCGGTTAATTGGGTGTCTCATGTCATTACTTTCTCGTTATTCCTTCTCCGTTAAACCCCAGGAAGCGATCCTCATTGTGATCACCATGTTCTGGGGTGGAACGTTTTTGGCGGTGCAGTATGCCGTCACGATGAGTGGTCCCTTCTTCTTTGTTGGCGTGCGCTTTGCTACAGCGGCGCTTGCGGTGGCACTACTGTCGTTACGCACATTACGTGGGTTGACATGGCTGGAAGTAAAAGCGGGTGTGGCGATCGGTGTATCCATTGCGCTGGGTTACAGCCTGCAAACCTGGGGGCTACAGTATATTCCCAGCAGTAAGTCTGCATTTATTACCGCCATGTATGTACCACTGGTGCCGCTTTTACAGTGGCTGTGCCTGGGCCGTATGCCGGGACTGATGCCGTGCGTCGGGATTGTACTGGCATTTATTGGGCTGATATTCCTTGCCGGACCTGGCGGTAATTTACTCGCTCTCGGTGAAGGGGAGTGGATCACGCTCGCCAGCGCGGTGGCGATAGCCGCAGAAATTATTCTGATCAGCGCATGGGCTGGGAAAGTGGATGTGCGGCGAGTCACGGTGGTGCAACTGGCAACCGCTTCAGTGGTGGCGTTTATTGCTATGGTTCCGGCGGGAGAGTCCGTACCGCCAGCGTCGACAGGGTTACTGGTCGTTGCTCTGGGGCTGGGTATTTTTAGCGCGATTATTCAGGTAACGATGAACTGGGCACAGCGCAGCGTATCTCCGACACGCGCCACGGTTATCTATACCGGAGAACCTGTGTGGGCGGGGATCTTTGGTCGCCTTGCCGGTGAACGCTTACCGCTACTGGCTTTGTTAGGCGCTGCTTTTATTATTGTTGGCGTCCTGGTCAGTGAACTGAAGTTCAATAAGAAAAAAGCCATACCGCAAGACGCGCCGCCGGAGTCGCTTTAATGTAACCATTCACCGCGTGATTTGTTATGCTGACGCCCTCAAAACAAGGAGAGGGCGCATGGCTCAACGCGCAGAGAAAAAAACAGGTAAACGCTCGCAGGCCGTCAGTGCTAAACGTCAGGCCATTTTAACGGCTGCATTAAATATCTTCTCCCAGTACGGGATCCATGGCACGCGTCTGGAGCAGGTGGCAGAGCAGGCGGGCGTGTCAAAAACCAATTTGCTCTATTACTACCCGTCTAAAGAGGTGCTGTATATTGCCGTTCTGCGGCAGATCCTCGACATCTGGCTGGCACCGTTGAGGGCTTTTCGTGAAGACTTTGCGCCGCTGGTGGCAATTAAAGAGTATATCCGTCTCAAACTGGAAGTTTCCCGCGATTATCCTCAGGCTTCCCGACTGTTTTGTATGGAGATGCTGGCGGGAGCGCCGCTGCTGATGACTGAGTTGACGGGCGATCTTAAAACGCTGATTGATGAGAAATCCGCACTGATTGCCGGATGGGTAAAGAGTGGGAAGCTGGCTCCGGTCGATCCGCATCATCTGATCTTTATGATTTGGGCTTCAACACAGCATTACGCTGATTTTGCCCCACAGGTAGAGGCAGTGACCGGCGCAACGCTGCGTGATGACGCTTTTTTTAACCAAACGGTTGAAAGTGTACAGCGGATGATAATCGAGGGGATCCGCGTGCGTTAACCGGCGGGCGGTAACGGGCAGCTTAAATCACCTTCTTCACACTGCAGGAGCGAGGCGAGAAATGCTTCGCGTTCGTTGGTTTTATCCATCAGACACTGGCTGGAAATCATCGACTGTACGCTGCCGCCTTCCGCACCGGAACTGATTAACGCGCAGTCAGCATCCCGCAGAGTTATCCACGCCACTTGCGCTTTTTTTAGCAGATCACGCTGAGCAGGCGCGGCGCGCTTAAGTGCATTCTGATAAGTATCATTTAGTTTTGCGTCAGCCGCTTTGAACTGCGCGGCAGCGCAGGTGTTCATTTCAATTTGGTTATTGGCGTTGGCACAGTCATCAGCCAGTGCCTGGCTGCTGAGCAACAGTGCCGCACATGTCAGTATTATTCGTTTCATGCTTCCCTCTGGCTGCATAAATAAGGTTCCGTTACCAGTAATGCTTGTTTGTTAAGTATTAGAAGAACATTTTACTCTGGAACAGGGTTCCGTTCACTTTATGTTCATGACTTTTCTGAGGCCTCTGCCCCTGTGAACGTGCAAGGGAGGCTCACCGCCGCCTCCCTTGCAACCCTGGCTCCCGGCAAGGAAAATCGTCGCTGCGCGATTTATTCGTCTTATTCCGTCTGCCTGTCGGGTCGGTGCCGAGCCTGCATCCCTGCAGGCCGTCCCCTCAGCCCGCTTCCCTGCGGGCTGCCCCGGTCAGCCGTCAACGCCTCATCGATTTTCAGCCGGACTAAGGGGGCCGCTTCAGCGCTCTGGCTTTCAGGTATTTCCTTTTTGCTGTTTAAACAAAAAATGCAGGAGGTCAGGTGTGGACTGGTCCGGCTGAAAATTGCCGACGCGTTTCCGAAAGGCCGGGAGAGCCAGCATGGATGCTGGCTCAGGGCGCGTTTTGCAGGGACGCTACCTCGCGCCCGGCCCGGTAGCCTGGAGGAATTAGCGGAGGGGATTGCGAAGCAACAATTTTCCTGCCGGGAGCCGGGATTGTAAAGGGCGTGGCGGAGAACGCCCTTTACACGTTCACAGGCATAACGGCTTCAGAGTGGTGAAGCATTCAAGGTGAACGTAACAAGGCGCCAGAGGCAATATATTCATTGTCATCTGGCGACGCTTTACTGACAGATCTGAAGCGTATACCCCATAACCACCGCCTTAGCCGATTGTCATCAGGCTGGCATTACCCCCGGCGGCGGCGGTATTGACGCTCAGCGAGCGTTCAATATACAGCCTCTCCAGCAGAATGTTGCTTTCGCCACGGGCAAACCCTTGTACCGAGACAATCGCCCCTTCCCGCGCGGCGACTGCTTCACACAGCGCACGCAACTGGTCGGAATCGCCGTGGAAGATAACCGCATCTAACGGTTGCGCGGTAAGGTTATCGGTTTTGGCAAACTGAATGCGACCGGAAACAGCCGCAGGCAGACGCTTTGCCAGTTCACGGTGGAAAGCATCATCTGGCCACAGGATCAAACTGCCAACAGATGTCACGGCGGCAACCTGCACCAGCGCATCCTGCTCGTCATCCGCAATACACAGTACGCGTTCACGTGGCAGCAGCGTCCAGGTGTTGCGCTCCCCGGTAGGACCCGGCAGCAGACGCTGAGTCCCGGCCTGCGCCAGTTCGGCAAATTGCTGACAGAGCGCATGCAGTGATGGGCGGTCGGCTGCCCACCCGGTGAGCGCATCAAGAGGCTGAATAAGCGCCGCTTTGAGCTGAGCATCAACAGGATAATCTGCATCCTGGCGGGCAAGCGTTACGCTCAGCGCATTTTCTGGGCGGTTTGCCAGCAGGCGATACAGATAGAGCGGGCCACCCGCTTTTGGACCGGTTCCTGATAAACCTTCACCACCAAATGGCTGTACGCCGACTACTGCGCCAACCATATTGCGGTTGACGTAGAGGTTACCTACATGCGCCGTACCGGTGACCTGGGCGATGGTTTCATCAATACGGGTATGCACGCCCAGCGTCAGACCGTAGCCGGAGGCATTAATCTGCTCAATCAGGCTGCCCAGATTGTTACGGGTGTAGCGCACGACGTGCAGTACCGGACCGAACACCTCTTTTTGCAACTCGTCGAAGCTTTCCAGTTCGATAAGCGTGGGGGCAACAAAGGTTCCGGTTTGCCATTCACGCGCATCATCACTGTTTTCACGCACGGCCTGGAATACCGGGCGACCTTTGGCGCGCATCGCCTGAATATGGCGCTCAATATTCGCTTTGGCTTCAGCATCGATAACCGGCCCAATATCGGTCGTCAGGCGACCCGGATTGCCCATCCGGCATTCCGCCATTGCGCCGCGCAGCATTTTCAACGTGTGATCGGCGATATCATCCTGCAGACACAGTACCCGTAGCGCCGAGCAACGCTGTCCTGCGCTGTCAAAGGCAGAGGCCACCACATCCACAACAACCTGTTCTGTCAGCGCAGAGGAGTCCACGATCATCGCGTTCATTCCACCGGTTTCAGCGATAAGTGGGATCGGGCGACCCTGAGCATCAAGACGGGTGGCGATATTGCGTTGTAACAACGTGGCGACTTCCGTGGAGCCAGTGAACATCACGCCGCGTACGCGTTCATCGGATGTGAGTTGCGCCCCGACGGTTTCACCCTGACCAGGCAACAACTGCACCACGCCCGGCGGCACACCGGCCTCCAGTAAGATGGCGATGCCCTGGGCGGCAATCAGCGGGGTTTGTTCCGCAGGTTTTGCCAACACGCTGTTACCCGCCGCCAATGCGGCAGCAATCTGTCCGGTGAAAATTGCCAGCGGGAAGTTCCATGGGCTGATGCAGACGACCGGGCCTAACGGACGATGCGTTTCGTTGTCAAAATCATCACGAACCTGACCTGCGTAATAGTGCAGGAAGTCTACGGCTTCGCGCACCTCAGCAATGGCGTTGCTAAAGGTTTTACCCGCTTCACGCACCAGAATACCAATCAGTTGTTGCATCTGGCCTTCCATCAGAATGGCGGCACGCTGCAGAATAGCGGCACGTTCCTGTGGCGGTGTTGCGAACCAGATCGGGGCATTATTTACCGCGCTCTGTAACGCCAGCTCCACTTCAGCATGGGTGGCTTCGCGTACATAACCCACAATATCTTTGGGTTCTGCCGGGTTAATGACGGGGATCATTTCTCCGTCTGCTACTGAATGCTCCAGTATTGGTTTGGCATGCCATTTTTGCAGGGCACTATTGAGCAGAGCAGAGGACAGCGAGGCCAGACGATGTTCGTTCGCAAGATCCAGTCCGGCTGAGTTATCGCGCCCCTTGCCGTACAGGTCGCGTGGTAGCGCAATCTTCGGATGTGGCAGACCCGCCTGGCCTTCCTGTTGTGCCATTTTTTCAACGGCTTCGACCGGATCGGCAACCAGTTCATCCAGTGGCAAGGTGGTGTCTGCAATACGGTTAACGAACGAGGTGTTAGCCCCGTTCTCCAGCAGACGACGCACCAGGTACGCCAGCAGCGTTTCATGCGTCCCCACCGGCGCATAAATACGACATGGGCGGTTTAGTTTGCCGTCCGCCACTTTGCCTGTGACCTGTTCGTACAACGGTTCGCCCATACCATGCAAGCACTGGAATTCGTACTGTCCAGGGTAGTAGTTCTGACCCGCCAGCTGATAAATCGCTGCCAGTGTATGCGCGTTATGGGTCGCGAACTGAGGGTAGATCAGGTTCGGTACGGCGAGCAGTTTTTTCGCACAGGCCAGATAGGAAACGTCGGTGTAAACCTTGCGGGTATAGACCGGATAACCTTCCAGTCCGTCCATCTGGGCACGCTTGATTTCGCTGTCCCAGTACGCACCTTTAACCAGACGGATCATCAGGCGACGGCGGCTGCGTGTTGCCAGGTCAATCAGGTAGTCGATAACAAACGGACAGCGCTTCTGATAGGCCTGGATAACAAAACCTATACCGTTCCAGCCTGCCAGTTCAGGTTCAAAGCAGAGTTTTTCCAGCAGGTCGAGGGAGATTTCCAGACGATCCGCTTCTTCAGCATCAATATTGATGCCGATGTCGTACTGGCGCGCCAGCAGGGTTAGCGACTTCAGGCGCGGATACAGCTCATCCATCACGCGATCGTACTGTGCGCGGCTATAGCGCGGGTGCAGCGCTGACAGCTTGATCGAAATTCCCGGACCTTCATAAATCCCACGACCGTTAGAGGCTTTACCAATGGCGTGGATCGCCTGCTGATAAGAGACCATATAGGCCTGCGCATCGGCGGCGGTCAGCGCGGCTTCTCCCAGCATGTCATAGGAGTAGCGGAAGCCTTTATCTTCCAGCTTGCGCGCATTCGCCAGCGCTTCTGCGATGGTTTCCCCGGTGACAAACTGCTCGCCCATTAAGCGCATCGCCATATCGACGCCTTTACGCACCAACGGTTCGCCGCTCTTGCCGATGATGCGGTTTAGCGAGCGTGAGAGGCTGGCTTCGTTATGCGTGGAGACCAGGCGCCCGGTAAACAGCAGCCCCCAGGTTGCGGCGTTCACGAACAGGGACGGGCTGCGGCCAATGTGCGACTGCCAGTTGCCGTTGCTGATTTTGTCGCGAATTAACGCATCACGAGTGGCTTTGTCAGGAATACGCAGCAGCGCTTCCGCCAGGCACATCAACGCAACGCCCTCCTGTGAAGAGAGAGAGAACTCCTGCAATAATCCCTGTACCATGCCGGCACGGCCGCTGGCGGTTTTCTGGTTACGCAGTTTGTCAGCGAGTTGATACGCCAGCTTATGAGCCTGTTCCGCGATCGGCTGCGGCAGACGAGCCTGCTCCATCAGCATCGGTACTGCGTCAGTTTCAGCGCGGCGATACGCGGCGGTGATGGCCGCACGTGAGACAGACTGAGGCAGGATCTGTTCGGCAAACTCCAGGAAAGGCTGGTGTGTTTCATTCTGATGCGCGGTGGTTTCCTCGCTCTCGTTCGCTGCACCAGCCAGCAGGGCAGGTAGCTCAGGAAGGGCATCGTCATTTTCCAGTCTTTCGAGATAATTAAAGATGGCTTGCTTAATCAGCCAGTGCGGTGTGCGATCGATTCGTGATGCTGCTGTTTTAATACGCTCGCGTGTGGCGTCGTCCAGCTTAACCCCCATCGTGGTGGTTCCCATGCCGTTTACTCCTGTTGTACTGAAATACGGGTCTGATAGTTACCGAGAAATATCTACCATGTTGCAACTTTGTGCAACCGTGTTAAATGTGACCTGGTTTGCAAGCTTGAAAATGAATGAAATGTTAATAAATATTGTTCTTATGATGAGCGTTGTAAAAATAACGAAATCTTTTTCTCTGCGGTAGTTAACACTTTTTAAAGGTGCAACCGAAAAAAATGTGAGGGAGTGCAACCTCCAGAAAAATGCTATCCAATCTGGATCAAATTTGATGTAAATGATGTGTTAAATCGATTGTGAATGACCATCGCTTCCGGCAGGATACGGTCGCCCTGGTAAACATAGATATCTTCGCCACGTTCCGGCAGGGTAATAAAACGGCAAGTCACGACATTGCCGATACATAATTTTGGAGAGTTTTGATGGCTATTAGCACACCGATGTTAGTGACATTCTGTGTCTATATTTTTGGCATGATATTGATAGGGTTTATTGCATGGCGTTCGACCAAAAACTTTGATGACTATATTCTCGGTGGGCGCAGTCTGGGGCCATTTGTAACTGCGTTATCCGCCGGGGCATCTGATATGAGCGGCTGGCTGCTGATGGGGCTGCCAGGCGCGATTTTCCTGTCGGGTATTTCAGAAAGCTGGATTGCTATCGGCCTGACATTAGGCGCGTGGATCAACTGGAAGCTGGTGGCGGGTCGCCTACGTGTTCACACTGAATACAATAACAACGCCCTGACGCTACCGGATTACTTTACCGGTCGTTTCGAAGATAAAAGCCGTATTCTGCGTATTATCTCCGCGCTGGTTATTCTGCTGTTTTTCACCATCTATTGTGCTTCAGGTATTGTGGCAGGGGCGCGTCTGTTCGAGAGCACCTTTGGCATGAGCTATGAAACTGCCCTGTGGGCCGGTGCGGCAGCGACAATCATTTATACCTTTATTGGTGGTTTCCTCGCGGTAAGCTGGACCGATACCGTGCAGGCCAGCCTGATGATCTTTGCTCTGATCCTGACGCCGGTGATGGTCATTATTGGCGTGGGCGGATTTGAAGACTCGCTGGAAGTGATCAAACAAAAGAGCATTGAGAACGTGGATATGCTCAAAGGACTGAACTTTGTTGCCATCATTTCCCTGATGGGCTGGGGTCTGGGCTACTTCGGCCAGCCGCACATTCTGGCGCGCTTTATGGCAGCCGATTCCCACCATAGTATTGTTCACGCACGCCGCATCAGTATGACCTGGATGATCTTGTGTCTGGCGGGCGCGGTCGCAGTTGGTTTCTTTGGTATCGCTTACTTCAATAACAACCCGTCTCTGGCGGGGGCGGTCAATCAGAACGCCGAGCGTGTGTTTATTGAACTGGCGCAAATCCTGTTTAACCCATGGATTGCCGGTATTCTGCTGTCTGCCATCCTTGCGGCAGTGATGTCGACGCTGAGCTGCCAGCTGTTGGTGTGTTCCAGCGCTATTACGGAAGATTTATACAAAGCGTTCCTGCGTAAAAATGCCAGCCAGAAAGAACTGGTGTGGATTGGGCGCATCATGGTGCTGGTTGTCGCGCTAATCTCTATTGCGCTGGCGGCAAACCCGGAAAACCGCGTACTTGGTCTGGTGAGCTACGCCTGGGCTGGTTTTGGTGCGGCGTTTGGCCCGGTCGTGTTGTTCTCCGTCATGTGGTCGCGTATGACCCGTAACGGCGCGTTGGCAGGGATGATCATCGGTGCGGTGACGGTTATCGTCTGGAAGCAGTTCGCGTGGTTGGGTCTGTATGAAATCATCCCTGGCTTCATTTTCGGCAGCATTGGGATCGTCGTCTTCAGCCTGTTGGGTAAAGCGCCATCTGCGGCAATGCAGAAACGTTTTGCCGAGGCGGATGCCCACTATCACTCAGCGCCGCCGTCACGTTTACAGGTAGAATAACCTGCCCAACATCTCTAAAGCTCGCTGCGTGCGTAACACCGTTCACTTAAGATGCTTTGAGTGAACGGGATACTGGGTGTTGACGTATGACGTACGCCACGCAGTAGAAGTGTAAGTAAGCAAAAAACTAGCGGACAGCCTGATCATTTCTTACAGCCAGGGGCTTCCGCTCACTGGAATGAAACCACCCGTTAAGCTCAATTCTCCTAACGCGGGAAACTACCGTTTTCCAAGCGGACCCCATTAAAAGCAACACTGCCACATCCCCTTTCTTAAGTTTATAAAAAAAAGTCGCTTATGTTGTTGGAATCAAACAAAGGAGATTTTACAAGCGATGGTGCAAAACATAAATAAAACATTCATTTCAAATGCTGATATAGAATTATCTTCACAAACAGGAACCAGAACTTGCTCTTACCATATATGTAACCCTAAAAAAGACAACTTAATCCTTGTTTATATACCAGGGTTCGGAGGGGATCTAGGTAATTACTCTCATGGATTATGCGAAAAAATAGCTGAAACATATGACATAACAACAATGACTGTAGAGTATTTTTGCTATCATTCAAGACCAAATGTCGGTGGAAAAATATCATTTTCCGCATTTGATATAGCTCACATAAACAGCCTTGCACGACATTTTTTTATTGATGAATCTGAATCTATCAATAAAAAAATATCACTAATAAATGAAAGCGCAAAAAAAATAACACTACATCTCAAATTTTTGCGATGATTGAGCCAAAAAATAATGAATATCAAAATTTCGGATTGCTACCTGCGCTTGATATAATAAATGCAATTAACGATGCTATATTAAATTTTGAAATGGAAAATAGCAAAATAATATTAATTGGATCTTCATATGGTGGCTATATTGCAAACATGGTTGAAAAAATAGCACCAGGTTTAGTTAATGCCATTATCGACAACTCATCATGGAGCTCTCCAAACATGAAATACTTAATAGGTAGAGAGCTTAACAACACTGAGTTCCGACAACAACTTAGCAGCAATATAATTATGGACCTGTATGTTAAGTCTCCATGGACCCTGATTAAAGGATTACCAAACACTCTATCAAAAAGTAGAATACAAATACGGTCATTTGATCCTGATCAATTATCCCAGATGATTAATCAAGGTGTAGGGCAATGTTTATATGTTTTTTATCATTATATAAATGATAATATTGCGCCGGCAAAAGATAAATTAGAAATGATTCTTCTACTTCAACAACACAATAAAGACAAAATAACATGTAGAATATTAAAAAATAAAAATGACATAGATGGCGTATTGATTAAATCTCTTGAGCATGGACTTGGTATGTCTATGGTTGAATTATTCAAAAAACATTTCCCATCAATAAAAGATCAAATCAAAAATCAACATCGGACATTAAAAACACAATACTTGTGTGATGGTTTAATATATTTATTTAATAACTCAACATTACCGGTAACAGTAACCATACAAAGTCGCTCAAAATAAGGTGAGTGTCTAATTATTAGAACAACCTTCGTCATAAACTATAAGATTCAATCATCTGGAAAATCCATTCGAGATGTAGTGACCGCTGGAAGCAGGAAAGTGAAGCGGGCTCGGCCTGGATCTGGTTATTGTCGAGCCAGGAAGAAAGCATAAAAAAGCACCATCAGGAAATTGATGAGGCATTGTCGTCTACCCGTCGGATCGTTCAACCGCTCATTTTGCTTAACCCTGTGGTGTTAACTGCGTGCGGGCTGTTTTATTTGCTGTCCTTGCAAAGAGGCAGTAACCGTTGCTCTCCTAACTGTTTACATTCAGTCATCATTCTCAAAACATTCTGCTTGAGTTTTTTGTTGCTGTAATGATAATCACTATCACTGTAATTTACTTTTCTTTGCATCAGTTGACTGAGAATAACGTTTAAGGGTACTTCGCATGTTCGTTCCATTTCTAATTATGTTGCGCGAAGGGTTAGAGGCCGCGCTGATTGTCAGCCTGATAGCCAGTTACCTGAAACGAACTCAGCGAGGCCGCTGGATTGGCGTGATGTGGATTGGTGTATTGCTGGCGGCGGCGTTATGTCTGGCGTTGGGGATTTTCATCAATGAAACCACGGGTGAATTTCCGCAAAAAGAACAGGAGTTATTTGAAGGTATTGTGGCGGTCATTGCCGTTGTGATCCTTACCTGGATGGTCTTCTGGATGCGTAAAGTCTCACGTAACGTCAAAGTTCAACTGGAGCAGGCTGTCGATAACGCATTACAGCGCAGCAACCATCACGGCTGGGCGCTGGTGATGATGGTCTTTTTTGCTGTTGCCCGTGAAGGGCTGGAATCGGTCTTTTTCTTGCTGGCGGCTTTTCAGCAGGATGTCGGTATTTGGCCGCCGGTAGGTGCGATGCTGGGACTGGCAACGGCTGTTGTGTTGGGATACCTGATTTATCTGGGTGGGATCCGACTGAATCTCGGTGCATTCTTCAAATGGACCAGCCTGTTTATTCTGCTGGTGGCTGCAGGGCTTGCTGCAGGGGCCATTCGTGCGTTCCACGAGGCCGGATTATGGAATCATTTCCAGGATGTAGCGTTTGACATAAGTAACGTTCTTTCAACGCACTCTCTGTTCGGCACGTTAATGGAAGGGATCTTTGGGTATCAGGAAGCGCCAAGCGTCAGTGAGGTTGCAGTCTGGTTTATCTACCTGATTCCGGCACTGATTTTGTTTGCACTGCCGCCGCGTTCAGGCACTACGGCATCTCGTACCGCACCTTAAAAAAACGCGATGCAGAATATCATTTAGTTACAACATACTTATTTGTAGGGATGGGTCATGACGATTAATTTTCGCCGTAGTGCGCTGCAGCTGGGTATTGCCGCGCTGTTTACTTCCGCATTTGCCGCACAGGCTGCAGATATTCCACAGGTCAAAGTCACGGTAAATGACAAACAGTGTGAACCGATGACGATCACTGTTAATGCCGGGAAAACACAGTTCATCATCCAGAACCACAGCCAGAAAGCGCTGGAGTGGGAGATCCTCAAAGGTGTCATGGTGGTGGAAGAGCGTGAAAATATTGCGCCAGGCTTTAGCCAGAAAATGACCGCCAACCTGCAACCAGGTGAATATGATATGACCTGCGGTCTGCTGACAAACCCGAAAGGGAAGCTGATTGTGAAGGGGAATGCTACGGCGGATGCAGCGCAAAGTGATGCCTTGCTGAGCCTGAGCGGCGCGATTACCGAATATAAAGCCTATGTGACGGCAGAAACCGCACAGCTGGTTGCGGGTACCAAAGCATTCACTGATGCCATTAAAGCTGGCGATCTGGAGAAAGCCAAATCCCTGTATGCACCGACACGTCAGCACTACGAGCGCATTGAGCCAATTGCGGAACTGTTCTCCGACCTTGATGGCAGCATTGATGCGCGTGAAGATGATTACGAGCAAAAAGCCGCCGATCCGAAATTTACCGGCTTCCATCGCCTGGAAAAAGCGCTGTTTGGCGACAATACCACCAAAGGCATGGATAAGTATGCTGAGCAGTTGAACAGCGACGTTATTGACCTGCAAACGCGCATTAGCGAGTTGGCGTTCCCACCATCAAAAGTGGTTGGTGGAGCTGCCGGGCTGATTGAAGAAGTTGCTGCCAGCAAAATTAGTGGTGAAGAAGATCGCTATAGTCACACCGACCTGTGGGACTTCCAGGCCAACGTTGATGGCGCACAGAAAATTGTCGATCTCCTGCGTCCTCAGTTGCAAAAATCCAATGCTGAACTGCTGGCAAAAGTGGATGCAAACTTCAAAAAAGTCGATGCTATCCTGGCGAAATATCGTACCAAAGACGGTTTTGAAACCTATGACAAACTGACCAATGCTGACCGCAATGCGCTGAAAGGGCCAATTACTACGCTGGCGGAAGATTTGTCTCAATTACGCGGTGTACTGGGTCTGGATTAAGCATCATGCAGCATGATAATGAAAACGGCGTGAGCGAGCCGTCGCGCCGACGTTTACTGAAAGGGATGGGCGCGCTGGGTGGCGCACTGGCACTGGCTGGCGGCTGCCCGGTTGCGCATGCGCAAAAACCGCAGAGTGCGCCGGGAACGCTATCGCCGGATGCTCGCGGTGAAGCACAGCCATTTTATGGCCCGCATCAGGCTGGGATCCTGACGCCACAGCAGGCATCCATGATGCTGGTGGCGTTTGATGTTCTCGCCAGCGATAAAGCTGACCTTGAGCGTCTGTTCCGGTTACTGACCCGTCGTTTTGCGTTCCTGACGACCGGCGGGCCCGCGCCCGAGACGCCAAACCCGCGTTTACCGCCAATGGATTCCGGCATTCTCGGTGCCTACATTGCGCCGGATAACCTGACGATGACGCTTTCGGTGGGGCATTCGCTGTTCGACGAGCGCTATGGTCTTAGCACCAGCATGCCGAAAAAACTGCAAAAAATGACGCGCTTTCCGAATGATTCGCTGGATGCAGCGTTGTGTCATGGCGATTTGTTGTTACAGATTTGCGCCAACACGCAAGACACCGTCATACATGCGCTGCGCGATATCATTAAGCACACACCGGATCTCCTCAGCGTTCGCTGGAAGCGCGAAGGGTTTATCTCTGATCATGCTGCACGCAGTAAAGGCAAAGAGACACCAGTCAATCTGCTTGGTTTTAAAGACGGGACCGCTAACCCGGATGGCACAGATAAAAAGCTGATGCAAAATGTGGTGTGGGTGACGTCCGATCAAGACGAGCCGAAATGGGCGGAAGGCGGGAGTTATCAGGCGGTAAGGCTTATTCAGTTTCGCGTTGAGTTCTGGGATCGTACACCGCTTAAAGAGCAACAGACTATTTTCGGGCGAGACAAACAGACTGGTGCACCATTAGGTATGCAGCACGAGCACGATGTACCTGACTACGCCAGCGATCCTGAAGGTGAGGTGATTGCGCTCGACAGCCATATCCGTCTGGCAAACCCGCGAACCCGGGAGTCGGAGTCCAGCCTGATGATGCGTCGTGGTTACAGCTATTCGCTTGGCGTCACCAATTCTGGTCAACTGGATATGGGTTTACTGTTTGTTTGCTATCAGCACGATCTAGAAAAAGGTTTTTTGACCGTGCAGAAACGCCTGAATGGTGAAGCGCTGGAAGAGTATGTGAAGCCGATTGGTGGCGGATATTTCTTTGCCTTGCCTGGTGTCAAAGACCCTGATCGTTATCTTGGGCAATCTCTTCTTGAGGCCTGAAACCTGAGCCCCGCACTCCCGCGGGGTATTTCCTGACAACTTGATGAATGGACCAATTATTTTTCGTGATGTCTGCAGCGTTGAAATAATTTTGTCATCTCTCTGTAAGAGACTGTTCTCAGCGGCAGGATGTAATTTGGTTAACAATAAGTAAAAATATTGTTGCGCTGACAATAAATTCTGTTGTAATTATAGGTAACAGCGGTAGTTCCCGGCGGTGATGGTCATTCACTATGGAGATCGCGAATGGTAATGTCCTGTAATGGACTCGCTTTTCACAGCAGCAATACCATGTTATGCGGACGTTTCTCTTCCGCCAGCCATCTCGTCACCGCTAAATTCCTCTCCCTTCCATATCTTATCCTTGTTACCGACGCCCTGTACGGTGCGCGTAGCCGTGCGTGGTGTCTTATTCGAAGGCAAGCAATGGCTTACAAGGAAGCCAAACCTCAGATGTTCGTGAGCATAATCGTGCCGCAAGCGGTGCGTGTGATGTATACCTACAACTCAAGGTGCTATCCATGGGAAGACAAAAAGCAGTGATCAAAGCTCGTCGTGAAGCAAAACGTGTGCTGAGACGGGATTCGCGTAGCCATAAGCAACGTGAAGATGAATCGGTCACCTCGCTTGTGCAGATGGGCGGCGTAGAAGCGATCGGTATGGCGCGTGACAGTCGCGACGCCACACCTATCATGGCGCGAAATGAAGCTCAGGCGCAGTACCTGAATGCTATCGAGAGTAAACAGCTGATCTTCGCCACGGGTGAAGCCGGGTGTGGTAAAACCTGGATCAGCGCGGCAAAAGCAGCAGAGGCCCTGATCCACAAAGATGTGGACCGGATCATTGTAACCCGTCCAGTTCTGCAAGCTGATGAAGATCTCGGCTTCTTACCTGGAGATGTTTCCGAGAAGTTTGCTCCCTATTTTCGACCCGTGTACGACGTGCTGGTAAAACGACTGGGAGCCTCCTTCATGCAATATTGCCTGCGACCTGAGATTGGTAAGGTGGAAATCGCGCCGTTCGCTTATATGCGCGGACGTACCTTTGAAAATGCAGTTGTTATTCTCGACGAGGCTCAGAATGTGACTGCTGCGCAAATGAAAATGTTTTTAACTCGCCTTGGAGAGAATGTGACGGTAATTGTGAACGGGGATGTTACCCAGTGTGACTTACCGGCGCATGTTCGATCCGGGTTAAGCGATGCGCTGGCCCGCTTCGAAGAAGATGAGATGATTGGGATCGTTCGTTTCAATAAAGATGATTGCGTTCGTTCGGCGCTCTGTCAGCGGACGCTTAATGCTTACAACTGATATGTTCTTCGTCTTCAAGGCCCGGGAAACCGGGCTTTGTTTTTATTACGCTTACAGAATATCTTTTAGCTCAGCAGCCATCATTGTTGCTTCAAAAGGGATCAGCTCGACTTTTACAACCCCTGATTGTTGAAAGGGATCCTGGCTGAGATAACTTTTTAACGCTTCTTCATCATCGCATTTTGCCAGTATTACGCCTCCTGAGCGCGGGATTTTGCGTCCTGAGGCGAGGAATAAACCCTTTGCGTACCCTTTTTTCAGCCATTCCACATGCGCGGGAAGTAAATTATCGACTTCATTTAACGGTTTTATATAAGTTAAAACGACAACACCAATAACGCTCATTTTATTATCCATAATCCTGGAGGGGAGATTACGTTAGCATGTGGTTGACTAAGGACAGAATAGATTTGTTGGCCCGGCTGAAAGATATTCTGTTAACGGTTGTGTACAGATGGAAGCCGTTTCCCCTGGCCCACTTTGATTATTTCATTTCGTTCTCCAGCCAGGATGCAACTGCACGCAGGCCTTTTAATATCTCTTCTCTGAGGGCGCAGTTATCTTCCGGATGTTGTTCAACAGCCTCGCATGCGCGGCGGGCGGTAACCATCCCCATGCTGGCGCAGCTACTTTTTAACTGGTGTGCAAGACGTCTGATCTTCTCAACGTCTTTTTGCGAGCGAGCGGTATCAATTTCGTCGAGTAAAGGCAGTGTATGTTGGGTAAATAAACGCAGCCATTCACCAATTTTGCTATGTCCCATGATGCGAGCATCTTCTGATAATTGATGCGTATCCAGAAGACACTCGCTAAGTGGTTCAGCGACGTAAGGGGATTCTGTACCTGAAATATAGTGTGTGATGAGTTGACCCAGGGCGTCTCGCGGCACCGGTTTTTGAATAATACCGCGAAACAACGTACTGGTACGACGGCTTAGGGTCTCATCAATCACGTGAGCGCTGAACCCAATCAGAGGCAGGGTTGGATAAATCTGTGTCAGTTGTTGGGCGAGCGTAATACCGTCGGTATCCGGGAGATCAAAATCAACCAGCACGGCATCATAGTGCTCATTACCTTGCAGGGCATGTAGTGCGTCGGCGGCACAACTTGCTACCATCACCAGGGCTCCGCTGGTGGTTAACATCTCCACGGTAATACGCTGGGTGAGGGGATTGTCCTCAATCAACAGTAAACGTATCCCCTGTAAATTGACCGGGCGATGGGGACATTTAGGGGTAGGGCGCGAAGCGGGACGTAAAGGAAGTCGCAACTGAAAGCAACTCCCAACACCAGGTGTGCTGGTCACGGTCAGTTCACCACCCATAGCCTGTGCAAGGCTGCTACTGATCGTTAACCCCAGTCCTGTCCCGCCACGTTTGCCGCTTACCTGAACAAAGGGCTTAAAAATGTCAGCCAGGCGAGAGGCTTCGATACCACTGCCCGTATCCTCAACCTCGATACACCACTGTTCACCTTCAGTGAAGCTGCGTAGCGTAATAAGACCACGATCGGTAAATCGCAGTGCATTGCTTAATAAATTAGTGATTATCTGACGAATACGGCGAGGATCGCCCTGTAGTGCGAGGGGGAGAGCGCTGGAAAAGTCCGCAACAAGTGTAACAGGCCGCCCGTTGATGCGACTGTTCATCAACTGGAGTGTACTTTCCAGCAAAGGTCTGGGCTCAAAGGGCTCATCACTAACAGAGACATTCTTTCCACCGGCCTCAATTGCTGAGTAATCCAGAATATCGTTGAGAATAGTCAGTAGTGATTCGCCGGAATCGGTGATTGCACGCAGGTTTTCCTGATGTTGAGCCAGCGCCTGGTTTTCTGAAAGCAACTGCGCAGTGCCGAGGATCCCGTAAAGTGGGGTGCGTATTTCATGGCTCATTGCCGCAAGAAATGCTGATTTTGCCTGATTTGCTTTTTCAGCTTCAGCCCGCGCCTGACGGTGTTCAATGACCAGCGCGTGAAGCTCGGCGGTACGCGATTTTACCTGCGTAGCCAACTGCTGCCGATGATTATTGAGGGCGTGGACGCTGGCACGAAACGCATCCATTAAACGTCCAATAGTATCCAGTTCCCGAACGCCTGCGGTTTCTGGAAAGGGGGAGTCAATGTTACCTTCAAGCAGTTGCTGCAATGCCTGTGTTTGCTGGGCCAGAGGGCGCGTCACTGAACGGTAAACCACGCGCCAGAGGATTAGGATCAGCGATATCAGCGAAACAGCGCCGAGCAACAGCAGCCAGGTTTGTCCGCGCTCGCTGGCTTGTTTCAGTGAAGTTAACCCTGCACGGTTACGTTCTTCGATAGTGTTGACTAACTGGCTGACTTCACTGCTGAAACGGGTAAACTGATAAATGTTATTCTGCGACAGGATCTGTAGCCGGGTGCTGATGTCATTATCCTGCTGGTATAGCGCCAGCAGCTCGACATAACGTCCTACCGTATTCACTGACTCCGCAACCTGTTCGCGCACCACTGGATCTTCAATGCGTATTTGTCGACGATGCAGAATTCTGACTGCGGCATTCAATCGGTTATCCATCGCTGCGGCGTTATATTGCGCCTGATCGGCACTCAGATTCATAATCATTTGTTGCACGCGTAGTGCGCTCAGACGCACCTCGTTCATCTGATTAACGTATTCCAGATCGGTATCAATGAGACGATCCAGTGCCTGTTCAGCCTCCCGACGCTGATTATTTTCAATCAAATCATATATTCCCGCTTGTGTCGCACCTGCGGAAGTCGCCGCATTATTCGCCTGACCGTGAGCCATTTCAGCGATATCGCCTGCGGCGGTGACAATACGTTGACTGAGTTGTTGCTGCTGATCGCGGAGTCTCAGCCGTTGTCCAACCAACTCTCCCTGCTGACTTAACGACTGTGCGATTTCCTGCTCCTGCAGCTCTATCGCCGTGGTGTCAAAACCTTGCTGACGTAGCGTTTTAAGCAATGCGGTAATTTTGAGACTTTGTGCTGTTAACATTCGGCCCTGTGCCAGCCACATATTTTCACTGTCGGCGATGGTCAGGTTCTGCGCGGAAAAAAGCTCCCAGGCACTGGCTTCGCTCAATTGACGCGCCATGTTCATTGTCGGGATTAGTTCTTGTGTATTGGCTTGCTCAACCTGGCTGACAAAACGCAGACTGTACCAACCTACAAGTGTACTCATGAGGGTCAGTGCCGCCATCAGCGCGAAGCCCATCCATAGTCTTCTGGTCAGAGATAAATTCACGGAGTGTCGCCACAGATTAAAAAGGTTGAGTCCAAAAGCGGAAAGCAACTAGGATAAAGCCTTATTGATAATGAGGCTATCATGCGAGCATGCGTTTTTTGGGTGATGACTTTCTTTTCTGTACAAGGTCTGGCGGCCGGAGCAGGAGAGTCTCTGATCCGTTGGCACGACGAGCAACACTTTTCCCCTCAGCAGCAGGAAACGGTCACAGCGCATCAGGTCTGGAAACTTTGTGCGCTCTACCCTAGTCTCAAAGATTCCTATTGGCTCTCGGTTAACTACGGCATGCAACAAGCGGCACGGCGTTACGGCGTCAGCCTGAAAGTGCAGGAAGCTGGAGGGTATCGGCAGCTTTCGACGCAGAAAACGCAAATTGCCCAGTGTAAAGAGTGGGGCGCAGATGCCATTTTACTTGGCAGCAGCACCACATCGTTTCCTGATCTCAAAAAACAGGTCGGCACGTTGCCGGTTATTGAGGTGGTGAACGCCATCCATGACGCGACAACCCGAACGCGAGTCGGGGTCCCCTGGTTTCAAATGGGCTATCAACCGGGTCGTTACCTGGTGAAGTGGAGTGGTGGAAAACCACTGAAGTTGCTTTTAATGCCAGGACCTGATGATGCCGGAGGCAGTAGGGAAATGGTTGCCGGGTTCCGCGATGCGATCGCCGGAAGCCAGGTGCAAATTGTGGATGTCGCCCTTGGGGACAATGATATAGAAGTACAGCGCAATCTGTTGCAGGAGATGCTGGAACGCCATCCGGATATTGATGTGGTTGCCGGGACGGCCATTGCAGCGGAAGCGGCAATGGGGGAAAGACGCAATCTGGCGACCCCTCTCACGGTGGTCTCATTTTACCTGTCACATCAGGTTTATCGCGGTCTCAAGCGTGGACGGGTACTGATGGCTGCCAGTGACCAAATGGTTTGGCAAGGTCAACTGGCGGTCGAACAAGCGATCAATGTATTGCAGGGACGTAACGTTCCCGATAACGTCAGCCCGCCGATTTTAGTACTGACCCCAGAAAATGCGGACAGCAAACATAGCCGTAGCTCGCTATCTCCGGGGGGATTCCGGCCAGTATATTTGTATCAGCATACGTCGGAGGCTAAAAAATAGCCTTCGCCATGCTGGGTAACGAACAGGTCGGGACTCAGTTTATGGCGCAAACGACGGATCAACACATCGACGGTACGCAGATCAGGGTCTTCCACTCTGCGTGCCGTAAGCATGCGGAGTAGCCTTTCGCGGGTGAGGATTTCACCCGGATTAGTCACAAATGCCACCAGCATTTCGTACTCAGCGCGGGTGAGCTTAATCGTTTCCTCTTCTTTTTCCAGCGTGTGGCGAGAAACATTCAGACAGTATCCCGCAAATTGGTAGCAATTATCTTTCGCAGCAGGTTGTGCCTGGCGGGCAAGATCGATGCGCCAGAGCAGGTTTTTCACCCGCACGACGAGTTCGCGCAATTCCAGCGGTTTGGTCACATAATCATCGGCACCCATCTCCAGTCCGACAATTCGGTCAATTTGATCGCATCGTCCCGTTACGAGAATGATCCCAACCGTTGAGCGCTCTCGTAGCGATCGGGTCAGCATCAAACCATTTTCATCCGGAAGATTAATATCCAGCAGGACAAGATCAACAGACTGTTGGTCCATAATGTCGCGCAGACCAGCGCCGCTAGCAACAGCCGAGACTTGATAACCTTCCTGCTCAAAATAAGCCTGCAGTCGTGCCTGGGTCACTGGCTCATCTTCAACAATGACAATGTGATGTGACATCCTGTGTTCTGTCTCTCTGTTCATATTCGTTCATATTTTGCAGTAAGTCGTTCATCCTGACCAGTGTCGCTGTTCACATTTGCTGAATAAGATCTCCCGTAACTAAACCATATATTTATAGGGGCTATTATGCGGAGACTATGGAGAGCGTTACTCAGGCCAAGTGCGCGCTGGTCAATACTGGCGCTGGTGATTGTTGGGATACTGATCGGTATCGCACTGATTGTACTCCCACACGTTGGAATCAAGTTAACCAGTTCGACAGAGTTTTGTGTCAGTTGCCACAGTATGCAGCCGGTCTATCAGGAATATAAGCAGTCGGCGCATTTCCAGAATGCCTCCGGGGTTCGCGCTGAATGTCACGACTGTCATATTCCATCGGATATTCCCGGGATGGTGAAACGTAAACTTGAAGCCAGCAACGATATTTACCAGACGTTTATCGCTCACTCGATTGACACACCTGAAAAATTCGAAGCCAAGCGTGCTGAGCTGGCAGAAAGGGAGTGGGCGAGGATGAAGGAAAATAACTCCTCAACCTGCCGCTCCTGCCATAACTATGATGCGATGGATCATGCTAAGCAACATCCTGAAGCCGCACGTCAGATGAAAATTGCCGCCAAAGACAACCAATCCTGTATTGACTGTCATAAAGGTATTGCCCACCAGTTACCCGATATGAGCAGCGGTTTCCGCAAGCAATTTGATGAATTACGCGCCAATGCTAACAGCGACGGCGATACTCTGTACTCTCTTGATATCAAACCTATTTATGCGTCTAAAGGTGATAAAGAACCTGCAGGCTCGTTACTGCCAGCTTCAGAAGTGACGGTGTTGAAACGTGACGGTGAATGGCTGCAGGTACAAATTACCGGCTGGACGGAAAGCCAGGGACGTCGACGCGTTCTGACTCAACTTCCAGGTAAGCGAATTTTTGTGGCATCCATCCGTGGCGATGTTCAGCAACATGTGAAAACGCTGGAAAAAACCACCGTCGCGGCGACTAACACTGAGTGGAGTAAGTTGCAGGCCACTGCGTGGATGCAAAAGAGTGACATGGTGAATGACATCAAGCCGATCTGGGCTTATGCCGACTCGCTATATAACGGTACCTGTAACCAGTGCCACGGCGCTCCGGAAAAATCGCACTTTGATGCGAACGGCTGGATTGGCACGCTCAATGGCATGATTGGCTTTACCAGTCTGGATAAACGAGAAGAACGTACCTTGTTGAAATACCTCCAGTTGAACGCGTCAGACACCACGGATAAGCCCCATAGTGATAAGGGAGAGAACAATGAAAAGTAAAGACACATTGCAGGTATCACGTCGGCGCTTTCTTCTGCAACTGGGGGGAATGACCGTTGCAGGTATGTTAGGGCCTTCGTTACTGACTCCCCGTAGTGCAACTGCGGCCGCCATGGGTGAACAAGGCGCTGTGGTAAAAGAGGGGATCCTTACTGGCTCCCACTGGGGGGCAATCCGCGCCACGGTCGTAGATGGACGATTTATTGCGGTTAAACCTTTTGAACGTGACAGATATCCATCGAAAATGATTGCAGGTCTGCCGGACCATGTTCATGGTGCATCGCGCATTCGTTATCCAATGGTACGCGTGGACTGGATGCGTAAACGCCAACAAAGCGATACTACGCAACGTGGAGATAACCGTTTTGTTCGTGTCTCATGGGATGAAGCGCTGGACTTTTTTTATCAGGAACTGGAGCGTATCCAGAAAACCTACGGCCCCAGTGCACTGCTGACGGCGAGCGGCTGGCAATCGACGGGTATGTTCCATAACGCCTCCGGTATGTTGGCCCGAGCCATTGCGCTGCATGGCAATAGCGTCAGCACCGGCGGAGACTACTCCACCGGGGCGGCGCAGGTGATTTTGCCGCGCGTGGTCGGATCCATGGAAGTCTACGAGCAGCAAACTTCATGGCCGCTGGTTCTGCAAAATAGCAAAACCATCGTGTTGTGGGGGGCTGATCTGATCAAAAACCCGCAGGCCAACTGGTGGTGTCCGGATCATGATGTTTATGGTTATTACGAGCAACTGAAAGAGAAAGTCGCACGGGATGAGATCTCGGTAATTAGTGTGGATCCGGTAGTGACGTCAACGCATGACTACCTGGGTCGCGACAAGGTTAAGCATATTGCCGTCAATCCACAGGCTGATGTTCCGCTACAGCTGGCGTTGGCGCATACGCTATATACCGAAAATCTGTACGATAAAAATTTCATTAGTAACTATTGCGTCGGTTTTGAACAGTTTCTCCCTTATTTGCTGGGGGAGAGCGATGGTCAGCCAAAAGATGCCCGGTGGGCAGAGAAATTGTGTGGTATTGATGCCGAAACAATCCGTGCTCTGGCACGACAAATGGCCTCAGGAAGAACGCAGATTATTGCAGGGTGGTGCGTACAGCGTATGCAGCATGGCGAGCAATGGGCGTGGATGGTAGTGGTACTGGCCTCAATGCTGGGTCAAATTGGTTTGCCAGGGGGAGGCTTTGGGTTTGGCTGGCACTATAATGGTGCGGGAACGCCCAGTCGCAAAGGTATTATTTTAAGCGGTTTTTCCGGCTCGACGACGGTGCCTCCAGTGCATGACAGCACCGATTACAAAGGATATAGCAGCACTATCCCTATCGCGCGTTTCATCGACGCAATTCTGGAGCCAGGGAAAACTATTAACTGGAACGGCAAAACAGTAAAACTACCGCCGCTAAAAATGTGCGTATTTGCGGGAACCAACCCGTTCCACCGCCATCAGCAGATCAACCGGATCATGGAAGGCTGGCGCAAGCTGGAAACAGTCATTGCGATTGATAACCAGTGGACTTCTACATGTCGTTTTGCTGATATCGTCTTGCCTGCGACAACCCAGTTTGAACGTAACGATCTTGACCAATATGGCAACCATTCCAATCGCGGAATTATTGCTATGAAACAATTGGTAGCACCGCAATTTGAAGCGCGTAATGATTTTGATATTTTCCGCGATCTCTGCCGTCGTTTTAACCGCGAGGAAGCTTTCACCGAAGGTCTGGATGAAATGGGCTGGTTGAAGCGCATCTGGCAGGAAGGCAGCCAGCAGGGGAAAGGACGCGGTGTCCACTTACCCGCATTTGATGTGTTCTGGAATCAACAGGAGTATATCGAGTTCGAGCATCCGCAAATGTTTGTACGTCACCAGGCATTTCGCGAAGATCCCGATCTTGAACCGCTGGGAACGCCGAGTGGTTTGATTGAAATTTACTCTAAAACGATTGCCGAAATGCACTATGACGACTGTCAGGGCTATCCGATGTGGTTCGAAAAAATCGAGCGTTCACATGGCGGGCCGGGCTCACAGCGCTGGCCATTACATTTACAGTCAGTACATCCGGATTTTCGCCTGCATTCGCAGCTCTGCGAATCGGAAACGTTGCGGCAGCACTATGCTGTTAGCGGTAAAGAACCTGTTTTTATCAGCCCACAGGATGCACAAGCTCGTGGTATCCAAAACGGTGATATTGTCAGGGTCTTCAATGGTCGTGGACAAGTATTAGCCGGTGCGGTTGTTTCTGATTTTTATAAGCCTGGCGTGGTCCGTATCCATGAAGGCGCCTGGTACGATCCCGATAAAGGTGGAGAGATCAATGCGCTGTGTAAATACGGTAACCCTAACGTCTTAACGCTGGATATCGGTACTTCTCAGTTGGCTCAGGCAACCAGCGCGCATACCACGCTGGTGGAGATCGAGAAATACAATGGTCAAGTGGATCGCGTGACTGCATTCAATGGCCCACTGGAAATGGTGGCGCAATGTGAGTATGTCCCAGCGCAGCAGGTAAAATAAATGGATAGCCAAAAACATCTGACGGAGGAACAAATTGCCTGCGTTTACGCGTGGCTGGCGCGACTGTTCTCCCGTGAACTGGATAGTGAAAGTTTGCTGCAACTTCACGCCTCGGACATGCAGGACTGGTATTCGCTGTTAAAACGCGAACCGTCGTTGAATCAACCGGTGACGATTCTGGAAGAAAAAATCGCCGCGCTTAAGCTACGTGAAGAGGGGCAACTGGAACTTGCCGCAGACTTTTGTGGCCTGTTTCTTATGTCGGATACTCAGGCCGCTTTGCCATATGCCTCAGTTTATGAGCAGTGCGAGTCGGGTGACAGCGAGATCAAACACCTGTTGTTTGAAGCGGGAATGCAGACGAGTGAGACTTTTAACGAACCCGGCGATCATCTGGCTATTTTTCTCGAGTTACTGAGTCATTTGCATTTTTCGTTGGGGGAGGAGAACCTTAACCATCTGCGCATCAATGCATTACGCAGAAAAACCGTATCAGTGTTACTACGATGGCTGCCAGAGTTTTCAGCCAATTGTTGTAAATATGACGCTTTTGGGTTCTACGCTGCTCTGAGTCAACTGGGGCTGGCGCTTGTGCAACTCGATAACCGGTGATGAGTGTGTTGGTATCGCTGCAAAGGTGCAGCGATACCACGCTATTCAGGGCGGATCACAGGCGAAAAAAAAGCCCGTACTTGCGTACGAGCTCTTCTTCAAATATGGCGGTGAGGCGGGGGGTTGGAACCACCGGCTCGTTCTCTTTTTCCAACTTTGGCTCTCGCCGAGTTCCCCCTTTGCTAATTTTCGTTTGTCGCTC
>NZ_CAMSEL010000019.1:0-120259 GCF_947057495.1 Citrobacter sp. Marseille-Q5395 | reverse complement strand
ATGCAGTGCCCACCGGATTATTAATAAACTCCGCGCTGGCAGGAAGCTCGGCCTGTTTGCGATTGCTCGGCGCCATCACGCGGCCGCGCTCGCGGAAAAAGCTCTCCATCTGGGCCAGCCATGGCTCATGCAGCACCAGTCCCTCACCTTTTGCCGTTGCCGCTGCCAGTGCACTCAAATCATCGCTGGTTGGCCCTAAGCCGCCATTGACGATCAACACATCGGCGTGTTCACTACGCTCACGCAAGATAGCGACCAAATCGTCAAGATTGTCGCCTACCGTGTTACGGCGCGTTAACGGTAATCCCTGATTAAAGAAAAAATCGGCCAGCCAGGCAGCGTTGGTGTCGACGATCTGCCCGTGCAACACTTCATCCCCGGTGGATAGCATCTCCACATTTAACATTGTGTTCTCCTGCTTTTGTAATAGAAACACTATAACGCAATGCAGGGGGAACATGGAGAAGGAAGAGGAGTAAAACAGGCGCAGCAGAACGCCGCGCCAGGAAGATTAGAAGCTGGCGCTAACCCCAACGTACGGGCCGTCAGCAATCGCGTTATCACGGTTGCCATCTTTACCGGCCAGATTCAGGTAGCGATAACCCGCTTCAATGCTCAGTGGACGCATAATCGTCAGGCGCGCACCGGCATTCGCTTCTTCAAAGCTGTCGATACCGCTGGAGAGCGAGTCCGGAGAGTAATAGTATTCGCCAAACAGACGGAGGCTGTCGCCAATCGGCCACTGCAGACCACCACCAACAGCCGCCGCATAACCTTCATCACCATCCTTCGGATTGGTGTAAATACCTTTGCCGCCAACAGTAGCCAACAGCGGTCCAAGCGGGATATTCAGACCAAGACCCAGACCAGCCGCGTCGCCATCGTCATCGTTGTGCATCCAGTTGCCGCTTACCGCTAATCCGGTTGACTCGGTGCCAAAGCCGACGCCAATGTTGGTGTAATCTTCACCAGCCTGACCATTGATGCTGATGGCATTAGCCGATGCGGAAACAAACAGCATTCCGGCAAGTCCTAACAGTACGCTTTTTTTCATTTTTACCCTTTCCAGCAAGCAAGTAATTAATGTGCCCCAAAACCGCAGGATTGTACTGCCAACAGCAAAGGAATCAATGAGCTAAAAAAGCGATCTAATAACATATTGTAACGAAATACTACCCGAAACCGTTTCAATAAGTGACGATGGAATTGACAATAATCACTTTAACCAACGCGTCAGCTCCCGTATTCTTTTGCCTCATCTCTGTACATAAGGAACATAACCGTGCGTCAAAGGACAATTGTTTGCCCATTAATTCAAAATGAAGGCTGTTATTTGCTGTGTAAAATGGCCAACGATCGCGGTGTTTTTCCCGGTCAGTGGGCGTTATCGGGCGGTGGCGTGGAACCTGGCGAACGTATCGAAGAAGCCCTGCGACGGGAAGTAAGGGAAGAGTTAGGCGAGCAGCTTGTGTTGACCGATATCACCCCCTGGACCTTCAGCGATGATATCCGCTCCAAAACGTATGCTGACGGCAGGCAGGAAGAAATTTACATGATTTATCTGATCTTCGACTGCATTTCTGCCAATCGCGAAGTGAACATTAATGAAGAGTTTCAGGATTTCGCCTGGGTAAAACCAGAAGATCTTGGACATTACGACTTAAACATCGCCACCCGAAAGACATTAACATTAAAAGGATTACTGTAAGTACAACGCTGCTTCTTAGAATCACCTCGCTGACTTAATATCTTTATGCACCAGCCCTTCGGGGCTGAGCAAACAAAATGTTTTAATATCAATAAAATAACCATTAATCTCTTCTACATCGCCCTCTTTTCTCCGCCTTAAATCCTTAAGGATAAATTAACCTTCGATCATTAACCTTTGTAGCCTGATGAAATAATTAACGCGCGCTTGTTTGTCATAAAAATAAACCTACGACTGCGTTTAATGGCTTGAAGGAATAATGATGTCTGACTTTTTGCCCTTCTCTCGCCCGGCAATGGGTACTGAAGAACTTACCGCAGTTAAGGCGGTTCTGGATTCAGGATGGATAACCACCGGCCCTAAAAACCATGAGCTGGAGGAAGCGTTCTGTCGGCTTACGGGGAACCAACATGCCGTTGCCGTCTGCTCTGCCACCGCAGGTATGCACGTCACGCTGATGGCGTTGGGTGTGGGTGAAGGCGATGAAGTCATCACGCCGTCAATGACGTGGGTTTCTACGCTCAACATGATTGTCCTGCTGGGAGCCACGCCGGTCATGATCGATGTCGACCGCGATACGCTGATGGTAACACCGGAGCAAATTGAAGCCGCTATTACGCCACGAACCAAAGCTATTATACCGGTGCATTACGCAGGTGCTCCCGCCGATCTTGACGCGATTTACGCTATCGGCGAGCGCTATGGGATCCCGGTGATAGAAGACGCAGCCCATGCCGTGGGAACGTTATATAAAGGTCGTCATGTTGGTGCTCGCGGCACGGCAATCTTCTCCTTTCACGCCATCAAAAATATTACCTGTGCGGAAGGCGGGCTGGTTGTTACTGACGACAAACAGCTGGCTCAACGGTTACGCAGCCTGAAATTTCACGGCCTGGGAGTGGATGCGTATGACCGACAAACCTACGGCCGAGCCCCGCAGGCAGAAGTTCTCACGCCGGGATACAAATACAACCTCACCGACATCAATGCTGCTATCGCCCTGGCGCAACTGGGCAAACTGGCGCAACTGAACGCGCGCCGCGCGGAAATTGCCCAACAGTACCAACAAGCGCTGGCTGATTCGCCTTTTCAGCCGCTGAACCTGCCGCGGTGGTCGCATGTACACGCCTGGCACCTGTTTATTATTCGTGTCGATGAAGCACGCTGCGGCATAAGCAGAGATGCGTTAATGGAAGCGCTTAAAGCCAGAGGTATTGGTACCGGCCTGCATTTTCGCGCCGCACACACGCAAAAATATTATCGCGAACGTTTCACTACCCTTTCGCTTCCTGATACGGAATGGAATAGCGCGCGCATCTGTTCGCTGCCGTTATTCCCTGACATGACCGCCGATGATACCCGGCGCGTGATTACAGCACTTCGCCAGATAGCAGGACAATAATCATGTTTGAAGCCACGCCGATTAAGAAAGTCTCGGTGGTTATTCCCGTGTTTAACGAACAGGAAAGCCTGCCAGAGTTAATTAAACGTACCTGCGCCGCCTGCGAAAAGCTGGGAAAAGAATACGAAATACTGCTGATCGATGACGGCAGCAGCGATAATTCCGCTCAACTGATGATGGAGGCTTCTCATGCGCAGAACAGCCATATTGTCTCTATTCTGCTCAACCGAAACTACGGGCAACACTCGGCAATTATGGCCGGTTTTAGCCACGTTACCGGCGACTTGATTATCACGCTGGATGCCGATTTACAAAACCCTCCGGAGGAGATCCCCCGGCTGGTTGCCACAGCTGATGAAGGTTTCGATGTCGTCGGAACGGTGCGCCAGAACAGGCAAGACAGTGTGTTTCGTAAGACCGCCTCACGGATGATCAACCATCTGATTCAGCGAACCACCGGAAAAGCGATGGGAGATTACGGCTGCATGCTGCGTGCTTATCGCCGTCACATCGTTGATGCCATGCTGCATTGCCAGGAACGCAGCACCTTCATTCCGATTCTGGCCAACATTTTTGCCCGGCGTGCGACGGAAATTCCGGTGCACCACGCGGAACGTGAATTTGGCGATTCTAAGTACAGCTTCATGCGCCTGATTAACCTGATGTATGACCTGGTGACCTGCCTGACAACCACACCACTGCGTATGTTGAGTCTGCTGGGCAGCGTGATTGCCGCCACGGGTTTCACTCTGTCCGTCCTGCTGGTCATTCTTCGCCTGACGCTAGGCCCACAGTGGGCTGCGGAAGGGGTATTCATGCTGTTTGCCGTACTGTTCACGTTTATCGGCGCACAGTTTATAGGCATGGGATTACTCGGCGAATATATCGGTCGCATCTATAACGATGTCCGTGCCCGCCCCCGTTATTTTGTTCAACACGTTATTCGTCCACAAACCACGCACTCAACCGAGGAACACCACGCATGAAAGCCGTCGTATTTGCTTATCACGATATGGGATGTCAGGGAATTCAAGCCTTGTTGGATGCAGGTTATGAAATCGCAGCTATTTTTACCCACGCCGATAACCCTGCTGAGAAAGCATTTTTCGGTTCGGTTTCCCGGCTGGCGGCCAGCGCAGGCATACCGGTTTACGCCCCTGACGAGGTCAATCATCCGCTATGGATTGAACGAATTAGCCAGCTCGCGCCAGATGTTATCTTCTCGTTCTACTATCGTCATTTACTGAGCGATGACATTCTGAATCTTGCGCCTGTGGGTGCCTTTAACCTGCACGGCTCGCTGCTGCCCAAGTATCGTGGCCGCGCACCGCTGAACTGGGTTTTGGTCAACGGAGAAACAGAAACGGGCGTGACGCTTCATCGCATGGTAAAACGCGCGGATGCGGGCGCTATTATTGCTCAACAACGTGTTGCCATTTCCCCCGACGACGTAGCCTTAACGCTGCATCATAAACTGTGCCAGACTGCCCGGCAGGTTCTCGAACAGGCGCTGCCGGCTATCAAAACGGGTGACTTTCAGGAACGCCCTCAGCAGGAAACAGAAGCCACCTGCTTTGGTCGACGGACGCCGAACGACAGCTTCCTCGACTGGCGTAAACCTGCAGCGCAGTTACATAACATGGTACGTGCCGTATCCGATCCCTGGCCGGGCGCATTCAGCTACGTGGGAACACAAAAATTCACTGTCTGGTCATCACGACTGTCTGCTCATCGCGCTGTAGCCCAGCCAGGGACCGTGCTTTCAGTGTCACCATTACTGATTGCCTGTGCTGATGGGGCGCTCGAAATCATCACCGGGCAAGCTGGCGATGGTATCACTATGCAGGGATCGCAGTTGGCGCAAGTGCTGGGTCTGGTTGCGGGGTCTCATCTGAACAGCCAGCCGCTTTCCACCCGCAAACGTCGTACTCGTGTTTTGATCCTCGGCGTTAATGGTTTCATTGGTAATCATCTGACAGAACGCCTGCTGCGCGAAGATAACTATGAAGTCTATGGGCTCGATATTGGCAGCGATGCGATTGGGCGTTTTCTGCAACACCCGCGGTTCCATTTTGTGGAAGGCGATATCAGTATTCATTCCGAATGGATTGAATATCATGTGAAAAAATGCGACGTCGTGCTGCCGCTGGTGGCGATTGCCACGCCGATTGAATACACCCGTAATCCGCTGCGCGTCTTTGAACTTGATTTTGAAGAGAACCTGAGGATCATTCGCTACTGCGTGAAATATCAAAAGCGCATCATTTTCCCCTCCACCTCAGAAGTTTACGGGATGTGTAGCGATAAGGTCTTTGATGAAGACAGCTCAAACCTTACCGTTGGCCCGGTCAATAAACCACGCTGGATCTACTCAGTGTCCAAACAGCTTCTGGATCGCGTCATTTGGGCGTATGGCGAAAAAGAGGGATTACGCTTCACGCTGTTCCGTCCGTTTAACTGGATGGGACCACGTCTGGACAGCCTCAACGCTGCACGTATCGGTAGCTCACGCGCCATTACTCAGCTGATCCTGAATCTGGTGGAAGGGTCACCGATTAAGCTGATTGAAGGCGGTAAACAGAAGCGCTGCTTTACTGATATTCGCGATGGTATCGAAGCTCTGTTCCGTATCATTGAAAACGACGGCGGACGCTGCGACGGCGAGATTATCAATATTGGTAATCCGGATAATGAAGCCAGTATTCAGGAACTGGCGGAAATGCTGCTGGCCTGCTTCGAAAGACATCCGTTGCGCCAACACTTTCCACCATTTGCCGGTTTTCGTGACGTCGAAAGCAGCAGCTACTATGGTAAAGGTTATCAGGACGTTGAACACCGGAAACCCAATATTCGCAATGCCAAGCGCTGCCTGAACTGGGAGCCCTCCATCGAAATGCTGGAGACTGTGGAAGAAACCCTGGATTTCTTCTTGCGCAGTGTGGATATCACGGAACAGAGATCATGAAACAGGTAGGCTTGCGTATTGATGTCGATACCTTCAGGGGGACGCGCGAAGGCGTACCCCGCCTGCTGGAGACATTGAACCGACATAACGTTCGGGCAAGTTTTTTCTTCAGCGTTGGGCCTGACAACATGGGACGCCATCTCTGGCGTCTGGTAAAGCCGCAGTTTCTATGGAAGATGCTGCGCTCAAACGCTGCCTCCCTCTACGGATGGGATATTTTGCTGGCAGGTACCGCGTGGCCTGGAAAAGAGATCGGCCAGGCCAATGCGGCAATTATTCAGCAAACGGCTCTGGTTCACGAAACCGGGTTACATGCCTGGGATCACCACGCCTGGCAAGCTCGCAGCGGGAACTGGAATGACAAACAGCTAATCGATGATATTTCCCAGGGTATCACCGCTCTCGAAGCCATTACCGGACAGCCTGTCACCTGTTCTGCCGTTGCCGGCTGGCGTGCCGATGCACGCGTTGTCCACGCAAAAGAAGCGTTCAAGCTGCGTTATAACAGCGACTGTCGGGGAACATCGTTATTCCGCCCGGTGCTTGAGACAGGCAAAACAGGCACGCCGCAAATTCCCGTTACCTTACCGACATGGGATGAAGTGGTTGGCGGGGAAGTGCAAGCTGTCGATTTCAATTCCTGGATCCTCTCCCACATGCTGATGAACAGAGGAACATCTGTGTACACAATTCATGCGGAAGTCGAAGGTATCGCCTTTCATCAGGATTTTAACACTCTACTGATTCGCGCAATTGATGCGGGGATTACGTTTTGTCCACTTGGCGATCTGCTGCCGGACGACATTAACACGTTGCCATCAGGACAAATCATACGTGGCAAAATACCCGGCAGAGAGGGATGGCTCGGCTGCCAGCAACCAGTGAGCGCGACATGATGAGATCCATACGCAACATAATGGCATTTATCGCCTTTATTGCGCTGTATTACGTTTTACCCATCAATAGCCGCATGCTCTGGCAGCCTGACGAGACGCGCTATGCTGAAATCAGTCGGGAAATGCTGAACGCGGGCGACTGGATAGTCCCGCACTTTTTAGGGCTACGCTATTTTGAAAAACCCATTGCCGGATACTGGCTAAACAGCATCGGGCAATGGCTCTTTGGTGCCACCAACTTTGGCGTCAGGGCAGGTGCAATTTTTGCTACACTGCTGACCGCACTGCTGGTAGCCGGATTTGCAATGCGGTTATGGCAGGATAAACGCACAGCCTTACTCTCTTCAGTCATTTTCTTAACGTTTTTCTCCGTTTACAGCATCGGAACCTACGCGGTTCTTGATCCTATCATCGCACTCTGGCTGATGGCGGGCATGTTCTGTTTTTGGGAAGGCATGCAGGCCACCAGTAAAAAACGCAAAATCATCGCTTTTTTACTGCTAGGGTTAACCTGCGGTATGGGAGTAATGACCAAAGGTTTTCTCGCACTCGCCGTCCCGGTACTCAGCGTACTGCCATGGGTCTGGGTGCAAAAACGCTGGAAAACATTTTTTATCTACGGCTGGCTGGCAATTTTAGGCTGTATAGCGATTGTTCTGCCGTGGGCGATGGCCATTGCACAACGCGAACCTGACTTCTGGCATTACTTTTTCTGGGTCGAACATATTCAACGGTTTGCGCAGGCGGATGCCCAGCATAAAGCGCCGTTCTGGTATTACCTGCCTGTGTTTATCGCAGGCTGCCTGCCCTGGCTTGGCCTGCTGCCTGGCGCACTGCGTACGGGCTGGCGTGAACGTGATTTTCCGTGCAGTGCCTTGTACCTGCTGAGCTGGATAATCATGCCGATACTGTTTTTCAGTATCGCCAAAGGAAAATTGCCGACCTATATTCTTTCCTGCTTCGCACCGCTTGCGATCCTCACTGCGCGTTTCGGCCTGCAGGCAGCACAAAAGGGTTCCATTGCCTTACGCGTTAATGGCTGGATTAACATCCTGTTTGGCGTGCTCGGCATTGTCGCAACTTTTATCGCTTCCACGTTGGGGCCGTTAAAGTCGCCTGTCTGGACGCATATTGAAACCTATAAGGTTTTTTGTGTGTGGGGCATTTTTATTAGCTGGACTTTTTTTGGCTGGTATACGCTGAACAGTACCGAGAAAAACTGGAAATTCGCAGCGCTTTGTCCACTGGGACTGGCGCTGTTGTTTGGCTTTTCAATACCCGATCGGGTCATGGAATCTAAGCAGCCTCAGTTTTTTGTTGAGATGACCAAAGAGTCGCTGGAGTCGAGTCGTTATATTCTCTCCGATAACGTAGGTGTCGCTGCGGGCCTGGCCTGGAGTCTGAAACGCGACGACATCATCATGTACGGACAAGCGGGCGAGTTAAAATACGGACTCAACTACCCGGATGCCAGAGGCCGCTTTGTCAGCCGGGATGACTTTGCAAACTGGTTAGCACAACATCGTCAGGAAGGAAACATTACCCTCGTGTTGTCAATTTCGAAAGGTGAAGATATTAATCAACTTGCCATTCCGCCTGCTGACTATATCGATAATCAGGGACGCCTGGTTTTGATTCAGTATCGACCAAAATGATCTGGATAATCCTGGTTCTTGCCAGCCTGCTCAGCGTCTGCGGACAACTATGCCAGAAGCAGGCCACTCGCCCGGTACCCGTCCACGCGCGAAAACGTCATATTATGCGGTGGGTTGTCCTGGCTCTGGCCTGTCTGGGTCTGGCTATGCTGCTCTGGATGGTAGTATTGCAGAACATTCCCGTCGGCATCGCCTATCCGATGCTGAGTCTCAACTTTGTATGGGTCACACTGGCTGCATGGAAAATCTGGCGCGAACCTGTCACAAGGCGTCACTGGCTGGGGGTTGGGCTGCTCATCACCGGCATCTTTATTCTTGGGAGCGCGGTGTAATGGGCATATTTTGGGGTTTGTGCAGCGTTTTCATTACTTCTGCCGCTCAACTAAGTCTGGGTTATGCGATGGATAGTCTGCCGCCGATACAATATCCGCAGGCGTTTATATCCGCTTTATTGTCCACCAGCATCGGGGCGCTAGCCCTGTATGCCGGTCTGTTGGGGTATTTACTGTCAGTTATCTGCTGGCATAAAGCCCTGCACCAGCTGGCTCTGAGCAAAGCATATGCCCTGCTCAGCCTCAGCTATGTGCTGGTATGGGTAGCATCGATGATTTTACCCGGCTGGCAGGGGACTTTCTCATTGAAGACGTTTGCTGGAGTGTTGTGCATCATGGCAGGGCTGATGATGATTTTTCTGCCTTCTCCCGGACAGGCTTCCTGAGGTTATTTGCCCTCAGACAGATGCAACAGACGCTGCCAGTCGTCACAGTGGTATTGTCTGGCATCTATTATTTTAATCACCCGTGATGTATCAAGATTAATACAATACAAAGCATCTTTCAGCGGTGAAAGAAGATCGCCGACATTAACCCGCTCAGAGGTTTGCGCCTCAGCCAGCATCTTCAGTGAGCCGCCGCTATCGCAAATTACGATATAAATTTTCCCTGTCTTTTTGAGACAGCAAGACTTCTTCACATGCCATTCCATAGCGCACCTGTTTGTTAATAAATATCATAACAAGTTACGCTTTAGCAGATAAACAAAACAACAATGGGTATGGAATGGCAAAATGAGATGTAAAATGAATGCGGCCTTAATCTTTATCGTTGGCACGAACCCAGTCAAGCAACGCACGGCGAGAAACTTTAATACCACCGGTTTTCAGCTCTGGCGGTAATGTCAGCCAACGCACCGGCTGCTGAAAACGCGCCAACTTATCGTTAATCCATTCGGCAAGGTCAATTTTTCCAGCGTCAGCGTCATATTCAACGACTGCTACCGGGCGATGCCCAAACTCTCTGTCTTCTACCGGAACAATAAAGGCTTGCAGAACCTGCGGATGCGACGTAATCACGCGCTCCACCTCTTCTGGCTGGATACCTTCCCCACCGCTAAAGAACAGATTATCCAGGCGGCCGACAATGGTTAACTTACCGTCATTTAATACCCCACGGTCGCGGGTGGCAAACCAGCCTTCAGCATTAACCAGTGGGTTAAGTTTCCCGTTACGCCAGTACCCTTGTGCCATACTGGCGGCTCGCAGCCAGACTTCATCATTAACAATTCTGACTTCTCTGCCCGGCAAAGGGGAGCCTACATCGCCCAGACCATCCGCTTCTTTTGCGCAAACCGTAGAGGCAAATTCCGTCAGCCCGTAACCGCACCAACAACGAATCCCGTGCTCGCGCGCCTGTTCAGTCAGTTCAACGGGGATTGCCGCACCTCCCAGCAATACGGCTTTCAGCGTTACCGGTGTTTTATTCACCAGCAAACGCCAGAGCTGTGTGGGCACGAGCGAAGCATGGGTACAGCCAATCAACATCTGTTCCAGCGGCTGCTTGTCACGCACGGTTATTCGCGCGCCCGCAAACAGCCAGCGCCACAGAATACCCTGACCAGATACATGAAATAACGGCAGTGAGAGCAGCCAGTCATCTTTTGTACCAAACGGGATAAGCGACAGCACGCCCTGTGCGCTAGCCAGATGAGCCTCGCAGGTATGGACAGCCGCCTTAGGTAACCCGGTTGAACCGGAGGTTAACGTCATCGAGCTCAAACGCTGGGGCAGCCAGGCGACAGCATACTCGCCAGACTGTTCGCGCATTCGCAGTGGCGTCAGCGCTGAAAATGTATCGTCGCCTTCCAGATTCAGCGCAAAATACAGCGTTAAATCAGGTACCAATGTCTCCAGCAATGACCGAGGCAGTTGTGGATTCACAGGTAAAACCCGGGCTCCGCACTGCAACAATGCCAGCCAGGCCATCAGAGACCGGGGATGATTCCAGGCTCGCAACAGTACGCCATCGCCCTCTTCCACGCCCTGAGCGGCAAACCCTGTAGCCAGAGCGTCTACCCGGGTGCAAAGATCTCGCCAGCTTAGCACCTCATCATTGAGGCGTAAGGCTGGCGCATCTCCCCGAACCTGCCGCCAGTGACGCCACGGCCAGTCAGGGAAGCTCATAACAGCCGTTCCAAAGAATCAACGTCGACACACGGCAACATGCTGCCCGGCCAGCTGCGTACCTGCTGGCATTGCATCAGACTAAGCGTATCCAGACCAGGAATGGTCTGTGGCGTCAGCCAGGCGGCAATCCGGGCCAGTTGAGTTAAGCCCAGGCTCGACTCAATAGACGAACTGATTACTGCCGTAAGCCCCAGCGCGTGCGCCGCCTCAACCTGTTCGCGAACCTTATCCAGACTGCCGGTGAGCATTGGTTTGATGACGACCGCACTCACACCCTCTTCAGCTATAAAGGTAAAGTCTGCTTCACGCAGGCTTTCATCCCAGGCGATGCTAATCCCGGTTTCGCGAGCAAACGCGCGCGAATCGTCGCGGGTTTTACACGGCTCTTCGAGAAAAGCAATGCGCGCGCGATACTCCGGATTAACGTATTTCGCGAACTGCTGCGCTTTAAGCGGCGTCCAGGCACGGTTAGCATCAAGACGCAGATGTAACGTGGGGATCGCCTCAAGCAACAGGTTGACGACCATGCCGTCGCGTACCGCTTCATACAGACCGACTTTCACCTTCGCGACCTTCTCGCCCGGCATGTCTGCCAGTTGCAAAACCAGATCGTCAGGATCGCCCGTACACAACGGCGCAGCGCGATAGTCCGCCGCATCAGGCAATGCCCCCTCAAGTTCAGCCAGCGCACAGCTTGCGCCAAAGGCCACTGAAGGCATCGACGGTAAGGTTGAATCCCCCTGTAACCAGCCGTTTACCCAGCTCAGCAGCGCAGTTTGCGCCTCTTCCCAGGTTTCCTGGCTGAAGCCCGGCAGTGGGGAGATCTCTCCCCACCCTTCGTGCTCGCCGTCACGAAGACAAACGTACAGCCCGTCACGCGTTTTTAACCGCCTGTCGCGCAGAATCACCCCCGCGTCCATGGGGATCTGCCAGCGGTATACCTGCGCGCTACGCATTACGGATTCCGTTTGAATTTGCTGAAGTCAGGCTGACGTTTCTGGTTAAAGGCGTTACGGCCTTCCTGTCCTTCTTCCGTCATGTAGAACAGCATGGTGGCGTTACCAGCCAGTTCCTGCAGACCCGCCTGACCATCACAATCAGCGTTCAGCGCAGCTTTCAGGCAACGCAGCGCCATCGGGCTGTTTTGCAGCATTTCGCGACACCAGCGTACGGTCTCTTTTTCCAGATCCGCCAGCGGAACCACGGTATTGACCAGGCCCATATCCAGCGCCTGTTTCGCATCGTACTGACGACAAAGGAACCAGATTTCACGCGCTTTTTTCTGGCCGACAATGCGCGCCATGTAAGAGGCACCCCAACCACCGTCGAATGAACCGACTTTTGGTCCAGTCTGACCGAAGATGGCGTTTTCTGCTGCAATAGTCAGGTCACACATCATGTGCAGCACGTGGCCACCGCCAATGGAATAACCCGCAACCATCGCCACAACAGGCTTCGGACAGGTACGAATCTGACGCTGGAAGTCCAGCACGTTCAGGTGATGCACACCGGAGTCATCCTGGTATCCGCCGTAGTCACCGCGCACTTTCTGATCGCCGCCCGCGCAGAACGCTTTGTCGCCAGCACCCGTCAGGATAATCACGCCAATGTTATCGTCATAACGTGCATCCGCCAGCGCCTGAATCATCTCTTTAACGGTAACAGGGCGAAATGCGTTGCGTACCTGCGGACGATTAATGGTGATTTTTGCGATACCGTCGGTGGATTTTTCGTAGCGAATGTCGGTGTAGCCTTCAGAGCAATCGAGCCATTCTACCGGTGCGTAAAGCATTGTTTCATCAGGATAGATCATAAAATGTCCTTTAGTCAGCGACGCAGAATCTGAGCCAGACAGTCCACCACGCCTGCGGGATTATCCCGATGCGCGTTGTGTCCGGCGTTACGAATCACATGGTTCGGTACAGACATTTCCGTCGCCAAAGCGCGGAATTTATCGTCACGTTCACCACATAAATAATAAAACGGAAATGTGCGCGTAGTGAGTTGCGCACGTAAATCAGGTTGGACGGCAAGCGAGGTAGCCTCCAGCATTGCAGCCAACGTAACACCATTATTATGGCTGCGCAGCGCCACGAGCGCCTGTCGTTGTACAGGGCTTAACGAGGCGAAAACTGGCTGTTGATACCAGTCATTAAACACATCACGCAACGGTTCCCGGCGAAAACGTGCGGCCCAGCGGCCATCTGAGAGACGACGCTGAATCCGCTCATCTTCGCGTTGTAGCCCAGGATGTCCACCTTCAACAACCAATCCGCAAAGCCCCGGCATCCCCTGGCAGGCCGCCATCATCGCGACTCTGCCGCCAAGAGAATATCCCACCAACCAGTAGTTAAGTATGTTGTAACTAAATAAAGTATTACGCAGCAATTCACTGACGTCATCAAAGCCCCTCACGCGAATGTCAGCAGAACCGCCGTGTCCTGGCAGATCGATGTACAATCGCGAGTAGTTTTGAAACGTCTCGCCGACGGTTTGCCATTCCTGACAATCACCCGAGAATCCGTGCAGGAAAACCAGCCAGGGATAACCCGCCTGGCCCTCATTCGCCTGCGCGTGCAGGATCATAGATGGCTCACCTGTGCCAGCAGTTGCTGCAGAGTTTGCGCCCCGTCAGTTTCATTCACTACCAGCTCAATCACCGTTGCTGCAGGGGTTCGCCAGGCATTCGCCAGCGCGCTTTCCAGCTGCTCCCAGCTTTCCGGTCGGTGATATTTCAGGTTGAACATGGCTGCCGCGTGATCAAAGTGGACGTTCTGCGGCATCAGATAGAAGCGTTCGCGTTCGCTTTGTGGCGTTGGCAGTAGTGAGAAAATCTGACCGCCGTTATTATTCACCACAATCAATACGAACGGAGCAGAGACCTTGCGTAATAACGCCAGTGCATTCAGGTCATACAGCGCGGATAAATCGCCGACAATAGCCAGCGTCGATTTCGCGCTGGCGCGTTGTACGCCCGCGGCTGTAGACAACAAACCGTCGATACCGCTCGCCCCACGATTGCTGTAAACCGGATAACCGACAGGAAGCTGCGACAGTGCGTCTATCAGACGCACCACCAGACTATTACCCACAAACAGCTGTCCCTGTTCAGGCAGATAATCCCGAATGCGGTGCGCCAGTTGTGCTTCTCCGAAGGTATCACGACGTGCCACCACCGCTTGCCAGGATTGTTCTGCGAGACGTGGAATCTCTACGCACCAGGGCTGACGCTTCTCAGCCGAATGCAGTTCCAGCCAGTCACTTATCTTCGCGACTAACCGGCGTCCACGATGATGAGCCGGATCCAGACGTCCTTCGATATTATCGACAATCCAGTATTCCTGCGGATCGCAACTGGCCTGCCACTGCAGCAGACGTTTCCCGGTCAGGCTACTGCCGAGCTGCACCACAATCTGCGCCTGCTGTAACTCAGCCACCGCTTTTGCATTACCCAGCCACAGATCGGCACATGGCAACGGTTGCCCGGTTTGCGACAATACATCGCCAATCAGCGGCCAGCCTAACGTCTGCGCCCAGAGTGCAACTTTCTTGCCCTCTTCCGCACTCATGCGACCGGCAATCACCACGCCACGTTTTTGTCGCCAGAAAAACCAGTCACGCTGCTTATCACTTTCCAGCCGACGTGATTCGCTCAGCCACGGTTTGTCATCCTGCCACCAGTCACCAAGGCGCTGTTGCCACTCAACACCAGTTTCGTCCATATCGCCATACAGCGGTTCTGCAAACGGGCAATTTATGTGTACTGCGCCGCTATGCAGTGAGGCTAATGCGTTATCAATGGTGGAAACCAGCCAGCTTGCCGGAATATCCTGCGTTGGACGTGGTAAAGAGAGCGTATGCGATGGATGTGAGGCAAACATACCCGCCTGGCGAATCGCCTGATTCGCCCCGCAATCAATCAGTTCTGGCGGCCTGTCCGCCGTAAGTAAAATCAGTTTTTCACCGGTCAGACCAGCTTCGATCAGCGCCGGATACAAATTCGCCACTGCCGTGCCGGAGGTCACAATCACTGCAACAGGTTGTCTGCTGACCTTTGCCAGCCCTAAAGCCAGATGCCCAAGCCCACGCTCGTCAAAATGCGTATGGTGTATAAAAGCAGAGTTTTCCGCTGCAGCCAGAGTCAACGGCGTCGAACGTGAGCCAGGCGCAATGCAAACATGCCTGACGCCGTGGCGAGTGAGTGCTTCCAGAATGACCGCCGCCCAGCGTCGGTTAAATGCGCTTACTGACATGAGATTGTCCGGTATCAATATTGCGACACAGTATAAAGAATCGAATAAATGGATTTTTGATATGAGTCGGGAATATACACGAAATCATTATCCTTCCATCTGTAATAAAGTACGTAACCCTGCCGCTTTATTGTCTATTTCCTGCCATTCCTGCTCTGGATCTGAGCCACGCACGATCCCCGCCCCGGCATACAGGCGTACCACGTTTGCGTTAATTTTCGCAGAACGTAACGATACGCAGAACTCGCTTTGGCGCAGAGAGAGATATCCCGCAGATCCGGCATACCATTCGCGTTCAAAAGGTTCATGATGCTGGATAAACTCGCGCGCCAGCTCGCGCGGAATACCTGCCACGGCGGCCGTCGGCTGTAGCTGCATCAGGCAAAGCGCGTCATCTGGCTGATTCAATGCCGTCCAGATACAACGCCGCAAATGCTGCACTTTGCGTAATCTAAGCACCTGCGGGGGAAGCACGTCGAGCGTTTGCGTGCAGTTCTGTAACCGCTGGCAGATATCTTCCACCACCAACATATTCTCACGCTGGTTTTTATCATCTTTCATTAGCCATTCACCAAGCTGCCAGGCCCGGTGATCGTCAGGATGATTAGCGACAGTTCCGGCCAGCGCTTCGGTGCGCAAAGCGGTGTCACGCCGCCGCCACAGGCGTTCGGGAGACGAACCAAGAAAAGCGCATTCGGCGGAGAATGCCATAAAGAAATGGTAGCAGTTGAGGTTTAAACGACGGCTTGAAGCCATTACCGCTGCGGCATGCACCGGATGAGAGAACTGTAAATCGGTGGCCCTCGCCAGCACCACTTTATCGAGATCTTCTCTGGCGATGGTTTGCGTGGCAAGTTCAATCAGGCGTGTCCAGCCAGCTTTATCAGGCCAGTGCTGTTCACCGGTCAAATTCAGGCGCAATGTGGGAAGTGGCTTAACACTGGCAAGTGCTGAGAGAAATGCGCCAGCACGCGCAGCATCTTCGCGCAGAGAAACATCACTATAAAGATGTAACCGTAAAGTCGCCATTCCTGCGCAGCGTCGCCACTCCAGACGGGGTAACAGTAAATTACCGCGTTGAGGCTCGAACGCATTCAATCCCCAGATCCGTAGTTCTGGATTATCTTCATGCTGGCGTAAAAACTGCTGGGCAGATTCGAGAGAAGAGAATGTGGCGGTAGCTCCCAGCACAGCAGCTTCTTCATCGCCGTTACGCTGCTGCCAGTAAAACTGCGGCCAGACGGGTTGGCTGGCCAGCCATCCTAAAGCGTCAAATGCATCGTTCAGCGGGAAAGGTATATCGTAAATACGAATTCCAGGTGCTGCTGGTATCTCTTGCGACAAATGGCGCATCAGACTTTCCAGCGCAGTAGTGATTGAATGCACGCGGACCTCTCCCTGTTAAAAACCTCTCATTATACGGGGTACTGAACAGAAAAAGCAGTACCCCCGTTTAGGGAGTACTTACTATTGCGAAGAGGGTGCTGAATTTATCGCCGTGCCAACAATAAACCCATCACTAAACCGACCGTTGCGCCGACGCCAATCCCACGCCAGGGCTTTTCATGTACATAGTCATCAGCCCGGCAAACTGCCTGCTTCGCGCGATAATAATAGCTGTCAGAGGCATGGCTTACGCGATTTCTCACATCCTCCAGCGCCTGCTCAGCGCGCGCTTTTAACTCAAGATACTTCTGGTCAGCAGGATCACCCGATGAACGCAGCACTTCTTCCAGCGTTTCACTGAGTAGTTCCAGGTCGTCGTCAATACGTGATTCATCAGAACGAAAAGACATTATATTCTCCCTTTCTATTTACGTATCCACTAACTATAGACAACAGTGGCTATTTACGCCTCACGCGCCATGCCTATGTGTGGGATACCATCTTCGTCATAGATATCCGTTACCGGCATAAAACCAAAGCGTGCGTAAAAGGATTGCAGATGTGCCTGTGCGCCGAGATATAACGCCTTGTGCGGCCAGTGCTGCGAGCACGATGCCAACGTCTGCGCCATCAGCTGTTGACCCAGTTTTTCACCACGTAACGCTTCGCTTACGATCACTCGACCAATCACTACCGGCTCCAGATCCTCGTCACTTTTCAGAATCCTCGCATACGCTACCAGTTGACCGTTATACCACCCCAGAATGTGACGGTTTTCACCCACCAGATCATCGCCGTCCACATCCTGATACGGACACTGTTGCTCAACGACAAACACCGCGCAGCGAAGCTGAAGAATGGCATACAGTTGCTGGACGTTCAGTTCTGTATGGTGGAGATCTTGCCAGTGAATCATTGTCTGCCCCTTTGTTGTGATAACCTGAACACCCTGCCTCAATGATGGCGAAAAGTGTAACGCAAAAGATGGAATTACTATTTTTAGGCACGTCTGCGGGTGTTCCCACTCGCTCACGCAATGTAACGGCAATACTACTGAATCTGCAACATCCCACGCAGGCGGGGCTATGGCTTTTCGATTGCGGCGAAGGGACGCAGCACCAGATGCTTAGTACACCGTTTAATCCGGGAAAGCTCGAGCGAATTTTTATCAGCCATCTGCATGGCGATCACCTCTTTGGCTTACCCGGGCTATTGTGTAGCCGTTCGATGGCCGGAAACGTTCAGCCACTGACACTCTACGGTCCGAAAGGATTACGGGAGTTTACCGAGACCGCATTACGCCTTAGCGGCTCCTGGACCGATTATCCGCTGGAGATTGTGGAAGTTACCGCGGGTGAAATTCTGGATGATGGCTTGCGGAAAGTTACCGCGTTCGCACTGGAACACCCTGTGGAGTGTTACGGCTATCGGGTCGAAGAACATGATAAACCCGGCGCGCTTGACGCTAAAGCACTAAAGGCTGCGGGCGTGAAACCGGGTCCCTGGTTTCAGGAACTGAAAGCCGGAAAGAGCATCGTGCTGGAAGATGGCCGCTCGATTAACGGTGCAGATTTTCTCGCGCCGGCAATACCGGGCAAGTCTGTTGCTATTTTCGGCGATACCGCACCGTGTGCTACCGCCATCGAGCTGGCAAAAGGTGTGGATGTCATGATTCATGAAACCACGCTGGATTCGTCGATGGAGGAAAAAGCCAACAGCCGTGGACACAGCTCTACCCGACAAGCCGCTCAGTTGGCTCTGGAGGCCGGAGTGAGCCGTTTGATAATAACCCACGTCAGCTCACGCTACGATGAAAAAGGCTGCCAGCGTTTGCTCGAAGAGTGCAGGACCCTGTTTCCGGCGACCGAACTGGCTCACGATTTCGCCATTTTCACGGTTTAGTGCTCTATTTTTTCGCCTCAGTGCCGATAACAGAGAAAAGCTGGCTTTCACACTGAGGACAGGATGAACAATTTTCAAAAAGACATCGACGACAGGACAAACCTAACCCTGTCTAACCGCTTTGAACTGTTGCTGTTTCGTCTGGGCACATCACTGGATGAGCAGAAATCGGAGCTGTTTGGCATCAACGTATTCAAGCTGCGTGAAATCGTCCCGATGCCCACGTTTACGCGTCCGGCTGGCATGAAAGCCCCGCTGTTAGGTATGGTGAATATCCGTGATCAGGTGATCCCGGTAATTGACCTGCCAGCCGTTGCCGGATGTAAACCAGAAACCGGTCTTAATATCCTGTTGATTACTGAATACGCCCGCAGCGTGCAGGCATTTGCGGTGGAATCCGTGGAAAACATTATGCGCCTGGACTGGCAGCAGGTACATACTGCGGAGAAAGCTGTTAACGGTCGCTATATCACCAGTATCGCCTGTCTGGACGACAATAAAGAGACCAACAACCTGGCGCTGGTACTCGACGTTGAACAAATCCTGTATGACATCGTGCCGTCAAATCACGATCTGCGTGCCACCAATCTTAAAACCAGTAAGTTCAATATCACACCGGGTGCGGTAGCGATTGTTGCAGAAGACTCAAAAGTCGCCCGCGCGATGCTTGAGAAAGGGCTTAATGCCATGGAAATCCCCCATCTGATGCATGTGACGGGCAAAGACGCGTGGGAAAAAATACAGCAACTGTCTCAGGAGGCCCTGGCGGAAGGTAAACCCATCAGCGAGAAAATCGCCCTGGTGCTCACCGATCTGGAAATGCCGGAGATGGACGGTTTTACACTCACCCGCAAGATTAAAACCGATGAGCGTCTGAAAAAGATCCCGGTAGTGATCCACTCTTCACTCTCCGGTAGTGCAAATGAAGATCACGTTCGCAGAGTAAAGGCAGATGGCTACGTGGCAAAATTTGAGATTAACGAGCTGTCTTCTGTGATTCAGGAAGTGATGGAGCGCGCGGCGAAAGACGTCAGCGGACCGCTGGTAAGTCGTCAGCTTTCAGCCTGATATTTGCTGCATAAAAAAACCCGCCGAGGCGGGTTTTTTCGTTTCAACTTTTCGCTTACATCAGCGGTGCTGCCAACTGCACGATGCTGATCAACGGTTGCGGGTAGACACCGAGGATCAGAACCAGCAGAGCAGAGATCAGTACCACGATACCACCAGCACTGTACTGCCAGTTAGACGGTGCATCACGGTTAAGCTGCTGCGGTGCGCTCAGGTACAGGCTCACGGCAACGCGCAAGTAGTAGTACAAACCAATCGCGGACCCGACGACTACTGCGGCAACCAACCACCACAGGTTGGCCTGCACACCAACTGCCAGTACGTAGAATTTACCGATAAAGCCCAGCGTCATCGGGATCCCCGCCAGAGACAACATCATCACCGTCATCACTGCCGCAAGGATCGGACGATGCCAGAACAACCCACGGTAGGAGAACAGAGAATCGGCATCCGGGCCGCGGTACGGGCTGGACATCAGGCTGACCACACCAAACGCACCCAGGCTGCTGAACAGATAACCAGCCAGGTAAACGCCGACCGCTTCCATCGACATCTCACCGCTTTGCAGAGCAATCAGCGCCACCAGCAGATAACCGAGGTGAGAGATAGAAGAATAACCCAGCAGACGTTTGATGTTGGTCTGGCTCAGCGCCATCAGGTTACCGAAGATAATGGAAGCAAAGGCGATGACACCCAGCACGATACGTACCGCTTCGCTGTCACCCACCGGCGCGTACAGGAACAAACGCATTACCACGCCGAAGATAGCGATTTTGCTCGCCGTCGCCAGGAAGGTGGATACCGGAGCAGGAGCGCCCTGGTATACGTCTGGCGTCCACAGATGGAACGGCACCAGCGAGAGTTTAAAGCCCAGACCAACGATCATCAGACCAAAACCGGCCAGCAGCAGCGGTTCGTTCAGCATACCATCGCCGAGACTCTTACCGAGCGCAACAAACGACAGGTTGCCTGACTGCGCGTACACCAACGCCATACCAAACAGCAGGAATGAAGAGGCTGCGGCAGACAGGATGGTGTATTTGATACTGGCTTCCAGCGAACGCTTCTGACGGAACGCATAGCCAACCAGACCAAACAGCGGCAGAGAGATCAGTTCGATACCGAGGAACAGCGCCGCCAGATGGTTGGCGTTCGCCAGCAGAATGCCACCCAGCGCGGCGATCAACACCAGCAGGTAGAACTCTTCCCGGTTATCGTCATAGCCTTCCAGCCACGGGTAGGCAAAGGTACAGGTGGCAAGGCTCGCCAGCAGCACCAGCCCGGTGTAGAGCATAGCGAAACCGTCAACCCGCATCAGCGGGGTGACATCCATTGCGCCCGCCTGGCCAACAAACCAGAGCGAAACCAGCGCGGCGTTAAGCCCAATGACCGACAGCGTGGCATTGAGGAAGTGATTGCGTCGCCACGCAATGGAGAGCATCACAACCACCACCGTCAAGCCGACGATCAGCAGCGGTAGCAGCGCAATCAGGTGTTGTGGAGTTATTGTCATGGCGATTTACGGCCTTGTAGTAGTAACGGAATTAACAAACCACTGCTGGATGTTGCTCATCGCAGAATGCGAGGTATCCAGAATCGGCTGCGGATAGAAGCCAAGCAGTACCAGAAGCACGACCAGCAACAGGATGATAAACAGCTCACGCAGCGACATCCCAGGCAGTTCAACACTGGCAATCTGGCTTTTCGCCTTACCGAAGTAAGCGCGATGCAGCATCGCCAGCGAGTAAACAGAGGCAAATACCAGACCAAAGGTCGAGATCACCGTAATGACCGGAACCACCTGGTAGCTGCCGAACAGAATCATGAATTCGCCAACGAAGTTACCGGTGCCTGGCATACCCAGCGTACATACCGCGAAGAACATCGACAGCGCTGGCAGCCATTTCATTTTGCCCCACAGACCGCCCATCATACGCATATCACGCGTATGCAGACGTTCGTACAACTGACCACACAGAATGAACAGACCGGCTGCGGACAGGCCGTGAGCGATCATCTGGATCACCGCGCCCTGGTAAGCCAGTTGGCTGCCGGTGTAGATAGCAATCAGCACGAAGCCCATGTGCGATACAGAGGTGTAGGCAATCAGACGTTTGATGTCGTACTGGTTAAAGGCCATCCACGCGCCGTAGAAAATACCGATAACGCCCAGCCACATGGCGATAGGTGCGAACTCCGCCGACGCGTTCGGGAACAGCGGCAGGGAGAAACGCAGCAGACCGTATGCCGCTGTTTTCAGCAAAATCCCCGCCAGGTCAACGGAACCTGCGGTCGGTGCCTGGGAGTGCGCGTCCGGCAACCAGCCGTGCAGCGGAACCACCGGCATTTTCACCGCGAAGGCGATGAAGAAGCCCAGCATCAGCAGATATTCCACGCCGTGGGACATCGGGGTATTCAGCAACTCTTCATAGTTGAAGGTCCAGACACCGGTTGCTTTGTAGTGCACAAATACCAGAGCCAGGATGGCGATCAACATGACCAGGCCACTCGCCTGGGTATAGATGAAGAACTTAGTGGCCGCCGTGATACGCGTTTTACCGTCAGAAGCTTTATGCCCCCACAGCGCGATCAGGAAGTACATCGGCACCAGCATCATTTCCCAGAAGAAGAAGAACAGGAACATGTCGATGGCAAGGAACACGCCAATTACGCCGCCGAGGATCCACATCAGGTTCAGGTGGAAGAAGCCCTGGTATTTTTCGATTTCATTCCAGGAACACAGTACCGCCAGAACGCCGAGCAGACCGGTCAGCACTACCATCAGCAGCGACAGACCGTCGATAGCCAGATGAATAGAGATGCCAAAGCGCGGGATCCACGGCACGACGAACTCAGACTGCCACTGCGGAATGCCAGCAGATTGCGTCAGTGAATAGCCGCCCTGCAACCACAGTTGCAGGCCAAGCGCCAGCGTCAATCCCATGGTAACCAGCGCGATCCAGCGCGGCACCTTCACGCCAAAGCGTTCGGTCTGCCAGCACAGGAAGCCACCGATAAAGGGAATTAATATTAGCCAGGGTAGTAACATGGCGATCTTTATTCCTTGTTAAAGTCCCAACAGGACCTGATTTTCAACGAATTCTCACGACAGAAAATTCACTTCGGATTGCGGTTTTAACGCCACCGGGCAAAACAACCGCAATCCTCAAACTCAACGCAGTACCATCAACAGTGCCAGCACGACAACCGCGCCAATGCTCATGGATGCAACATACCAGCGCAAATAGCCATTTTCGCTCAACAGCAGGCCTTTACCTGCGAAGCGAGACAGGATCGCCGGAATGTTCATCATCGAGTTCATTGGATCGCGTTTCAGCAACCAGGCTATGCCCAGGAACGGCTTGACGAATACTTTGTCATACAGCCAGTCAAAGCCCCAGGCGTTATACCACCAGGTTCCCAGCAGGCGACCCGGCGCACTGTTGGCAATTGAGGTCACCAGAGTACGTTTACCCAACCACAGCCAGGCTGCAATCAGGATGCCCGCAATCGCTACGATGCCGGAGGTAATTTCCAGCGTCATCACGCGACCATGCTCAAGCTCAGTTGTTGCCGGGAGCACGCCATGCAGCGGAGGCACAATCAACGCGCCAACGAAGGTGGACAGGATCATAAGTACAATCAGCGGCAGGTGGTGGGTAATCCCCTTCCCTGCGTGAGCGTGAATTTGTTCTTTCCCGTGGAACACGATGAAAATCATACGGAAGGTGTACAGAGAGGTCATAAACGCGCCGACCAGACCTGCAACCATCAGATTGATATGACCGTTCGCCATCGCACCGGCAAGAATCTCATCCTTACTGAAGAAGCCCGCAGTAATCAGCGGCAGAGCCGACAGCGCTGCGCCACCGACCAGGAAGCAGAGATACACCAGCGGAATAGACTTACGCAGGCCGCCCATCTTGAAGATGTTCTGTTCGTGGTGGCAGGCAAGGATAACCGAGCCGGATGCCAGGAACAGCAGTGCTTTAAAGAAGGCGTGCGTCATCAGATGGAAAATCGCCGCATCCCACGCCTGAACACCAAGCGCCAGGAACATGTAGCCAATCTGGCTCATGGTGGAATAGGCGAGAACGCGTTTGATGTCGGTCTGCACCAGCGCCGCGAAACCTGCCAGCACCAGCGTGATAGCTCCGATAATCCCAACCAGGTGCAGGATTTCCGGCGTCATCAGGAACAGGCCGTGGGTACGCGCAATCAGGTAAACACCCGCGGTAACCATCGTTGCGGCGTGGATCAACGCGGAAACAGGCGTCGGGCCAGCCATCGCGTCAGCAAGCCAGGTCTGCAACGGCAACTGCGCCGATTTACCTACCGCACCGCCCAGCAGCATCAGCGTTGCCCACATCAGCATGTTATTGCCATCTGCAAAGTGCGCAGGCGCCAGTTCAACCATTTCGCGGAAGTTCAGCGTGCCCAGCTCGTTGTAGAGGATGAACAGCGCGAACGCCAGGAACACGTCACCGACACGGGTCACCACGAAGGCTTTCATTGCCGCAGCGCCATTCTTCGGATCGGTGTAGTAGAAACCGATCAGCAGATAGGAGCACAGGCCCACGCCTTCCCAACCGAGGTACATCAACAACAGGTTATCAGCCAGTACCAGAACAACCATACTGGCGATAAACAGGTTGGTGTAGGCGAAGAAACGAGAGTATCCCTCTTCACCGCGCATATACCAGGAAGCAAACATGTGGATCAGGAACCCCACGCCGGTCACAACAGAAAGCATGGTCAGTGACAGGCCGTCCAGCACCAGGTTGAAACCGATGTTAAAGTTGCCAACAGACATCCACGTCCACAGCGGAACGCTAAATGCCTGTTTACCGTTGGCGAAGAAATCCACGCCAACAAACGCAGTCACCAGCGCTGCCAGGCCAATCGACCCAACCCCTACGGTAGCGGACAGATTTTCTGACCAACGACCACGAGAAAACGCCAGTAATACAAAGCCAATAAATGGCAGAAGAATGGTTAAGGCAAGCATGTTCATCCACGCATCTCACTTACTGAATCGATGTTCAGGTTCTGGCGACGGCGATGAAGTTGCAGTAACAGCGCAAGTCCGATGCTCGCTTCAGCAGCCGCGAGACTGATGGCGAGGATATACATCACCTGACCATCGGTCTGGCCCCAGTAGCTACCCGCGACCACAAAGGCCAGCGCAGAAGCGTTAATCATGATTTCCAACCCGATCAGCATAAACAGCAGATTGCGGCGGATAACCAGACCGGTTAAGCCCAGCACGAATAAAATCGCAGCGAGGATCAATCCATGTTGTAAGGGGATCATGCGTGCTCCTCCGTTTTTCTTTTCGCGCGATCGTCGGTGCGGTTGCTCAGCACTTCACCCATACGCTCTTCGCGACCGACGTGGAAGGCCACAACCAGACCAGCCAACAGCAGCATCGAAGCCAACTCAACCGCCAGAACATAAGGTCCGAACAGGGAAATACCGACTGCTTTCGCGCTGATTGGCGTACCGTCGATGCCCTGATCATTAACACCCAGAATGGCGTAAACGATGACCACCAGCATGATGGCCGACAGAATTGCCGGACCAATCCATACTTGTGGTTTCAGCCACTGACGTTCCTGTTCAATTTCAGAACCGCCGAGGTTCAGCATCATTACCACGAACACGAACAGCACCATGATGGCGCCCGCATAAACGATAATTTCCAGCGCACCCGCAAAGTAAGCACCTAACGAGAAGAACACCCCAGAAATCGCCAGCAGCGAAATAATCAGATACAGCAGTGCGTGTACCGGATTGGTATGGGTGATCACCCGCAAGGTTGCGAGAATGGCTATCAGGCCACAGATATAAAAAGCGAACTCCATTGCCCCTCTCCTTACGGTAACAGGCTCTTGACGTCGATAGGCTTGGCTTCGTTCTCAGCTTCGCCTTTATCTTTGCCGTCGATTGCCATACCTGCCATCCGGTAGAAGTTATATTCCGGGTATTTGCCCGGACCGGAGATCAGCAGATCCTCTTTCTCGTAAACCAGGTCCTGGCGCTTGTACTCACCCAGTTCAAAGTCTGGGGTAAGCTGAATTGCCGTTGTCGGACAGGCTTCTTCGCACAGGCCACAGAAAATGCAGCGTGAGAAGTTAATGCGGAAAAACTCCGGATACCAGCGGCCATCTTTGGTCTCCGCTTTTTGCAGAGAGATACAACCTACCGGACAGGCTACCGCACACAGGTTACAGGCAACGCAACGTTCTTCACCGTCAGGATCGCGCGTCAGCACGATACGTCCGCGAAAACGGGGTGGTAGATAGACCGGCTCTTCCGGGTACATCTGCGTTTCGCGTTTCGCGAACGCATGCAGGCCGATCATCCAGATACTGCGTACCTGGGTGCCGAAGCCTACTAACAATTCTTTTAAGGTCATGGTCTTTGTGTCCCTTATTGCGCCTGCCAGAGAATGACAGCCGCCGTTACCAGCAAGTTGACGAGCGTCAGCGGCAGGCAGACTTTCCAGCCGAAGGACATTACCTGGTCATAACGAGGACGCGGTAACGACGCACGAATCAAAATGAACATCATCATGAAGAACGCGGTTTTCAGCGCGAACCAGACGAATGGCGGTAAGAACGGGCCATGCCAGCCACCGAAGAACAAGGTAACCATCAGCGCAGAAATGGTGACGATACCAATGTACTCACCCACAAAGAACAGACCGAATTTCATACCGGAGTATTCAATGTGGTAACCATCGGCCAGTTCCTGCTCGGCTTCCGGCTGGTCAAACGGATGACGGTGACACACCGCCACACCCGCGATGGCAAAGGTGACAAAACCAAAGAACTGCGGAATAACGTTCCAGATATCAGCCTGGTTATTGACGATGTCGGTCATATTGAATGAACCGGCTTGCGCCACCACGCCCATCAGGGAAAGTCCGAGAAACACTTCGTAACTGAGCGTCTGCGCAGAAGCACGCATCGCACCCAGCAGCGAGTATTTGTTGTTGCTTGACCAACCGGCGAACAGCACCGCGTAAACGGCCAGACCCGCCATCATCAGGAAGAACAGGATCCCGATGTTCAGATCAGCAACCACCCAGTTCGGGCTGACTGGCACAATTGCAAAAGCCAGCAACAGAGAGGTGAAGGCGATCATCGGTGCCAGAGTAAAGATGACGCGATCCGAGAATTTCGGGATCCAGTCTTCTTTAAAGAACATTTTGATCATGTCCGCGACCAGCTGGAGCGAACCGCCCCAGCCAACACGGTTCGGTCCGTAACGATTCTGGAACAGACCCAGCAGACGACGTTCACCAAAGCTCATGAATGCCCCGCAGGTGACCACCACCAGCAGGATCACTACCGCTTTGAGAATGCTCAGCAGGATCTCAATCAGATCGGGTGTAATCCAACTCATTGTTGTGCCTCCTGCAGATCCTCAAGACGCGCGCCTGCCAGTACCGGTGCGATGCCAGGCATACCCATCGGCAAACCAACCTGCCCTGCCGATAATCCTTCAGAGATTTCAACCGGCAGTGTCACCGTATTGCCATCGTAGCTAAAGGAAACTCGCGTACCGACATTTACGCCCAACTTCGCGGCATCCGCCGGGTTGAGTTTGATGTACGGCTGCGGCATGCGCGTCTGGAAGACCGGTGCGCGCTGGGACATTTCGTCGCTGCCAAACAGATGATAGTAAGGTGCAATACGCCACTGACCATCCTGTGCCTGGAAGCTCGCCGGAACGGTAGTGAAGTAGTCCAGACCGCCTTCTGACGCTTCAATCAGACGCACACCCGGATCGCCATGACGCAGTTTACCGCCCACTTCATCCTGGAACTTGTTCCACGCTTGCGGGGAGTTCCAGCCTGGAGCCCAGGCAAACGGAATCTGTGAACGCGGCGCATCCGGCTGGTTGTTCCCTTCCATTGAGAAAGCGAACATGGTGTCTTTATCCTGCGGCTGACGCGGTTCGTGTACGCTGATGTTGGCGCGCATTGCGGTACGACCGCTGTAACGGTGCGGCTCACGTGCCAGTTTCTGTCCACGGATGCGGAAGCTCGCGTCCGGCGCAGCATCTTTAATGCCTGCCAGCTGCGGCAATGCGGCAACGGCAGCGTCAATAACGTGATCGAGTTGCGTCCAGTCCACTTCGCGGTTTTGCACAGTGCTGTGCAACGAATGCAGCCAACGCCAGCTCTCCAGCATAATCGTTTTGCTGTCGTAGTAGGACGGGTCATACACCTGGAAGAAGCGCTGTGCGCGACCTTCGTTGTTGATGACCGTACCATCGCTCTCAGCAAAGCTTGCGGCAGAAAGCACCAGGTGAGCATTTTCCATGATCGCCGTACGTTGATGGTCAACAACCATCACCAGAGGCGCTTTCGCCAGTGCGGCGTTAACGCGAGTCGCACTTGCATGACGATGCAGGTCGTTTTCCAGCACCACCACCGCGTCAGCACGACCGGTTTCCAGCTCAGTCAGCGCATCCTCAAGAGATCCGCCGCCAATCATGCCCAGACCCATACTGTTCACTGAGCGAGCAATCATGGTAATGCCTACGTCAGCGCCGCGACCTTTCAGCGCCTTCGCCACGTTAGCCGCCGCCTGAATCACTTCTGCGCTACCGGCGTTAGTACCGGAGATAATCAGCGGTTTCTTAGCACCAGCCAGAGCCTGAACGATGACGTCGATTTTGTTCTGCAGGTCACGGTCGATGCCCTCAACCGCTGGCGCGTTGTTATCCAACGCATGAGCGATAGCAAAACCTAACCGCGCCTGATCTTCAACCGGCGCACGGTAAGTCCATGCTGCGATATCATCCAGACGAGTGCTGTCAACGTTGGTCACGAACAGCGGATGCTTGGCTCGCTGACCGATATTAAGGATTGCCGCAATCTGCCAGTCAGCGACTTTTTGCGCCGCAGCCATCTCACGGGCTTTGCCTTTCACAGCCTGACGAACCGCCAGCGCAACACGCGCGCCGGTCTGGGTAACATCTTCGCCCAGTACCAGTACCGCATCATACGATTCGATATCGCGCAGTGCAGGCGTATGAATACCACCGTCACGCAGCACGCTCAGTGCCAGTTGCAGACGTTCCAGTTCGCCCTGAGCAATACCGGTATAAAAGTTTTCCACACCCACCAGTTCACGCAGCGCGAAGTTGCTCTCGACGCTGGCTCGTGGGGAACCGATGCCGATGACTTTCTTCGACTGACGCAGAATATCTGCCGCGCCCTGCATCGCCTGCTCGGCATTAAGGGTTATCAGATCATCGCCGCGACGCTGTACCGGCTGACGCGGACGGTCTTTCAGGTTCACGTAACCATAGCCAAAACGACCACGGTCGCAGAGGAAGTAGTGGTTAACGGTACCGTTGTAGCGGTTTTCGATTCTACGCAGTTCCCCGTAGCGCTCACCCGGGCTGGTGTTACAGCCAATGGAGCATTGCTGGCAGATGCTTGGCGCAAACTGCATGTCCCATTTACGGTTATAACGCTCGGAGTGCGTTTTATCAGTGAATACGCCGGTCGGGCAGATCTCTACCAGGTTGCCGGAGAATTCGCTTTCAAGCGTACCGTCTTCCGGGCGACCAAAGTAGACGTTGTCATGTGCGCCATATACGCCCAGATCCGCGCCATCTGCATAATCTTTGTAGTAGCGTACGCAGCGGTAGCAGGCAATGCAGCGGTTCATTTCGTGAGAGATGAATGGCCCCAGATCCTGGTTGCGGTGAGTACGCTTAGTGAAGCGGTAGCGACGGAAGCTATGACCTGTCATTACGGTCATATCCTGAAGGTGGCAGTTCCCCCCCTCTTCGCAGACCGGACAGTCATGTGGGTGGTTAGTCATCAACCATTCCACCACGCTCTCACGGAACTGTTTCGCTTCTTCGTCGTCAATAGAAATAAAGGTGCCTTCGGTGGCCGGTGTCATACAAGACATCACCAGGCGACCACGCGTGTCTTCCGCGTTTTGGTATTGCTTCACCGCACACTGGCGGCAAGCACCGACGCTTCCCAGCGCCGGGTGCCAGCAAAAGTACGGAATATCAAGGCCGAGAGACAGACAAGCTTCCAGCAGGTTGTCCGCTCCGTTGACCTCATATTCTTTGCCGTCTACATGAATCGTAGCCATAGTCAGCATGCTTCCAGTTGGCCTAAATAACCTTCATCCTTCACACTCTGGCTGTATTGGCTGCCATCGCTCCCCCAGTCATTTAGTTCACTAAACTCCTGGGACTCGCTCTGTTGCTGCCTTGCCACAGCGCGAAGGTCTCGGTTATTTTTTAGGCATTAATCGAAATTTTTTCTCAGGTATCGCAAAACGCCAATACCGCTATTACCAGCGCTCTTTAAGCAGGTTCGGCTGAATACCACCAATTGCATGGGTATTGCTGAAGGTCTGCTTGATGCCAGCTTCGAATTCTTCGCGGAAATATTTAATGGCGCTCTGCAGCGGTTCGACCGCACCCGGTGCGTGTGCACAGAAGGTTTTACCCGGACCGAGGAAACGACACAATTGCTCAAGTGTCTCGATATCCCCAGGCTGGCCTTCACCACGCTCCAGCGCACGCAGAATTTTCACACTCCACGGCAGACCGTCACGACACGGCGTACACCAGCCGCAGGATTCACGGGCAAAGAACTCTTCCAGGTTACGCACCAGCGGTACCATGCCAATCTCGTGATCGACAGCCATTGCCAGCGCGGTACCCAGACGACTCCCCGCTTTACCGATACTTTCGAATTCCATCGGCAGGTCAAGGTGTGCTTCGGTCAGGAAGTCGGTTCCCGCGCCGCCCGGCTGCCAGGCTTTAAACTTCAGGCCATCACGCATGCCACCAGCGTAGTCTTCAAGGATTTCTCGCGCGGTGGTGCCGAAGGGCAGTTCCCACAGTCCCGGGTTTTTCACGCGACCGGAGAACCCCATCAGCTTGGTGCCAGCGTCTTTGCTCTTCGAAATGTTCTGGTACCACTCCACGCCGTTGGCGAGAATTGCCGGCACGTTACATAAGGTTTCGACGTTGTTAACGCAGGTCGGCTTACCCCATGCGCCAGAGCTTGCCGGGAACGGCGGCTTCGAGCGCGGATTAGCACGGCGACCTTCGAGGGAGTTAATCAGTGCGGTTTCTTCACCACAGATGTAACGCCCTGCCCCGGTATGCACGAACAGTTCGAAGTCGAATCCGGTGCCCATGATGTTCTTGCCAAGCAGACCCGCTTCGGTTGCTTCGGCAATCGCACGGCGCAGATGCACAGCCGCTTCAATATATTCACCGCGCAGGAAGATGTAACCACGGTACGCTTTCAGCGCAAACGCAGAGATCAACATACCTTCCACCAACAGGTGCGGCAGTTGTTCCATCAGCAAACGGTCTTTATAGGTACCCGGCTCCATTTCATCCGCGTTACACAGCAGGTAACGGATGTTCATGGATTCGTCTTTCGGCATCAGACTCCACTTAAGACCTGTGGAAAAGCCCGCGCCGCCGCGCCCTTTCAGGCCAGCGTCTTTTACCTGGTTGACGATTTCATCCGGTGACAGCCCGGTCAGGGCTTTACGCGCACCTTCGTAGCCGTTTTTGCTACGGTATTCGTCCAGCCATACTGGCTGTTTGTCATCACGCAGACGCCAGGTCAGCGGATGTGTTTCGGGAGTACGGATAATGTCTTTCATTTATACCGCTCCAGCAGTTCGGGGATGCCTTCCGGGGTCAAGTGAGCGTGAGTGTCCTCATCGATCATCATGTTTGGCCCTTTATCGCAGTTCCCCAGGCAACAGGTTGGCAGCAGCGTAAAGCGACCGTCAAAGGTCGTCTGCCCCGGCTTGATGTTGAGTTTTTTCTCAAGCGCGGCCTGGATCCCCTGATAGCCGTTGATATGGCACACCACGCTGTCGCAATAGCGGATCACATGGCGGCCAACTGGCTGGCGGAAGATCTGGCTGTAGAATGTCGCAACACCTTCAACGTCGCTTGCCGGGATACCCAGCACGTCAGCGATCGCATAGATCGCCCCATCCGGCACCCAGCCACGCTGCTTCTGAACAATTTTCAGCGCTTCAATGGACGCCGCACGCGGGTCTTCGTAGTGGTGCTTCTCGTGCTCAATCGCTTCACGCTCAGCCGCACTCAGCTCAAAAGCCTCGGTTTGTGGTTGTTGATTCTCGTGCATAATTAGCGGTCCACATCTGACATAACAAAATCGATACTACCCAGATGGACGATCAGGTCGGACACCAGGCTGCCACGTACCGCTACCGGGATCTGCTGCAGATGCGCAAAGCTCGGCGTACGGATACGAGTACGGTAACTCATGGTGCTGCCATCGCTGGTCAGGTAGTAACTGTTGATACCCTTGGTCGCTTCAACCATCTGGAAGGACTCGTTCGCCGGCATGACCGGACCCCACGATACTTGCAGGAAGTGGGTGATCAGGGTTTCGATATGTTGAAGCGTGCGCTCTTTCGGTGGCGGCGTGGTCAGCGGGTGATCCGCTTTGAACGGGCCTTCCGGCATGTTGTTGAGGCACTGCTCAAGGATGCGCAGACTCTGACGCAGTTCTTCAACTTTCAGCATTACGCGGGTATAGCAGTCGGATACACCACCACCAACCGGCACTTCAAAGTCAAAGTTTTCGTAGCCAGAGTACGGACGTGATTTACGCACGTCGAAATCAACACCTGTCGCACGCAACGCGGCACCGGTACAACCCCAGTCCAGCGCTTCTTTCTTGCCGTAAGCGGCAACGCCCTGCGAACGACCTTTCAGGATGGTGTTACGCAGCGCCGCTTTCTCGTAAGAATCCAGACGCTTCGGCATCCAGTCCAGGAAATCACGCAGCAGTTTGTCCCAACCGCGCGGCAGATCGTGCGCAACACCGCCAATACGGAACCAGGCCGGGTGCATACGGAAACCCGTGATCGCTTCCACCACGTCATAGATTTTTTGACGGTCGGTAAAGGCGAAGAATACCGGAGTCATTGCGCCGACGTCCTGAATAAACGTCGAGATATACAACAGGTGGCTATTGATACGGAACAGTTCGGAAAGCATTACGCGGATCACGTTGACACGATCCGGTACGGTAATGCCCGCCAGTTTTTCTACCGCCAGCACATAAGGCATTTCGTTGACGCAGCCGCCGAGATATTCGATACGGTCAGTGTACGGAATGTAGCTGTGCCAGGACTGACGTTCACCCATCTTTTCAGCACCACGATGGTGGTAACCGATGTCAGGCACACAGTCGACAATTTCTTCGCCATCAAGCTGTAGAACAATACGGAATGCACCGTGAGAAGACGGGTGGTTAGGACCGAGGTTGAGGAACATAAAGTCCTCATTTTCGGTACTACGCTTCATGCCCCACTCTTCAGGTTTGAAGGTCAGTGATTCCATTTCCAGATCCTGCTTGGCTTTGGTCAGCTCAAACGGATCGAATTCAGTGGCACGCGCCGGGTAATCTTTACGCAGCGGATGTCCCTGCCAGGTATGAGGCATCAGCAGGCGAGTCAGGTGCGGGTGGCCTTCGATATCGATGCCAAACATTTCCCAGGTTTCGCGCTCATACCAGTTAGCGTTCGGGAACAGTTTGGTGAAAGTCGGTACGCGTAGATCGTTTTCAGACAATGCCACCTTGAGCATGATATCGCGATTGCGTTCAATGGAGATCAGGTGATAGAAAACGGAAAAATCCGCGGCAGGTAACCCTTCGCGGTGCGTACGCAGACGTTCGTCCATGCCGTGTAAGTCAAACAGCATGACGTAAGGTTTCGGCAGTCTCTTTAAGAAATCGCCAACTTCCAGTAATTGTTCACGCTTGACCCAAACAACGGGTACCCCGGTGCGAGTCGCCTGAACGGTAAAGGCATCCGGCCCAAAACGGTTGCGCAGTTCGCCAATGACCGGGTCATCGAGATGATCCCGTGTCTGCCATGCAGCTTCTTGCGCGGTTAAGTCGGTCATATTGTTCACCATTGCAAATGGTCCGTGGTGGTCGGCAGTGCTTCGCGCTATTTATGTAGTAATAAGCGAAGGAAGTGCTGCTGCCGACAGGCGCATATTAAATCTCGTCTGGTGTACGAAGATTCGTTACAGCAATACGTTCGCCGCGCTTACGCTCGCGCTCTGACTGCATATTGGCGCGATAAACGCCCTGATCGCCAACCACCCAGGAGAGCGGACGGCGTTCTTTGCCAATGGAGTCTTGCAGCAGCATTAGCGCCTGCATATACGCTTCCGGGCGCGGCGGACATCCCGGGATGTACACATCTACCGGAATAAATTTATCAACGCCCTGCACGACAGAGTAGATATCGTACATACCGCCGGAGTTAGCGCATGCGCCCATGGAAATAACCCATTTTGGTTCCAGCATCTGATCGTAGAGGCGCTGAATAACCGGGGCCATTTTGGTAAAGCAAGTTCCGGCCACAACCATCAGGTCAGCCTGACGCGGAGAAGCACGCAGTACTTCCGCACCAAAGCGGGCCACATCATGCACGGCGGTAAACGAGGTCACCATCTCAACGTAGCAGCAGGAAAGGCCAAAGTTGTATGGCCAAATTGAGTTTTTACGGCCCCAGTTAACCATGTCATGCAGTTTGCCCATGAACACGTTTTTGTTAACTTCTTGCTCCAGGGGGTCGGTTACGATCTCCTGTTTTTGCAGGGGGTAACGGTCGTTCTCACCGTTAGGATCTATGCGGGTGAGCGTATAATCCATCTTAATGCCTCGCGGTTAGCGTTGACGATTAGCGATACTGTTCGTTTCCGGGTTCATACGCTCGCGGCGTGAACGCGCGGGCGTCCAGTCCAGCGCGCCAATACGCACCAGATAAACCAGACCTGCCAGTAACACAAAAATAAAAATTGCAGCTTCCACAAAGCCAATCCAGCCGCTTTCACGGATAGAAGTTGACCATGCGAACAGATACAGCGCTTCAACGTCGAAGATAACGAAGAACATGGCTACCAGATAAAACTTGGCAGACAGGCGCAGGCGGGCGGTGCCGACCGAGTCGATACCTGATTCAAACGGCACGTTTTTAGATCTCGCGCGCGCGCGACCACCTAAAAACCAGCCGCCAACAAGCATCAGGCAGCACAGGCCAATGGCAACAATAAGAAAGATAGCGAATGCCCAGTGATGAGCGATGATTTCAGTGGATGTTGACATACTCATTGCTTACTCATCAAAAGTAGCGCCAAATTCTCTGCTCTTTTCGGCAGATGAACGCCACATCGATTCATGGGGAGGAATAAAAAAAACCTTACAATCACTGTAGAAAATCATTTAAACAGCCAATTGATGGGGTTTTTTACTCCTTTCTATAACCTTTTGTCAACTTTAACAAAAGTTCCCTCACATTATTTTACACCAATCCAATTTCATTAACATAAAGTGCTGTTTAGACTAATTTCGATCGTTTCATTAGTCATTTTCAATGTTGTTGAATCGTGTCCGTAGTGAAGTAAAAAAGATAATACTGCTCTATTTTGACAGGATTTCACTCAGATGCCTCCCCCTAAATGGGAGTATTTTCTTGATCTGTGACACGCTTTTGTTAATTCACCATAAAAAACAGCAACAATTTCTCTAGTTTTTTAACATAGAAACAGATGACACTCCTGTTGTTTGTTTTTCATTCAATTTTAAGGCAAGTTTTTTACCGGCTGATTTTGTTAAGTTTTAGTATACAAAATGGTATCAAGCGCCATTATTTGTATAAAAAAAGAGCCGCTGGATGTTTTTTCACCATTAGCGGCTCTTTTTTACACTTACATTTTATAACGATTATTTGTGACACATTACTCAAAGTCACCTTCAACGATCAGAGAATCATCTCCCCCTTCGGGAGTAAACTGGTTGTATTGCCAGGGGTTTTGATATGTCTGCATCGACTTAAAGATAACCTGAGCCAATTCATTTTTCGTGGTGGGATCGCAGCACAACAGGTATTCCGTTTCAGGTAACGGCGGTAGCCCGTCCACAGCCCCGAGAACGCGCAGGTCCGGACTCATCATTTCTACCGGACGAGCAGTGACGCCCAGTCCCGCTTTCACCGCAGCACGAACCGCTGGTAATGTTGATGCTACATAGGCCAGACGCCACGGGATCTGTGCGGCATTCAGTGTCTCCAGTACGATATCCCGAAACGGACTAGGATCGTCGAGCAGAACCAGAGGAACTGGTTCGCCTTTTTGCAGGATATACTCAGCCGCGCAATACCAGTGTGTCGGTGAGGTGCGCAGATTCAGGCACTCAAAATCACCTGGACGGTTGGTGGTGACCACCAGATCCACTTCCTGCGACTTCAACATATCCACCATGTAAGCGTTACGCTTCACTCTCACATCAAGAGCAAGCTTCGGATATACCGAGCTTATTCGATTGAGCAGGAAAGGCAGTATTGTATCGGCCGATTCATCGGAAGCGCCGATAGTTAACACTCCCTGAAGATTGTTAAACATTAATGATGAGCAGGCCTCATCATTAAAACGCAGTATTTTTCTGGCGTAACCCAAAAGCTGAATACCATGTTCAGTCAGCAGTTTGTTGCGACCATGGCGCGCGAACAACTCTTTCCCCACTAGTTGTTCAAGGCGTTGCATTTGCTGACTCACCGCAGACTGTGTGCGACATACCGCAGCAGCCGCAGCCGCGAAGGTATTCAGGTCGGCAACAGCAACGAAGGTTCTCAGCAGATCGAGGTCGAGGTTAATTATCGGACGATTTGCATTTATCATAATTTTTCACTTACTCGCGGGTCATACCGGGTTAATGCTGTGCATTCAGAAACAAACAATTCCATTTGTAATGTGCTTCCCTCGCAGTTTCACTTAGTGTAACCAAGTGAAAATAAGGATGTATTTGGTGTACAAACGAAACAATTCTCTTTCTGCGCTTTATAATATCCGGGACTCTAATCGGAATATAGTAACGAGAAACAGTCAATTTTTTAGCTTTTGAATGATTCTGACTAATGGGGAAACATGTAAATTTTGTAAATATTGAAAATAGTTAGCAAACATTAATTTACACATTAAAAGCCAAATTTTCAGTATGTTAGAAACAATCAACCAACATGAGAATTATCGCAAAACACGTACCGCACACCATTTCATGAGACTTATCTTAACCTAAAACCACTATATTTATAAGTGTTATCGTGAATAATTCGAAGCAAAATGGTGTTATCTTGAACTTGCGCTTTTACTATTATTAACGCATTCAATAAATGCTGTTTAAATATTAAATAATAATTAATTAAGACTGACACTATTCATTAATTATACTTAACAATAGATTCACACCCTGCCGTTGGCGGATCATACCGATAACAGTCGGACAGCATCAGGACTCAGTATTTTCGAATTACGCCATTTGAGTGATGAGACGATTGCAGACCGCCTAGGCCCATCTAACTATTTTTAACCAGACAAATCACCACCACCAAAGGATAACTACAAAATAAAAACCCATTAAATACATTATTAATAGAATTAAGCACTATAATTAATATATTAATTAGTCGTTAACAGTGAATTATAACTTCATGCCGGATCGAAATCTTCTACTAAAGACCCTTCAAAACTCACCGTCGTGGGAGTACATTGTTCTGTGCTGACTTCCACGGCAGGGAGTGGCATTCACAGCTAAAAAGGTCAAGATTCATGTCCCCCATTGAAAAATCCAGCAAATTAGAAAATGTCTGTTATGACATTCGTGGCCCGGTTCTGAAGGAAGCAAAGCGCCTGGAAGAAGAAGGCAATAAAGTTCTGAAACTGAATATCGGCAACCCCGCGCCATTCGGATTTGAAGCGCCAGATGAGATTCTGGTTGATGTGATCCGCAATTTACCAACAGCGCAGGGATATTGCGACTCCAAAGGCCTTTATTCCGCCCGTAAAGCGATCATGCAACATTACCAGGCTCGTGGGATGCGCGATGTTACCGTCGAAGACATCTATATTGGTAACGGCGTTTCCGAGTTGATAGTCCAGGCGATGCAGGCGTTGTTGAACAGTGGGGACGAAATGCTGGTACCTGCGCCCGATTATCCGCTGTGGACAGCTGCGGTATCGCTCTCCGGCGGTAACGCCGTGCACTACCTGTGCGATGAGTCTTCAGACTGGTTCCCGGATCTGGATGATATTCGCGCCAAAATCACCCCACGCACGCGTGGGATCGTCATCATCAACCCGAACAACCCCACCGGTGCCGTTTATTCCAAAGAACTGCTGATGGAGATTGTTGAGATTGCACGCCAGAACAATCTTATTATCTTTGCCGACGAAATTTACGACAAGATCCTCTATGATGACGCCGAGCACCATTCGATCGCCGCAATGGCTCCGGACCTGCTGACCATCACCTTTAACGGCCTGTCAAAAACCTACCGTGTTGCTGGTTTCCGCCAGGGCTGGATGGTGCTGAATGGACCGAAGAAACATGCCAAAGGGTATATCGAAGGTCTTGAAATGCTGGCATCTATGCGTTTGTGCGCCAACGTTCCTGCACAGCATGCCATCCAGACCGCACTGGGAGGCTACCAAAGCATTAGCGAATTCATCATGCCGGGCGGACGCCTGTATGAACAGCGCAATCGTGCCTGGGAATTGCTGAACGATATTCCCGGCGTCTCCTGCGTCAAACCGCGCGGCGCACTGTATATGTTCCCAAAAATTGATGCGAAGCGGTTCAATATTCATGACGACCAGAAGATGGTGCTCGATTTCCTGCTCCAGGAAAAAGTCCTGCTGGTACAGGGAACCGCATTCAACTGGCCGTGGCCGGACCACTTCCGTATCGTAACGCTGCCGCGTATTGACGATATCGAAATGTCGCTGAGTAAATTCGAACGTTTCCTGTCAGGCTATCGTCAGTTGTAATAACGTTGAGCGCCGCCGGAATTTGCATCCGGCGGCACTCTCTGCGCACAATACCTTTACTGAAGTCACTGAGTAAGGGTCGTTATGAAGCAGAGCCATTTTTTTGCCCACCTCTCCCGTCTGAAGCTCATTAATCGCTGGCCATTGATGCGCAACGTGCGCACCGAAAATGTGTCTGAGCATAGCCTGCAGGTTGCGATGGTTGCTCATGCGCTGGCCGCTATCAAGAATCGTAAATTTGGTGGTCAGGTTAATGCCGAACGCATTGCCCTGCTGGCGATGTACCACGATGCTTCCGAAGTGCTGACCGGTGATCTCCCTACCCCGGTTAAATACTTCAACTCGCAAATTGCTCAGGAATATAAAGCCATTGAGAAAATTGCCCAGCAGAAGCTGGTCGATATGGTCCCAGATGAGCTGCGTGATATTTTTGCGCCATTAATTGATGAACACGCTTACAGCGATGAAGAGAAATCTATTGTTAAACAGGCCGATGCCCTTTGCGCTTATCTGAAGTGTCTGGAGGAACTCTCGGCCGGTAACAACGAATTTTTGCTGGCGAAAACACGACTGGAAAAAACGCTGGAGTCACGTCGTAGCGAAGAGATGGATTATTTTATGGATATGTTCGTGCCAAGTTTCCACTTATCTCTTGACGAGATTAGTCAGGATTCTCCGCTATAAGACGCGTTACCAGATAGAGTAAGGCCTGACCGGCTTACAGGAAGGCGTTGTTGGCCCGGTAGCGCAACGCCACCGGGCCATACCATCCGTCAAAACGGGAACAGCATCGGGATCATTACTACGCACACCGCCATGACAATAACCGTAAATGGCACACCAATCTTCACGAAGTCGCTGAAAGTGTAGTTTCCCGGTCCCAGCACCAGCGTGTTGACCGGTGAGGAGACCGGCGTCATAAAGGCCGCGGATGCCGCCATCGCAACCCCCATCGCAAAAGGATACGGCGAAACCCCCATAGACTTCGCTGCCGCCAGCGCAATTGGTGCCATCAGAACTGCCGTCGCGGTATTTGAGATAAATAATCCAATGGTTGCACACAGTACGAACAGGCAACCCAGCATCATGTACGGGCCATACCCTCCACCGACGTCCATCAACCCTTTCACCACCAGATCGACACCGCCTGTTTTTTGCAGGGCCAGCGCAAAAGGCATCATCCCGACAATCAAGATAATACTCGGCCAGTGAATCGCTTTATACGCGCTCTCAGCATCAATACAACGGAATTTGCCCATCAGCAGGCACGCGATGAGAGCGGCAACCGTGTTAGGTATTTCATCGGTCAGCATCAGAGCGACCATAAGAACCAGGCAAAAAATCGCATGCGGTGCCTGACTGTGTGCCGGGGAAGCTTCACTCACTTCCACTGGCATATTCAGCACCACAAAGTCACGCCCCTTTTTCCCCATCAAGGCAATGACTTTCCAGTTTCCCACTACCAGAATAATATCCCCCATCAGCAGCGGCTCATCCACAACCGCCCCGGCAAGCGCAGTACCATCACGCTTTAATCCAACAACATTCAGCCCATAACGGGTACGAAATCCTATTTCCCGTACCGTTTTACCAATTAACTCCGATTCCGGGATCAGTGAAATCTCAGCCATGCCAACATCAAGCGCCTGTTCGGAGAAATATTCACCACGCAGCACCATTGGCTCCAGCAGTTGTTCGCTACAAAATTCACGCAAATCCACATCGGCAGCGGACATGTCTATCAACAAAACATCACGCGCCCGAAACTCAGAAACCCCGTTAACGTCCACGATAACGCGACGAAAGCGACGCCAGCGTTCAACGCCAATCACATTCGCCCCGTAACGTTCACGTAATTTAAGGTCATCCAGGCGCTGGCCAATCATCGGCGATCCAGGACGAATAGCCAGCCGACGGGCACGCCCGGTGAGGCGATATTCTTTAATGAGATCGCGAAAGGTCCGGCGTTTCCATCCGTCACCCTGCTGCCCGGCAACGTCCCCTTTGAGCATAAAACGCATCAACAGCATATAAATAATGCCGAGTACGAGAACAACCAGCCCCAGAGGCGTAACGCTGAAGAAACTGAAGCCGTTAAGCCCTTCACGCAGCAACTCACTGTTAACGACCAGGTTAGGTGGTGTTGCCACCAACGTCATCATCCCGCTGATCAATCCGGCAAAGCTCAGCGGCATCATCAGGCGTGAGGGGGATATTTGCATGCGCATGGATACGCTTAAGACAACCGGAATAAAAATGGCGACCACGCCGGTAGAGCTCATAAATGCCCCGAGACCGGCAACGGTTATCATCAACAGCACCAGCATTTTGACTTCGCTACTGCCGGCGACCTTAACCAACCAGGCCCCCATCACCGTCGCCACCCCGGTACGCACCAGGCCGTCGCCAATAATAAATAAGGCCGCTATCAAAATAACGTTAGGATCGCTAAAACCGGAAAAAGCTTCTGTGATGCTCAGTGTTCCACTCAGAACAAAGGCAATAATAACCAGCAAAGCGACCGCGTCCATACGCACTCTGCCAGTTGCAAACAAAACGACGGCGATAGCCAACAATGAGAGAACCCATACCAATTCACCGTTCACAACATATCCTTGTTAAATGAGAGGGATAGACCGATTCTGCCATAAAAAAGCCCCAACAATCTGGGGCTAAATCACGATCAGGTATTTCTTACAACGCTCACATTTCCGTTAGGTTGTTTGGTCACGGAAATATGTTCCAGACTGGTCAGCGAAAAGTCGACCTCATCCAGACGCGGTGTGTCTGCGGGGGCATTCACGGCAATAACATGACACCCTGCCGCCAGACCAGAGAGCACACCAGCTGGCGCATCCTCTACAACAGCACACTCTCGCGGTGCAAGGCCGAGCAGTTGCGCTCCCAAAAGATATGCATCTGGCTCCGGCTTACCTCTTTTTACCCGTTCGGCAGTGACAAACACTTCAGGGGCCGGCAGACCCGCGACACGATGACGTGCCCGCGCCACCGGCATTGATCCGGAGGTCACTATCGCCCACGGGATCCCCGCTTTATTGAGGTGATTCAGTAAATCAACCGCCCCGGGTAGTGCGATGATCCCGTCAGTCTCAGTCGCCTCTATTTGCTCCAGGCGCGTAAACTCCGCTGCGATCTCCGCTTCGGATTTCCCGACCATAAAGTGCCGCAGAGAGGTTATCGCCTGCTTGCCATGAATAAAGCCCAGCACTTCGTCGTGATCAAGGCCAAAACGATCGGCCCAGTTACACCATGCACGTTCTACTGCTGGTAAGGAATCGACAAGCGTTCCATCCAGATCAAACAGAAAGCCTTTGCACTGCACGCTCGCCCCCTCAGGCATTAATGATTTGGTTAATTTCGTTCGCGCTCAGGTGATACTGACGCGGGCAAGAGTGCCAGACATTCAGCATGCGCTGATATTTTTCCCACATTGGCGTCTGGGCGTTGAAGCCATGCGTACCCGCATCAAAATGGGTATAACGCCCTTCTACATTGACCATAAAACGAACGTATCCCAGGAAGCGCGCTTCCGTTGCGGCATCAAAGCCGAGGAACGTGACGCGACGTTCGTCAATAGTCTGCGCGTCTTTAAGGTTAGTCCAGGAGACGTGTAATGCATGATACATCTCCATAATATCGATAATTGTGCGACAGGTTTCTTCCGTCAGCTCGCCAAACTCACGATCAAGCTCGCGCATCTGCAAACCGTAACCGCGTTCAATAATCGTCTGCAAACGACGATAGCGTTCGGCATTACCAGGATCGAGCATAGTCATCATTTTGTACTGGTTGGACAAAATAAGACGTTGAGCGTTGGTCATTTCCATTTGGGACTCCTGTATCACTACTGCTGCAATGAAAAAAAGAAGGCATCTTGTGCCTTCTTTTATATGCGTAATCCGGGGTCAATTACAAATCATCAAGAAAAGTTTTATCCAGTTGTTTGAAGGCGCGCTTAAGCGTGTCAGCTAGCGCCTGATAATCCGGCTTTCCTTCCACCGGTGCCAGCGCTTGTCCGGCCTCTTGTAATTTTCCCCGAACCTCATAGAACCAGTTGAGTATGGATGGTGGCAACGGCGTGACAGAACGTTTACCTAACCACCACATACCCTGCATCGGCAGGCTAAGCGCAAACAATGCGGTCGCCACAGCCGGTCCCAACTGCCCCCCCAGCGCAATTTGCCAGCATAAGGTAAATACGGCGATAGGCGGCATAAAACGGGTAGCATAACGCGTCATGCGAATCACGCGGTTCTCAACAAATACTGGCGCAAGGCGCTTTTCCATCGGCCACGTCTTTGCGTAGTGCTGCCCCCGGCGAAACAAACTGAAAAAATTTACGGAGCGATTATCCGGTGTCGACATGGCGGTTACCTCAACTTCACATATAAAATTTAAAAAATTTGTGCAAAACAACAACTACAGAGGACATCGTTCAAAACATTTTGTCTTCGATACCCACAATCAGGTATCCTGTGTCGGCCTGTAAGGCCTTTAGTCCAAAATCATTGAGTCGTCAAACTGGCATACAGTATGCCATTGGCTGAAAATTACGCAAAATGACATAGACTCAAAGGTATTTATTCCATCGTGCCCAAAAAGACAATGGCGCATGATGTTAATCATAAACGTCGGTGTCATCATGCGCTACGCTCTATGACTCCCTGACGTTTTTTTAGCCACGTATCATAAATAGGTACTTCCATGTCGAGTAAGTTAGTACTGGTTCTGAACTGCGGTAGCTCCTCACTGAAATTTGCCATCATCGATGCAGTAAACGGTGAAGAATACCTTTCTGGTTTAGCCGAATGTTTCCATCTCCCAGAAGCACGTATCAAGTGGAAAATGGACGGCGGTAAACAAGAAGCGGCTTTAGGTGCAGGCGCCGCTCACAGTGAAGCGCTGAACTTCATCGTTAACACTATTCTGGCACAAAAACCGGAATTGTCTGCGCAACTGACCGCAATTGGTCACCGTATCGTACACGGCGGCGAGAAGTATACCAGCTCCGTGGTTATCGACGATTCCGTTATCCAGGGCATCAAAGATTCTGCCTCTTTCGCACCGCTGCATAACCCGGCTCACCTGATCGGTATTGCTGAAGCGCTGAAATCCTTCCCGAATCTGAAAGATAAAAACGTGGCTGTGTTTGACACTGCGTTCCATCAGACTATGCCGGAAGAATCTTACCTCTACGCCCTGCCGTACAGCCTGTACAAAGAACACGGCGTTCGTCGTTACGGCGCGCACGGTACCAGCCACTTCTTCGTAACTCAGGAAGCGGCAAAAATGCTGAACAAACCGGTTGATGAACTGAACATCATCACTTGCCACCTGGGCAACGGCGGTTCTGTTTCTGCTATCCGTAACGGTAAATGTGTTGATACCTCCATGGGTCTGACCCCGCTGGAAGGTCTGGTGATGGGTACACGTTCCGGTGACATCGACCCGGCGATCATCTTCCACCTGCACGACACGCTGGGCATGAGCGTTGACGCTATCAACAAAATGCTGACTAAAGAGTCCGGCCTGCTGGGCCTGACCGAAGTCACCAGCGACTGCCGTTATGTTGAAGACAACTACACCACCAAAGAAGACGCTAAACGTGCAATGGACGTTTACTGCCACCGTCTGGCGAAATACATCGGTTCTTACACTGCGCTGATGGATGGTCGTCTGGATGCAGTTGTCTTCACCGGTGGTATCGGTGAGAACGCAGCGATGGTTCGCGAACTGTCTCTGGGCAAACTGGGCGTTCTGGGCTTTGAAGTTGACCACGAACGTAACCTGGCCGCACGTTTCGGCAAATCTGGTTTCATCAACAAAGAAGGTACCCGTCCTGCGGTGGTTATCCCAACCAACGAAGAACTGGTTATCGCGCAAGACGCGAGCCGTCTGACTGCCTGATTTCACACCGCCAGCCTAGCTGGCGGTGCTGTTTTGTAACCCGCCACATGTCGGCGGTAACGAAAGAGGATAAACCGTGTCCCGTATTATTATGCTGATCCCTACCGGAACCAGCGTCGGCCTGACCAGCGTCAGCCTTGGCGTTATCCGCGCAATGGAACGCAAAGGCGTTCGTCTGAGCGTCTTTAAGCCGATTGCTCAACCGCGTGCCGGTGGCGATGCGCCAGACCAGACCACCGCTATCGTACGTGCTAACTCTTCTTTGCCAGCTGCTGAGCCGCTGAAGATGAGCCACGTTGAATCTCTGCTCTCCAGCAATCAGAAAGATGTGCTGATGGAAGAGATCATCGCGAATTACCACGCGAACACCAAAGATGCAGAAGTCGTACTGGTTGAAGGCCTGGTCCCAACCCGTAAACATCAGTTCGCACAATCTCTGAACTACGAAATCGCGAAAACGCTGAATGCGGAAATCGTATTCGTTATGTCTCAGGGTACTGACACCCCGGAACAGCTGAACGAGCGTATTGAACTGACTCGCAGCAGCTTCGGCGGCGCAAAAAATACCAACATCACCGGCGTTATCGTTAACAAACTGAACGCACCGGTTGATGAGCAAGGCCGTACTCGCCCGGATCTGTCCGAGATTTTCGACGACTCTTCCAGAGCGAAAGTGATCAAAGTTGATCCGGCTAAACTGCAAGAGTCCAGCCCGCTGCCGGTTCTGGGCGCGGTGCCATGGAGCTTTGACCTGATCGCTACTCGTGCAATCGATATGGCGCGTCACCTGAACGCTACCATCGTTAACGAAGGCGATATCAACACCCGTCGCGTGAAGTCTGTGACTTTCTGCGCACGCAGCATTCCACACATGCTTGAGCACTTCCGTGCTGGTTCTCTGCTGGTGACTTCTGCCGATCGCCCTGATGTGCTGGTTGCAGCATGCCTGGCGGCAATGAACGGCGTTGAAATCGGTGCCCTGCTGCTGACTGGCGGTTACGAGATGGACGCACGCATCACCAAACTTTGCGAACGTGCATTCGAAACCGGTTTGCCGGTATTTATGGTGAACACCAACACCTGGCAGACCTCTCTGAGCCTGCAGAGCTTCAACCTGGAAGTTCCGGTTGACGATCACGAGCGCATTGAGAAAGTTCAGGAATACGTTGCTAACTATATCAACGCTGACTGGGTTGAATCCCTGACCGCGACCTCTGAGCGCAGCCGTCGTCTGTCTCCGCCAGCGTTCCGCTATCAGTTAACCGAACTGGCTCGTAAAGCCGGTAAACGCGTTGTTCTGCCGGAAGGCGACGAACCGCGTACCGTTAAAGCGGCAGCCATCTGTGCTGAACGTGGTATCGCAACTTGCGTACTGTTGGGTAACCCGGATGAAATCACCCGTGTTGCAGCCTCTCAGGGCGTTGAGCTGGGTGCTGGCGTAGAAATCGTTGACCCGGATGTGGTTCGCGAAAGCTACGTTGCTCGTCTGGTCGAACTGCGTAAAAACAAAGGGATGACCGAAACCGTTGCCCGCGAACAGCTGGAAGACAACGTGGTTCTCGGTACCCTGATGCTGGAACAGGACGATGTTGACGGTCTGGTTTCTGGTGCTGTTCACACCACAGCGAACACCATTCGCCCACCGCTGCAGCTGATCAAAACTGCACCGGGTAGCTCTCTGGTATCTTCTGTGTTCTTCATGCTGCTGCCGGATCAGGTATACGTTTACGGCGACTGCGCGATCAACCCGGATCCGACTGCAGAGCAGCTGGCAGAAATCGCAATTCAGTCTGCAGATTCCGCAGCTGCTTTCGGTATCGAACCGCGCGTAGCGATGCTTTCCTACTCCACCGGTACTTCTGGTGCAGGTAGCGATGTTGAGAAGGTACGTGAAGCAACTCGTCTGGCGCAGGAAAAACGTCCAGACCTGATGATCGATGGCCCGCTGCAGTACGATGCCGCTGTTATGGCTGACGTTGCGAAATCCAAAGCGCCGAACTCTCCGGTTGCGGGTCGCGCTACCGTGTTCATCTTCCCGGATCTGAACACCGGTAACACCACCTACAAAGCGGTACAGCGTTCTGCCGACCTGATCTCCATCGGGCCGATGCTGCAGGGTATGCGCAAGCCGGTGAACGACCTGTCTCGTGGCGCGCTGGTAGACGATATCGTCTACACCATCGCACTGACCGCGATCCAGTCTTCTCAGCAGCAGCAGTAATCTGCTTTGTACGCCAGATGGGGACGTGAACGCGTCCAGTCTGGCCTACAGATAGTGGTTCTTTAAACCGGAAATAGCTGATATTTCCGGTTTTTTTATGCCTGTTATTCCAATTAGTAATTTCTGAAATATTTGCTTAACTGCGCTGCATCAATGAATAACTATTCTCCTGTTTGCATACTTAGCCTCTTTGCTTTGCAACAGGGATAGCTCTTCATGTCTGCAGTAACAGAATCACAACCCGCTAAGAAATGGGCAATGCCCGATACGCTGGTGATCATATTTTTCGTTGCCATTTTAACCAGCCTGGCGACCTGGGTTGTACCCGTCGGCATGTTCGACAGCCAGGAGGTGCAGTACCAGGTTGATGGGCAGACCAAAACCCGGAAAGTGGTCGATCCCCACTCGTTTCGTATACTGACCAACGATGCGGGTGAAGAGCAGTACCATCGGGTTAAGTTTTTCACCACCGGCGATGAAAGTCCCGGACTGATGAACTTTCCGTTTGAAGGTTTAACCTCCGGCTCAAAATTTGGCACTGCCGTTGGCATCATTATGTTTATGCTGGTAATTGGCGGCGCATTTGGCATTGTTATGCGTACAGGAACCATTGATAACGGCATCCTGGCGCTTATCCGTCATACGCGGGGTAACGAGGTCTTGTTTATCCCGGTGCTGTTTATTCTCTTCTCATTAGGTGGTGCTGTATTTGGCATGGGAGAAGAGGCTGTCGCTTTTGCCATTATCATTGCACCGCTCATGGTACGCCTGGGTTACGACAGTATCACCACTGTGCTCGTTACCTACATCGCCACCCAAATTGGCTTTGCCAGCTCGTGGATGAATCCGTTCTGTGTGGTTGTCGCGCAAGGCATTGCGGGTGTACCGGTGCTCTCCGGCTCTGGCCTGCGTATCGTGGTATGGGTCGTTGCGACCCTGATTGGTCTCACTTTCACCCTCGCCTACGCATCACGCATCAAAAAGAATCCTCTACTTTCACGCGTTCATGAATCCGATCGTTTCTTCCGCGAGCAGCAGGATGACGTCGTGGAGCGGCGTTTCACTCTGGGCGACTGGCTGGTATTGTTAGTACTTACCGGCGTGATGATTTGGGTTGTCTGGGGCGTGATTGTCAACGCATGGTTCATTCCTGAAATCGCCAGCCAGTTCTTCACCATGGGTCTGGTGATAGGCATTATTGGCGTTATCTTCCGGCTCAATGGTATGACGGTCAACATTATGGCCTCGTCGTTTACCGAAGGTGCGCGGATGATGATTGCCCCTGCCCTGCTGGTTGGTTTTGCCAAGGGTATTTTACTGCTTGTGGGCAATGGAGAGGCGGGGGATGCCAGTGTGTTAAATACTCTCCTGCACAGTATTGCCAACGGTATCAGCGGTCTGGACAATGCTATCGCTGCATGGTTTATGCTGCTATTTCAGGCAGTATTTAACTTCTTTGTCACCTCCGGCTCAGGCCAGGCGGCGCTGACTATGCCGTTATTGGCGCCTCTCGGTGATTTAGTCGGTGTAAACCGCCAGGTTACCGTTCTCGCTTTCCAGTTTGGTGATGGTTTCAGCCATATTATCTATCCAACATCCGCGTCACTTATGGCGACATTGGGCGTTTGCCGGGTGGACTTCCGCAACTGGTTGAAGGTGGGAGCAACGCTGCTGGGGCTGCTGTTTATTATGTCCAGCGTGGTGGTGATAGGCGCGCAGATAATGGGATATCATTAAAAATAAGCCCCTTGTCACCTATGACAAGGGGCGTTCCTTCACATTAATGATTTCGCTGCCTCAACAATCGCCGCGGCGGTGAGTCCATATTCTTCCTGTAAAAAATCCTGTGTCCCAACCTGACCATAACGTTCTTTGACACCAACCCGACGCATCGGTACCGGGCACGTTTCCACCAACACTTCAGCCACTGCTGACCCCAGTCCATTATGAATACTGTGGTTTTCACAGGTCACAATTCGTCCCGTTTTCTCGGCATAGTTCTTCACCAACATCCTATCGATAGGCTTCAGAGTAAACATATCGATGACTGCCGCATTTACCCCTATGTGTTCCAGTTGTCGTGCGGCTTCCAGCGCTTCTGCAACCATAATCCCGTTGGCTATTAGCGTGACATCTTCGCCTTCGCGCAGAACATTCCCTTTGCCGATCGTAAATGTCGATCCTGGCGCGTAGATACTCGACGCCTGCTTACGGATTGTGCGTACCCAGTAGAAGCCCTCAAGCTCCAGAAGCTGGCGTAAGATATCGTCGAACATCACCGCATCCGTCACTTCCAGTACCACCGAATGCGCCAGGCCGCGCACAATCCCCATATCTTCAAAGGACATGTGCGTACCTCCGTTGTGACAAGCGGTAACCCCGGCATCTGAAGCGATCACCTTCACGTTATTACGCTGATAGTCCAGTGACATAAACAGCTGATCGAAACAACGACGGCTGGCAAATGCAGTGAAAGTGTGCACAAACGGTTTACGCCCCGTTAATGCCAGTCCAGCGGCAGTACCAATCACATTGGCTTCCATGATGCCGCAGTTAATAACGTGCTGCGGGTAATCCCGCGCCACACTGTCCATTGCCATCGAACTCATCAGATCGGCTTCAAGAGCAATAATCGGGCTTCCTGCTGCCACTTCTTTCGCCACGAATCCGGCATATACCTTACGCATCTCTACGTTATCTTTTTGCCCTGCGGGCGCGAGCTTAATCATGCGTGGCCTCCAGATGATGAACGGTTTCATTCAACGCCTGTCTCATTTCTTCCGTCAGACGCAGGTGATGGGAATTGCTGAGATGTTCCAGATATGGCACACCCTGTCCTTTGATACTGTCGAGAATAACAATCCGAGGTCGAGTCTCTTCATTCAGACGCGACTGCACTGCGGTCAGCAGGCCTGCAATATCATCCCCTTTCACCGTGATCGCCTCAAAACCAAAGGCCGTGAATTTGTCCTCCAGGCTAAACGGGCGAATGATGTCATCCAGTTCGCCATCTAACTGTTGTTTATTCCAGTCAACAAACACCGTCAGGTTATTCAGCTTATGGTGCGCAATAAACTGAAACGCCTCCCAGCACTGACCTTCGTTCAGTTCGCCATCGCCAACAATGCAAAATACCCGATTCGGACGCTTTGCCAGCTTATGGGATAACGCCATCCCAGCGGCGATAGATATGCCCTGTCCTAACGAGCCAGTGGTAGCGTCTACACCACGCGTTTTAAGCCTGTCCGGATGGCTGGGCAAACGAGTACCGTTTTGGTTCAGCGTGCTCAATTCTTCAATCGGGAAATACCCCTTGATCGCAAGAGTACTGTACAGTGCCGGCCCCGCATGACCTTTGGATAAGACGAAATAGTCACGTTCCGGCCAGTCCGGATCGGCGGGGTCGATTTTCATCACTGCACCATACAGGACGGCCAACGTTTCCACGACCGACATACTGCCGCCGAAATGGCCAAACCCCAGATGCGTCAGCGATTTCAGCGTGGCGATGCGGATCTCTTTCGCCAGTTGTGTAACTTCATTCACATTCATGATTTGGCTCCATTATTTTCCGGCGCATTACCCGCTGCCGTTCTGTTTTTAGCGAACACGTTCCAGGCAACCAGTAACGCAAAGAGCGCAACAACCAGACCAGTGATAGCGAGAGGGGACAAATAGCGAGCAAGGTTGCCAAGGACAATGCCTACCACACCAAAGTCAGCATCTGAAAAGGTCGTGTTGGCAAAGCCGATTGCACCCAGTACAGGTAGAAGAAGTACGGGCAGGAAAGTGATTAGCAGGCCATTAGCAAAAGCACCAATCATTGCCCCACGACGCCCACCGGTGGCGTTACCAAATACCCCCGCAGTTGCCCCAGTGAAAAAGTGTGGCACCACGCCCGGCAAAATTAACACCAGCTTCATCTGCCCAAGCAAGAACAGCCCCACCAGACCACCGAGAAAGCTGAACAGAAAACCAATTAATACAGCGTTAGGGGCGTAGGGATAGACTACCGGACAGTCAAGTGCAGGGCGGGCATTAGGCACCAGTTTTTCAGAAAAACCGGTAAAGGCCGGCACGATCTCCGCCAGAATCAGGCGCACCCCTTGCAGAATGATAAACACCCCTGCAGCAAAGGTAATTGCCATGATGATGGCGTAAACCAAATAGTTCTGCCCACCACTGAAGGTACTTTCAACGTATTCCCGCCCGGCGCTAATTGCCATAATCAGGTAGATGATCATCATGGTCAGAGAAATAGAGATAGAGCTGTCACGCAGGAAGCTTAAATTCTTCGGCAGATTCATCTCTTCTGTTGAGCGAGAGCCTTTACCGCACACGCTTCCAATCCAGCCTGAGAGCACATATCCCAACGTGCCGAAGTGACCGAAAGCAATTTCATCGTTGCCTGTGATACGGCGCATATAACGCTGCGCCAGTGCAGGGAAAAAGGCCATGACCAGCCCGAGAATCAGTGATCCCGTAAAGACCAGCCCCGCCCCGTCAAATCCTGCCACAGTCAGGATTACGCCGATCATACAGGCCATATAAAAGGTGTGATGCCCGGTCAAAAAGATATATTTCAATCGAGTAAAACGGGCGACAATAATATTGGCTACCATCCCAAATGCCATAATAAGCGCCGTCGAGGCACCGTATTTTTCTAGCGCAATAGAGACAATCGCTTCGTTATTGGGAATAATACCCTGGATATTAAAAGCGTGCTCAAACATCCCGCCCAATGGATTTAATGAACCAACCAACACGGTAGCCCCACCACCAAGCACAATAAATCCAAGAATAGTTTTAATAGTACCTTTAACAACATCAGAAAAAGCCTTTTTCTGCGCAACCAGGCCAATTAAGGCAATTAATCCTACCAGCACAGAGGGTACTTTTAGTATATCAACAACAAAATTTAGCGTTTCAAGGATAAACATATCCACCTCGCTTTATGCACATGGGCAGTCAAACTGCCGAAATGCAGTCTGAGTGATTACGCACATATACAGTTATTGTTTATCGAACCATGCGCATAGCTGCGCTTCGAGTTCATTGATATCGATAATATTATTAATCACTACCAGTTGTGCTTCTGGTACGCTGGCGCTGGCAGCAATATCTTTAGCCATGACGAACAGGTCGGCGGCCCCTGGCGTGGCGGAGGAGAGATCGGAGTGTTCGACTTCCGCCTCAATATTGAGTTTTTTGAGGACTTTTTTAATATTCATTTCAACCATAAAACTGCTGCCCAGGCCAGAGCCACAAATAGCCATGATTTTCATTGTTATCACCTTTTTAGTAGAGTACACCCGCATCACGCTCACGCGTAATGTTTCATAACATTCAATCTGGACTTAAATCAGAAGCGTGAAATAATTTTTTTAATTTCCTCCCGTGTTGTAGCACTATGTAATTGCGCAAGTTCTTTATCACTTGAAAATAACTCAGCAAGGGCAGAAATCATGGCAATATGGCTGTGTTTATCTGGAGCGGCCAGCATAATAATAATATCAACTGGATCAAACTCTCCTGCACCAAATGAAACACCTTGCTTTAATTTCAGCAGCGACAAACCTAAGTCTTTCGCTCCTTCTTCTGGCCTGGCATGGGGCATCGCAAGACCCGGAGCCAGCACATAATAAGGGCCTAACTTATGGTGCTGCGCGACAATGGCAGTGAGGTAATCAGACGTAATGACTCCCGCATTCAGCAAGGGTCTGGCACAAAGCTCCAGAGCCTGCGGCCAATCCTCTACGCTTTCGCACAGCATAATGGTTCTATCCGTTAACCAGGTACTCAGCACTTTTCCTCCTTAGCATTCGCTCAATATGGACAAACTTTATTCAACCACTGAAACCATATCTGCGATCGTAGTCACAAAGATAGCGCTATCAAAAGATATCGTTCGGTTATGTGATAGCGCTATCAAAATACGATTACTGAGTGAAATCACAGCAAAAAAAATGATTTAAGGCGTATACTGCCCTTTACGCGAAGCAAAGAATGACAATAAAAAAACAGCTCAACTGGTTGTAATTAAGCAGGAATTTGTATGTCTCTAACTCGAAAACGGCGTAGTACAGGAAAAGTGACCATCGCCGATGTTGCTCAGCTTGCTGGTGTTGGCACTATGACCGTCTCCCGTGCATTACGCACCCCTGAACAGGTATCCGATAAACTCAGAGAAAAAATTGAAGCGGCGGTGCATGAGCTCGGGTATATGCCTAATCTTGCGGCAAGTGCGCTGGCATCAGCTTCATCACGCACAATTGCCATGGTGGTGCCTAATCTGGCTGAGGCAGGTTGTTCAGAAATGTTCGCGGGGTTGCAGGAAATTTTACAGCCAGCCGGATACCAGATAATGCTGGCAGAGTCCCGCAATCGTCTTGAGCAGGAAGAAAAACTACTGGAAACACTGCTTGCCTCAAATATTGCAGCCGCAATATTGCTTAGCGTCGAACACAACGACACCGTGCGGCACTGGCTGAAAAATGCGTCTATTCCGGTTATGGAAATCGGTGCCATTCGTAGCGACCCCATCGATATGAATATCGGCATTGATAACGTCGCGGCTATGTTTGAACTGACTGAGATGCTGATACAGCGTGGCTACCAGAACATTGGCCTGTTATGTGCCAATCAGGAGCAGTGGATTTTTCAGCAACATTTACAAGGCTGGTATAAAGCGATGTTGCGTCATCATATGTCACCAAATCGGGTGATTAATGCCGCATTACCCCCGGTTTTTTCTACCGGAACGTCACAACTTCCCGAATTTATTCTCGCCTGGCCGGAACTGGACGCGCTGGTCTGTGTGTCAGATGAACTGGCCTGCGGCGTATTGTACGAATGTCAGCGGCGACGTATTAAAGTTCCTGATGATCTTGCTGTCGTGGGGTTCGGCAATAGCGATGTGAGCAAAGTCTGCCAACCGCCACTGACAACAATGGCTGTACCACATCGTAAGATTGGTCTTGAGGCCGGGCGCGCATTGCTGGCGAGAATTCAGGATGGAAACTGGAGCGATCAAAAACAGATCGCCTCCAGTTTATGCATGCGAGATAGCTGTTGAGGTTCTACTCCGCCTCTTCCTGCTTTTCTTGTTGGGTCTCTGACGACTTAGTCGCGGACTCATTCTTGGCGTTGCGGGTCATCCACAACGCCAGCGCCTTCAGTGAATCCGGCGTGAATTCGTCGCAGCGCGCCGTAATTTCTTCCGGTGTCAGCCAGCAAACCTCGCTAACCTCTTCTTCCTGCAACGCGAACGGCCCATGAGATACACAACTAAACAACGCCCCCCAAACCCGACAATTTTTATCTTCAAAATAAAACTGCCCGTGGTCGGCAAACGGTACGCCCGCGATGCCTAACTCTTCTTCTGCCTCGCGACGGGCCGATTCGAGAAGTTGCTCATCTGCCTGAACGACGCCACCTGCTGTGGCATCCAACATGCCAGGCAAAAAGTCTTTTGTCTCGGTGCGGCGCTGAACCAAAATTTTACCCATACCATCATGCACAACGATATACGTTGCACGATGACGTAAGCGTTCCGCCCGCATCTGTTCCCGGCTGGATTGTGCGATGACTTCGTTGTCTTCATTCACAATATCCACCCATTCCGTACTTGCCAAACGACGCTGTTCCACCATCAGGAAACCTTCTTTTTTCTAGCGCTCTTACGGCGCGTTTACGTTTGTGGGGTAAATTACGGATTAATCTCGACCTGCGCAATGATACTTTGATCATTGAGTGCCATTACTCTGAGAACATTATCATCCAGAATCCCGTAGCTTGCCGTAAAACCCCCTTTCGGGATGCTGACCGAACCAGGGTTAAAGTGATAAATCTCCCCACGCTGTTCTGCAACCGGCAAATGAGTATGCCCATAAACCAGCACATCTCCGGCACTCAGGGGCGGAAGATTTTCCGGGCCAAAAAGATGTCCGTGCGTCAAAAAGAGGCGCTGATTATCTGTCAGAATTTGCTGCCACGGCGCAGTTATCGGAAATTGCAGGAGCATCTGATCCACTTCGCTGTCACAGTTGCCGCGCACCGCAATAATACGCGATGCCTGCTCATTCAAACGCTCGGCAACCTGCGCCGGCGCATAGCCTTCCGGCAACGCATTACGCGGCCCGTGGTTTAAAACATCACCCAATATCACCAGCCATTGCGCACCGCTTTGGGTAAACCTCTCAAGTACGCGCTCCGTGGCTGGCAACGAACCATGAATGTCCGATGCGAACATCAGTTTCATCACTCACTCCTCGTTGAAAATTACCTTTCAATGATACTGGATTACGCCCCGATGATCAGCAGGAACGCTTCGCGGAAAGCGCGATAAAACGTTGTACCGATGCACGCTGCCACTGGAACGCTGCATATTCCGCTAACTGCTCAGGAACATCATCTCCGTTAAGGACCAGACGATTAAGCATGAGCGCTAAATCGCAATCTGCAATACACCATTCACCAAATAAATTCTGTTTCCCATGGGCCAGTAAGTTGCCCGCTGTGGCAAACAATTTTTCCGCACTCGCCTTCCCCGCTTCACTCAACGGCGGTTTTTTTACACCGGCAAAGACCACGTCCGTTGAACGCTCTTCACGAATCGGCATGAGATCGCTACGGATCCAGGCCTGAACCTGGCGGGCGCGAGCGCGTTTCTGGATATCGTGAGGGTAAATCCGCTCCCATTGCGGCGGCGCGAAGCTCTCTTCAAGAAACTCGGCAATTGCCGATGATTCACTCAGTTCAAAACCGTCGATCTCGAGAACCGGTACACGGCGCGTGAGCGCATACCCTTGCCATGAAGGCTGTAAGTGTTCGCCATGGTTGAGATCTACTGTTTTCAGCGTAAAAGGCAGCCCTTTCTCTTGTAGAGCAACATATACGGACAACACGTACGGGGAGAAAAAGTTTGCATCTGACCACAGCGTAATTGCAGGTTTGCTCATAATATCCTCAGAGATGTATTGGCTTACTTTCAAAATATAGAGTCTTTCTCACTCTGTCACTTGATGAAAACTCACGCTCGTCAGCAGGTTCTATACTTGTAGTGACCAGGTGACAAAACGGACGCTGAAAATGATCGACCTCTACTACACACCAACGCCCAACGGACATAAAATCACGCTGTTTCTGGAAGAGGCGCAGTTGAAGTACCGTTTAATTCATGTGGATATCAGCAAAGGTAATCAGTTTCATCCCGATTTTCTGGCTATTTCGCCAAATAATAAAATTCCTGCAATTGTCGATCATGCCCCGGAAGATGGCGGAAGACCGATCAGTCTGTTTGAATCTGGTGAAATTTTGCTCTACCTGGCGGAGAAGAGCGGAAAGCTGCTAAGTGGTGAATTGCGAGAACGCCATACCACGCTACAGTGGCTCTTCTGGCAGGTCAGCGGATTAGGTCCTATGCTAGGCCAAAATCACCACTTTAATCACTTCGCACCGCAGACGATCCCTTACGCCATTGAACGATATCAGGTTGAGACCCACCGATTGTATAACGTGATGAATAAGCGTCTGGAAACTTCACCCTGGCTGGGTGGCGATCATTATAGTATTGCGGATATTGCTTGCTGGCCCTGGATTAACGCCCACCAGCGTCAACGTATCGATCTCGATACTTATCCGGCAGTCAATAACTGGTACGAGCGTATCCGTACGCGTCCCGCCACGGAACGCGCGATGCAGCAAACTGCTCAGTGAGAAGAAGTAACGCGATTAGGTTCTCGTGTATCATGCAGAGGTTCATACATGGAGGAAACCTGCAATGTCACAACCTGACGCTATTATTCGTATAAAAAACCTTCGTCTGCGCACCTTTATTGGCATCAAAGAAGAGGAGATCCTCAACCGGCAGGATATCGTCATCAACATAGCCATCCACTATCCGGCAGACATAGCCCGTACCAGTGAAGATATCAACGATGCGTTGAATTACCGCACGATCACCAAGAGCATAATTCAACATGTGGAAAGTAACCGCTTCTCATTATTAGAAAAATTAACTCAAGATGTGCTCGATATCGCACGCGAACATCACTGGGTCACTTATGCTGAAGTAGAGATCGATAAACTTCACGCATTGCGTTATGCCGACTCCGTTTCCATGACGCTGAGCTGGCAGCGCTAATCGTTACCCGGGAGGCGACATGCAGATTCTGATTACTGGCGGTACTGGCCTGATTGGACGCCATCTGATCCCCCGTCTGCTGGAATTGGGGCATCAGATAACCGTAGTGACACGTACCCCCGATAAGGCCCGCCAGATCCTGGATTCACGGGTCACGATTTGGAAAGGGCTTGAGGACCAACACAACCTCAATGGAATTGAAGCTGTCATTAACCTTGCCGGTGAACCTATCGCGGATAAGCGCTGGACTGCTGAGCAAAAAGAGCGACTGTGCCAGAGCCGCTGGGGTATTACACAGAAACTGGTCGATCTAATCAGGGCCAGCGACACACCACCAGCGGTATTGATATCGGGTTCCGCGGCAGGATATTACGGTGACCTTGGCGAGGTAGTCGTCACAGAAGAAGAGCCACCGCATAACGAGTTTACCCATAAGTTGTGCGCTCAATGGGAAAACATTGCCAGCAGTGCGCAAAGCGACAGAACACGCGTGTGTTTGCTACGTACAGGGGTTGTGCTGGCTCCTGCTGGCGGGATCCTGGCAAAAATGGTTCCACCATTTCGTCTTGGCCTGGGCGGTCCTATCGGTAACGGACGCCAATATCTTGCCTGGATCCATATTGACGATATGGTGAACGGTATTATCTGGCTGCTGGATAACGATCTGCACGGCCCCTTCAATATGGTTTCACCATACCCGGTACGTAACGAGCAGTTCGCCCACGCGCTGGGTCATGCCCTGAACCGACCTGCTATCGTGCGCGTCCCTGCGACGGCCATGCGGTTACTGATGGGGGAATCATCGGTGCTGGTCCTCGGCGGGCAGCGAGCGTTACCCAAACGCCTGGAAGCCGCTGGTTTTGCATTTCGCTGGTATGATTTGGAAGAAGCGCTGGCGGATGTCCTTCGATAATCTCTGCTGACTGTTCACTGTCGCTATTGTGGTGGTAAGGTTATAAAACTGACTACCTCAATGGCGACATTTAATAGCGACTTTATGGCGATAATAACGACTCCCCGACTTATCCTCTCTGCATATCAACTCTCTGACTGGTCATTTTTCCTCAGGCTGCGTGAAAGCCCGGAAATAATGCGTTATATGGCTGACATCTCCACGGCAAAAGAAACACGCTTACTGTTTGCCAGACGCCTTTCCGCTAAGCATTCCTTCGTTATCCGTGAACATAATAACAATACGCCGTTGGGCGATATTGGCTTACAAATTAGTCATCTTTATCCTCAGGAAGCAGATATCGGCTACGCCGTCGTCCCACAGGCACAGGGAAAAGGTATCGCCAGCGAGGCAGTCCGTGCTGTGTGCGATTACGCCTTTCAGCAGGCAGGAGTCACCGCGATAAACGCATATGTGTTAGCCGAGAATACGGGGTCAGTACGCATTTTGGAAAAGACAGGTTTTGTACTCACCCAGGTACTCGAGCAAGCATACGAAGTGAATGGCATACGGTATGACGACTGTGTCTATCGTCTGGAGTGTCCAGCACGGGGTTTATAAGCCCGGAAGTGAGGTGCCCCCGGGCATTTTGGACGGTACAGCAGTACTACTTCAATGACCCTTTCAGGAACTGCTGCAAACGTGGACTCTGCGGGTTGCCGAATACCTGCTCCGGATCGCCTTCTTCTTCGATTTTCCCCTGATGCAGGAAAATAACGTGCGTGGAGACATGCCGGGCAAATCCCATTTCATGGGTGACGACCACCATGGTTTTTCCCTCTTCGGCCAGTTGCTGCATAATGCGCAGCACTTCACCGACCAACTCCGGATCAAGGGCTGAAGTCGGCTCATCAAATAGCAGCACTTCCGGCTCCATTGCCAGCGCGCGAGCAATAGATACACGCTGCTGTTGTCCACCGGACAGATGTACCGGATATTTACCCTGGGCGCGTTCATCAATACCGACTTTGGCCAGATACTTCACCGCGCGATCGCGAGCTTCCTGTTTGCTTAAACCTAACACCTGAATCGGCGCTTCCATGACGTTTTCCAGCACCGTCATATGGCTCCACAGGTTGAAGTGCTGGAAGACCATAGTCAGTCGCGTACGTAACAGACGAAGTTGGTTTTTATCCGCCACCTTGAGTTGACCGTCTTTGTCGCGTACCAGGCCAATATTCTGACCACTGACCACAATCGACCCAGCGCTCGGTTTTTCGAGAAAGTTAATGCAGCGCAGGAACGTACTTTTACCGGAACCTGACGAGCCAATAATACTGATAACATCACCCGCGTTGGCCTGCAGCGATACCCCTTTCAGCACTTCATGTTCGCCGTAGTGCTTATGTAAATCGATAACGTTTAATTTATTTTCAGACATCGTGTTACTCGAATCATTTAGAGGAGACATGCTGCAACCAGCGTTTTTCCGCTTTACGGAACAGACTGATCAGGACATACGAAATCATCAAATACAGTACGGCGGCAATACCGAATGCGGTAAACGGCTGGTAAGTTGCCGAGTTGATATCGCGGGCGATTTTCAACAAATCCGGCACCGTCGCCGTAAATGCCAGCGCCGTTGAGTGCAACATTAAAATGACTTCATTGCTGTATGCTGGCAGCGCAATACGCAATGCTGAAGGCAAAATAATACAGCGATACATTTTAAATGAAGAGAAGCCATAGGCACGCGCGGCTTCAATCTCGCCATGAGGTACCGAACGGATTGCCCCGGCAAAAATCTCTGTGGTATAGGCACAGGTGTTTAGCGTTAGCGCCAGCACGGTACAATTAAGGCCACTGCGGAAAAAAGCGTTGAGGAAGTCTGTCCCTTTAACGATTTCCAGCGTGTACATTCCGGAATAAAACACCAGCAACTGAACGTAAAGCGGTGTTCCACGAAAAATATAGGTAAATAGCCAGATGGGAAACTGGATAAACTTATTGCTGGAAACACGACCAATCGCCAAAAACAGCGCCAGGATGCCCCCCATTACCACAGATGAGATCAGCAACCACAGCGTTATTGCCACGCCGGTGAAGCGATAGCCGTCGGTCCATAGCAGGGATTTCCAGTACTCCTGAATAATCTCAATCACAGGTCAGCCCTCTTCACACCCACGGAGTAGCGGCGCTCAAGGTACAGCAGCACACCGTTAGAAACAGTGGTAAACACCAGATAGATAGCGCCGCACACCACGGCAAAGTAGAACGGCTCCCAGGTGCTCTTACCCGCAAGCTGAGTGGCTTTCACCACGTCTTCAAGTCCGAGCAGAGAAACCAGTGCCGTGGCTTTAAGAATAACCTGCCAGTTATTACCAATTCCCGGCAATGCATAGCGCATCATCGCCGGAAACATAATGCGGCGGAATATCTGTGAACTGGTAAAACCGAATGCAGTTGCCGCTTCAATATGGCCTCTGGGTACAGCCATAAACGCACCGCGAAAGGTTTCGGTAAAATAGGCCCCGTAGATAAAACCGAGCGTGATAATACCCGCCACCATCGGATCGATATCAATCTGGCTGATACCAATTGCGTCGGTTATGGTGTTAAGCGCAATCTGCAACCCGTAGAATATGAGCAGCATTAAGACAAGATCGGGTACTCCACGTATTAACGTCGTGTACCCTTCGAAAATTAGCCCCATTGCCCGACTTTGCGAAAGCTTCGCTCCCGCGCCGACAAGACCTATCAGGACCGCCAGCACTACTGAGCTGAGAGCCAGCTCGAGCGTAACAATCGCGCCCTGTAAAATAACACCTGAAAAGCCATACAACATGCTGCCTGTCCTGTTGTGTGTGGTGAAGTAATGAGCCTCTTTTGATATGTTGTCTCGACACGTTTTATGCCTGATGTCGCTTCGCTTATCAGGCCTACATGCTTTCGTCGTAGGTCTGATAAGGCGCAGTCGCCATCAGGCAATAAGTCGATCAACAATCTACGGGCTTTATCAGCACCTGCGGTGATTAGCCGCCGTAAACATCAAAATCAAAGTACTTTTTCGCCAGTTTCTCGTAAGTACCGTCAGCACGCATTTCTGCAAATGCTTTATTCAGTGCTTCGCGCAGTTCGTTATCGTCTTTGCGCAGCCCCATTCCGGTACCCACGCCGAACAGTTTCTCATCTTTCACAGACGGGCCACCGAATTTGTAATCTTTACCTACAGGTTGCTTCAGGAAGCCTTCACTGGCAGCGACTTCATCCTGGAACGCGGCGTCGATTCGTCCGGCAGTCAGGTCAGAATAGATATTGTCCTGCCCCTGATAGGAGACAATTTCAATGCCTTTTGGCGCCCAGTGCTCGTTACCGAATGTTTCCTGGGTAGTGCCCTGCAGAACACCGACACGCTTGCCTTTCAGCGACTCGATTGTCGGCTGGATATCAGAATCTTTAGCAACTACCAGACGAGAATCCGCTGCATAAAGTTTGTCGGTAAAAGCAATTTCCTGCTGACGTTTTTCAGTAATGGAAAGCGAAGACATGATAGCGTCGATTTTCTTCGCTTTTAACGAAGGGATCAGCGCATCCAACGGGTTTTCCACGAAGGTACATTGTGTATTAATGCGTTTGCAGAGTTCTTTTGCCAAATCAATATCAAAACCAACCAGTTCACCCTGCGCATTTTTCGATTCAAACGGGGCATAAGTAGGATCGGTACCGATACGGACTTTTTGCGGAATGGCTGCAAATGCTGCGGTAGCACTGGAGAAAGCCAGGACCAGAGAAAGAGACAACACCAGTTTTTTCATAACTATCCTCAACAGACTGTCTTTTATAGGGGATCTTTACAGGACCAGGTGCAGTTATCGTGCCATTAATCAGGCCGACAAGGCAAAGCATTCTACCTTGCCGGCAATATTTTTTTGCATGAAAAGCGCTTAAGTATGCAATCATGCTCATTAAGACAGCGATAAAAGCACCAAAACAGTGCACTGGATTTATTATGCACCGTAATGGTTAGCCTCTATGGTGCAATCAATTCCCGTTTCAGCGTATCAGTCGCCGTAGACATTAAAGTTAAAATACTTTTTCGCCATTTTGTCGTAGGTGCCATCCTGACGCAGCTCACCCAACGCTTTATCAAAAGCAGCTTTCAGTTCCACATCATCTTTGCGTAAACCAATTCCGGTTCCGTCACCGAAATACTTTTTATCTTTTACCGAAGGACCAGCAAACACATAGTCTTTACCTGCTGGCTGTTTCAGGAAGCCTTCGCTGGCAGCAACTTCATCCTGCAATGCCGCATCGAGGCGCCCTGCTGTCAGGTCAGAATAGATAAGGTCCTGGTTCGCGTAGGCCACTACATCCACGCCTTTGCTGCGCCAGGTGTCATTGGCATAGGCTTCCTGGGTGGAGCCTTGCAGTACCCCAACGTGTTTACCTTTCAGAGAATCCAGAGTCGGCTGGATTGGGGAACCTTTCGCCGCGATCAGACGTGAGTCTGCTGCGTAGAGTTTGTCTGAGAAAGCAATCTCTTGCTGGCGTTTCTCGGTGATAGAAAGCGAGGAGATGATGGCATCAATTTTTTTCGCTTTCAGCGATGGGATTAGCGCATCAAAGTCACTGGCAACCCAGGTACATTTGATTTGCATACGCTTACACATCTCATTTCCGAGATCGATATCAAACCCGACAAAATCCCCTTTCGCATCTTTAGAGGAAAAAGGGGCGTAGGTTGTATCTGTACCAATACGAACTGTCTGCGGAAGTGCTGCGTAGCTGGCCGCAGTTGCGGAAAGTCCTACCAGCAAAGACAAAGCAAGAACCGTCTTCTTCATACATAACCCTCAAGTGGCGTAATTTTATTATGTTTTACGTTGTGTTGTGTGTTTGCAGACTTTTTCATGCAGGTCTTATGCCATTTTCGCGTCGATGAGGATATTCGACGTTAAATATGTTAATAAAACGTTGCAATATTGTCCTGATTTTGAAGATAGCAGGTATGACGGTTGAACCGCAGCGTTTCGTTGAGTTTTAACGAATTAAATGTTGAGGATATGATCGCGGTTACAAAATTGCCCTGAAACAGGGCAACGAATACAGAGTTACACGCTGACAGAGCAGCTTATGCCCCCTGCCAGCGGGTAAACAGGTCCTGAGGGAGAGAGATATCAAACTGGTCTAACACACGATTAACCGTTTGATTAATCACGTCATCAAGCGTCTGAGGGCGATGGTAAAACGCCGGTACGGGCGGCATAATCACAGCACCAATTTCCGCCGCCTGCGTCATGAGACGCAGATGTCCCAGATGCAGAGGTGTTTCACGCACGCACAGCACCAGAGGGCGGCGCTCTTTTAGCACAACATCAGCTGCACGGGTAAGCAGCCCATCGGTGTAGCTGTGGACAATGCCAGAGAGCGTTTTAATTGAACATGGCAGGATAACCATTCCAGCCGTCTGGTACGAGCCGGATGAAATACTGGCGGCGATATCACGCGCATCATGATTTACATTCGCTAATGCCTGCACGTCGCGTACAGAGAGGTCCGTTTCAAGTGCCAGCGTCTGTCGCGCAGCCTGGCTCATCACCAGATGGGTTTCCACATCAGCAACGTCACGCAACACCTGCAACAAGCGCACGCCATAAATTGCGCCGCTAGCGCCGCTGATCCCTATGATGAGTCGTTTCATGTTTAACCGCCCTTTCTTGTTTCAGGGCTGACTTTGCAGGATTTTACGGGGAGTTGCAAGCAAGGGGACTTCTCCCCCTTGCTTGCTGTAGAGCATTAACCTTCGTTGTGCATCTCGAGGTTTTCAGCTTCGTTCTGACGCAGTACTGCTTTGGCGTCATCATTACGCAGGGAATCAAGAAAATCGAGGTACTTCTGGTCGACGTCTTTAGTGACATATACACCATTAAACACCGAGCATTCAAACTGCTGAATATCCGGGTTCTCAGCGCGCACGGCTTCAATCAGATCGTTCAGATCCTGGAAGATAAGACCGTCAGCACCAATTATCTGGCGGATCTCGTCCACTTCGCGCCCGTGAGCAATTAGCTCCGTCGCCGTTGGCATGTCAATACCGTAGACGTTCGGAAAGCGGATTTCCGGTGCGGCAGAGGCCAGGTACACCTTCTTCGCCCCGGCTTCACGCGCCATCTCGATAATCTGTTCTGAGGTGGTGCCGCGCACGATAGAATCATCCACCAGCAACACGTTCTTATCACGGAATTCAGCACGGTTAGCATTCAGCTTACGGCGTACAGATTTACGGCGCAACTGCTGACCCGGCATGATAAAAGTGCGCCCCACATAGCGGTTTTTCACAAAACCCTGGCGATACGGTTTGCCAAGAATACGGGCTATTTCCAGCGCGATGTCACAAGAGGTTTCCGGAATCGGGATGACGACGTCAATATCCAGATCTTCCCACTCGCGGGCAATTTTTTCGCCAAGCTTAGTCCCCATATTCACACGGGCGCTGTAGACGGAAATTTTGTCGATGAAAGAATCGGGACGCGCAAAGTAGACGTATTCGAACAGACACGGATTACTGACCGGATTATCCGCACACTGACGGGTAAACAACTGGCCTTTTTCAGTGATATACACCGCTTCGCCAGGTGCAACGTCACGCAGGAATTCAAAACCAAGCGTATCCAGCGCCACGCTTTCGGAGGCAACCATGTATTCGGTACGACCATCGCCAATATCGCGTTTGCCAAGCACCAGTGGGCGAATACCGTTAGGATCGCGGAAAGCGACCATCCCGTGACCGATAATCATCGCCACGCAGGCATATGCGCCGCGGATCTGGCGGTTAGTTGCGGCGATAGCCGCAAAAATATTATCGGCTTCCAGCGGATAGTGACGGAAGTTATCCAGCTCGCTGGCGAAAATATTCAGCAGAATTTCAGAATCTGAAGTGGTGTTGATGTGGCGACGCTTTTCTTCAAACAGCTTTTTACGCAGCTCATGCGCATTGGTCAGGTTGCCATTGTGGGCAAGCGTAATGCCATATGGTGAGTTGACGTAAAAAGGTTGAGCTTCGGAGGCGCTGGAGCTGCCAGCCGTTGGGTAACGCACATGGCCAATGCCCATATTGCCCTGCAAACGCTGCATATGGCGAGCTTCAAAAATGTCGCTCACCATTCCGTTTGCCTTTCGCAAACGGAAGCAGTTGTTGGCATCAATGGTGATGATGCCAGCGGCATCCTGACCACGATGCTGGAGCACCGTTAACGCGTCATAAATCGACTGGTTTACCGGCATAACACCGGCGATACCGACAATACCGCACATACGTCTTTTCCTCGTTAAGCCACATCTCAGAACCGTTAGGGTCTGGGCAAGAAACTTGACGAGCTTTGCAGATAGTCAAAGAACCATCTGATGATGAAACTGAACTGCGGGATCAACTGTGACTTGCTCCAGTCTTCACTTTTCGACACACCGGTAAACGTATCGAGAAAAAACAGAATGGCGGCGACGATCAACGCTCCTCGCAGAGCACCAAAGCAGATCCCCAACACCCTGTCGGTACCCGACAGGCCTGTTTTCTCCACCAGTTGGCCTATCACAAAATTAACGATAGCGCCGACGATAAGTGTCGCGATAAACAGTATCGCGATAGCAATCCCATTTCGAACCAGTTCGTCTTCAAAGCCCGTAAACCAGACAGACAGGTAAGTGTAGTAATGGCTGGCGACAAAGAAAGCACAACCCCAAGTCACCAACGATAATGCTTCACGAACAAAGCCACGGATCAGGCTAACCAGACAGGAAAAACCAATCACCGCGATAATGGCGTAATCAATCCAGACCATAAGTGTCCCACGATTTTACGCCCTGTCGTCCTGTTCGGGGCGCATTCTAACAGAAAAAGAAAACGTTTGCGTAGGGATTTCCTTTCCACGCGTAAATAAAAATGGCGCTGAAAAAATCTTCAACGCCATCGAACTTTTTGCCTCTTCGGGCACTGCCGGATGGCGGTGCAAGCACCTTATCCGGCTCACAACACAGCAACACTGTAAGCCTGCCTGCACACCGCCATCAGGCACAATCCCGTGCAGGATAGCGACGCTGGCGCCACGATTTAGTTCGGGGTGTAACCCATCACAACCCCACTCAAACCGGAGATCTTTTGCAGTTCGCCGAGCGAGTTTTTCAGCTTATCTCTGGAGGCGTCAGGCCCGACAAGAATGCGGGTTATTTTACCCTGTACTGGCGTTGACGGGGAAGTATATACCCGGAAGCCAGCTCCCCGAAGTTTACCAACGATCTCATTGACCTTATCGGCGTTTTTCAGCGCACCGAGTTGCACGACGTACGCTTTCCCGGTTGGGGCCGGAGTCTCCGCAACTGCCGGTTTCGGCGTTGGCGTTGGCGCAGGTGCAGGTGCAGGTGCAGGTGCAACAGGCTGTGGTTGCGGCTTCGGTTTTGGTTTCGGCTGTTCGACAGGCGCAGGTATGGGATCAAACTCCGCACTGTTTGCCGCAGTCAGGCGTGACGGATCCAGTGACGGCGCAGCAGCATCACCTGCACGCACCTCTTCTGCCGCGCCTTCTGGCGGTTGCGTCGGCAGCGCCTGCGTTGCCGCAGGCATCATGTCTGGCTCATCGCGATCGCCAGGTTTAGGCACCAGAGGGATCGCCGCAAACTCATCCTGATAATGTTTTTTTTGCCCGTCAAGCAACCCGGGAAGCACAATCACCCCAAGCGCCACCAGCACAATTGTGCCAACTAATCGATTCTGAAACTTACTCGCCACCGCTTCTCCCCACGTCTATCACTTCCATGACATGTGCGACAGTGTGAAACGATCCACACACCAACACGGTATCTTCTGGTTTTGCATCTGCCAGCGCAGCATGCCATGCCTGAGCAACGCTGCCATAGGCTTCGCCTTTGCCCAAATGCTCCAGCAGTTGTTCTGCTGTCGCGCCCCGCGGACCTTCCAGGGGAGCACAATACCAGGCGTCAACCACGCTTTTCAACCAGGCCAGCGTACCTGCAATATCTTTATCATGTAGCATACCGATAACCGCCAGTACGCGCCCGTTTTTCACTAACTTTTTCAGACGCCCGGTCAGATATTCCGCCGCATGAGGATTATGGGCGACATCAAAAATAACACGTGGCGACTCGCTCACAATCTGGAAGCGTCCCGGCAAAATAGCCAACTCGATACCTTCACGAATCGCCTGCTCGCTCACATTAAGTCCACTTGCCCGCAGGGCAGCCAGTGCAGTTGCGGCATTTGGTTGTGGAACCTGTGGTAACGGCAGGTGCGCCAGCGTACCGTGACAGTCCGTAAAGGACCAGTCATTGTCCGTTACAGCATAGCGCCAGTCCACGCCATATCGTTGCAAATTCGCTCCGGTCTCTTGCGCGACATCTGCAATGGTGTAAGGCATTTCAGGTTCGCCAACAATAGCCGGTTTTTCGGCACGGAAAATGCCGGCCTTCTCACGACCAATACTTTCACGATCAGGTCCCAGCCAGTCAGTATGGTCGAGCGCAATACTGGTAACCACCGCGACATCAGCATCGACAATATTCGTGGCATCCAGACGCCCACCCAGGCCAACCTCCAGAATCACCACATCAAGCTGTGCCTGTTTGAACAGCCACAGCGCCGACAGCGTGCCATATTCAAAATAGGTCAGGGAAATGTCACCGCGTGCGGCTTCAATCTCAGCAAATGAGGCTGTGTGGGCCGCTTCCGGTAACTCATTTCCCTGCACACGAACACGTTCTGTGTAGCGCACCAGATGGGGAGAGCTGTACACACCGACTTTATATCCGGCTGCCGTCAGTACGGACTCCAGCGTGCGGCAGGTTGTACCCTTACCGTTGGTTCCCGCCACCGTGAAGATGAATGGAGCCGGTTTAAGAATACCCAGCCGCGCCGCAACCTGGCTGACACGCTCAAGGCCCAAATCGATGGTTTTACTGTGCAGGTTTTCCAGATAAGAAAGCCACGACGCCAGGGGCGACGTGGCTTGAGGGATACGTTTATTGTCCATGATTTATGTAATTCGCTACGGTGAGAAAAGAAAAAGGCAGCGCCGACCGGCCCTGCCCTTTTATACTCGTCGCCTTTCAAGTTGCAGGGATATTGGCTGCACTCGCTCACCCGAATCACTTACTAGTGTAAGTTCATCGGAATTCACTCTCTTGCCGCCTTCCTGCAACTCGAAATCCATAGAGTAAACTATCAGGCCTCTGATTCCTGATCGGGTACCGGAGGAACCACCACGCCTTCACGTGGCTCATCCGGATTCGGCGCAGGAAGATTCATTAGCTTCGCCAGGATGCTCGCCAGTTTCAGGCGCATTTCCGGGCGGCGAACGATCATATCGATAGCGCCTTTTTCAATCAGGAACTCACTGCGCTGGAATCCCGGCGGCAATTTCTCACGTACGGTTTGCTCGATAACACGCGGACCAGCAAAGCCGATCAGTGCTTTCGGTTCAGCAACGTTGAGATCGCCCAACATCGCGAAGCTTGCTGAAACCCCACCCATGGTTGGGTCGGTCAGTACAGAGATGTACGGTAAACCACGTTCCTGCATTTTCGCCAGTGCAGCAGAGGTTTTTGCCATCTGCATCAGTGACATCAGCGCTTCCTGCATACGCGCACCGCCGGAAGCGGAGAAGCAGATCAGCGGGCAGTTGTCTTCCAGCGCCTGTTCAACGGCACGGACAAAACGGGCACCAACCACAGACCCCATGGAACCGCCCATAAAAGCGAATTCGAATGCTGCAGCAACGACCGGCATACCGTGAAGTGTACCTTTCATTACCACCAGCGCATCTTTCTCGCCGGTTTCTTTCTGCGCAGAAGCCAGTCTGTCTTTGTATTTCTTGGAATCACGAAACTTCAGCACGTCTTTCGGCTCAAGCTCGCTACCCAGCTCCACAAGAGAACCTTCATCTAACAGGCTATGCAGGCGATTGCGCGCCGACATGCGCATATGATGGTCACACTTCGGACAGACCTCAAGATTACGTTCCAGCTCAGCACGGTATAAAACCTGACCGCAGCTATCACACTTGGTCCACACCCCTTCAGGAATGCTTGCCTTGCGGGTGGGAGTAATGTTGCTTTTAATTCGTTCAATCCAGCTCATTGGTGACCTTTCTGCCTGAACCTTAGTCAGCTTTGTTATAAGGGGCGCATAATGCCATTTTTGCCCCCAACAGACCATGAATGTTGCACATTAAAACATAACAGCCCGAAACTTTGGATAAAAAAGTGGTCGAACCGCTGAGTTACTTTCTATTTTGCAGCACGTGACGCAGCACGCTTGTGACGAATCACTTCAATAACGCCGGGCAATACGGAGAGGACGATAATCGCCACAATCAATAATTTCAGGTTCTCCTGTACCACCGGCAGATCGCCAAACAGATAGCCTGCATAGGTAAACAGCAATACCCACAGCAGCGCGCCTGCGACGTTATACATTGCAAAATGGCGGTAGGACATATGCCCCATACCTGCCACAAACGGCGCAAATGTACGCACGATAGGGACAAAACGCGCCAAAATAATTGTTTTGCCACCATGACGTGCATAAAACGCATGGGTTTTATCCAGGTAGCTGCGGCGAAAAATTTTGGAATTCGGATTGCTAAAAAGTTTTTCGCCGAACAGTCGACCGATAGTGTAGTTCACCGCATCGCCAACAATCGCCGCCACAATCATTAACGCCACCATCAGATGAACATTCAAATCATTGGTTGGCAACGCAGAGAGCGCTCCGGCGACAAACAGCAGAGAATCGCCCGGCAGGAACGGCGTCACTACCAGTCCTGTTTCACAAAACAGAATCAGAAACAGAATGGCGTAAACCCAAACACCGTATTCCGCTACCAGTTCAGCCAAATGCACATCTATGTGCAGGATAAAATCGATCAGAAAGTAAATCAGGTCCATATTTATGCCTTTTACGACTCGAATTAGTCCGCCAGGAACAGCGGGCCCATTGGCGGTTTAGGCAGGTCAAACCGATCTGGATAATCTACCGCAACCAGATACAGTCCTTCCGCCTTCGCCGTTGCCGCTGCCAGCGTTCTGTCCTTCGCCGCTAACAACTCTGCTATCCAGCTCTCCGGCTGGTTGTGGGCACCTACTTCCATCAGGCTACCAACAATATTCCTGACCATATGATGTACAAAGGCATTTGCTTTGATATCGACCACCACATATGGGCCGTGACGCGTGACGTTGATGTGCATCACGTTGCGCCACGGTGTGCGCGACTGGCACTGCACTGCCCGAAACGAAGTGAAATCATTCTCACCAATCAGACACTGAGCCGCACGATGCATACGTTCAGCATCCAGCGGTTCATAGTAATGCGTCACACCGTTCCCCAGAACCGCCGGGCGTAACCGATGATTGTAGATGATGTAGCGATAACGGCGAGCCGTGGCGCTAAATCGTGCATGAAAATCATCCGGCACAGCCTTCACCCAGCGCACGGCAATGTCACCAGGTAAATTCGCATTTACACCCAGTGTCCATGCCGCATCTTTACGTTGCGCGGTGGTTTCAAAATGCACCACCTGCCCCGTTCCATGAACGCCTGCATCCGTTCGCCCCGCACAAAATACATTAATGCGTTCATTGGCGACTTGTGAGAGCGCTTTTTCCAATTTTTCCTGAACGCTACGCACTTCGTTCTGGCGCTGCCAGCCATAATATTTGCTGCCATCATACTCTATACCCAGCGCAATTTTATGTGTTGGCAGTTGTTGCAGGTCAGACATTAGTACAGATACTCCTGCACCAGTTTTTCAGCAATTTTTACCGACATTAACGCGCCACCAAAGCGCACATTATCGGCTACAGACCAGAACTGAATCTGCTCCGGCATACCATAATCGTTATGTACGCAGCCGACCGAAAGATGGGGAGTACCAGAAGCATCGCCAACCTGTGTAGGATAATCCGTCTCTTCCGACAGAACGATGTCTTCGCCGCGGGTAAACGCATCACGAGCCTCTTCTGCCGCCAGCGGCCGCAGGGCTTCAAAGTTCACCATTTGTGCATGCCCGTAAAACACTGGCGACTGCACTATGCTTGCGGAGACCAGCAGACCATCGTCCTGCATAATTTTCCGCACTTCATCGACGATCCGACGTTCTTCACGCACGCTGCCTTCACGATCCGGCAGTAATGGCAACATATTGAACGCCAGTTGACGCCCGAAGAAATCATCGTCATCGACAGGGATCCCGTTGAGCAGCTTCGCACTCTGCCCTGCCAGCGCATCCACCGCCTTTTTACCGCGTGCAGAAGCTGAAATAATATTGGTGACCGTTATACGAGAAAGCCCGCCGTCATCAATCAGCGGTTTCAGCGCAGTCAGCAACTGGCTGGTCAGACTATCCGGGACGGCAATCACATTGCGGTTGCGATAATCCGCCAGTACGAACGGGTTAACATCCGGTACGACCAGCGGGACATCCGGCTCAAGGGCAAACAGTCCGCTACTGTCAATAACCAGGCAACCTGAGTTAGTTGCTTCTTCCACCCACGCGGCTGTTGCCTCCACTCCAGCAACAAAAAATGCCAGTTGCGCTTGTGTCCAGTCAAAATCAGCAACATCCTGAACAACGATCGATTTACCATTAAAACGCAGGTGCTCACCGGCGCTTTCGTTACGTGCCAGCGCATAAATCTCACCGACCGGGAACTGGCGTTCAGCCAGTGTATCGAGCAGGGCTTCGCCGACGGCGCCCGTTGCGCCCAGAATGGCAATATTCCAGCCTTCAGACATGGTGATTTACTCCAGAAATACATAAGCGTCCCTGTCGTATTATTCGACAGGGAGCATTAAGAAGACATTAATGTGCCGGGTGATGAACAGCGTTAAAACCCAGCTTACACAACAAGGTAGCTGCAGCAGCGTCATCACACATTACGTATAAAGACGACCATTCACGGCGCTCAAGGTAATTCTTACGCAGTTTATCAAACTCACCCGGAATTCCAGCGACTTTACGCAGCGGCGCATCATCGCGGCGCACATCATACACTAAATGCACCAGCCTTTTCAGCGTTGGCTGATCTAACGGACCATGCAATGTGATACGACCAAATTCCGGCGCGGGTAACAGGGTGTTCAGCGCTACGTGCTGTTCGCGACCAATAAACTTGCTGTAGGCCTCAAAGACCTGCGTGGTCCCGCGCGCTTTTCCTTCAAGGGTATAACCGGCAATGTGCGCCGTGCCGATGTCGGCTTTCTCCAGCAACGCCACATTCAGATCCGGCTCACCTTCCCAGACGTCCAGCACAACGCTCAACGACTGCCCGGCATTCAGACGATTCAGTAATGCGCCATTATCAATGACCGGCCCACGGCAGGCATTAATCAGGATGGTTCCCGGCTTGAGTCGGCTTATGAGCGCCTCATCAGCCAGATGCAGCGTTTTGTACGGACCGTCTTTAAACAGCGGCGTATGGAAAGTCAGTACATCAGCTTGCTCAACCAGTTCCTCCAGTGAACGAAAGTCGCCCTCATCCCCCCGGTCAGCACGCGGTGGATCGCAAAGCAAAGTACGAATTCCCAATGCTTCCAGTCGCGCTTGCAAACGCGCCCCCACATTACCGACGCCCACGATACCTACGGTCCTATCGCGTAATGCAAAACTGTCGCGTTCCGCCAGCATCAACAGCGCAGAAAAGACATATTCAACCACTGCAATGGCATTGCACCCAGACGCTGCGGAAAAGCCGATCCCCGACTGCGCAAGCCAGGCTTCATCCACATGATCAGTACCTGCGGTTGCCGTCCCGACAAATTTTACGGGTTTTCCGCTGAGCAGTGATTCGTTTACTTTCGTCACCGAGCGCACCATTAAGGCATCCGCATCTTCGAGTTCTGAGACGGGAATCGGGCGACCGGGAACCGCTTTGACCTCCCCCAAACGACTGAACAGTTCGCGGGCATAGGGCATATTTTCATCAACGAGGATTTTCACGTCTTTCGCACCTGTTTGAGAACGAGAGTTAACCGGGCAAGTGTGCCATAATCTCGCCGCCAGGCATACTGCGAGACCTGGTTAGCTCAGATTTAAGGAATAGAGATGATGCAGCCCATTTCTGGTACTCCCGCGCGCCCTCCCGGTGAAGGCCCAAATGCCCCTGCCGTTGCGGGTGAGCAACCGTTATCCACGCAGCAACGTACTGTGCTGGAACGACTTATCACGCGTTTAATTTCACTCACTCAGCAGCAAAGTGCCGAGGTATGGGCTGGAATGAAGCACGATCTGGGGGTCAAAAGTGATACACCGTTGCAGTCGCGTCACTTTCCTGCCGCTGAGCAAAACCTGAACCAACGGCTTGGCATTGCTCAGCAGAATCATGCTAACCGTCAGGTACTGTCACAGCTCACAGAATTGCTGAGTCAGGGGAATAATCGCCAGGCTGTGAGTGATTTTATTCGCCAGCAGTACGGACAAACAGCGCTCAGTCAACTCACACCAGAACAGTTAAAAAATGTGCTGACACTGTTACAGCAGGGGCAACTTTCGATCCCGCAGCCACAACAGCGCCCGGCAACCGATCGCCCTTTGCTCCCGGCAGAGCACAACACGTTGAATCAACTGGTGACAAAACTGGCTGCGGCCACCGGAGAATCCGGCAAGCTAATCTGGCAATCCATGCTGGAACTGTCCGGCGTAAAAAGCGGAGAACTGATCCCCGCGAAGCAGTTCACCCATCTGGTGACCTGGCTGCAAGCGCGTCAGACGCTAAGCCTGCAAAATGCACCAACGTTGCAAACGCTTCAGGCAGCGTTGAAACAACCGCTGGAACCGAATGAGTTCGCGGCGATAAAAGACTACGCGCAGCAGACCTGGCAGATCCAACCGCAAACAATTTTGACCACTGTGCAGGTACAGGATTTGCTCAATCAGATCTTCTTGCGGCGCGTAGAGCGGGACAAAGAATTAAACGATCCTCGACATCTTCAGCCGATTTACAGCCCGTTCACACCGGTGATTGAAAACATTAAATCACTGTCGGCGCGACCGGGGCTGATGTTTGTGGCGTTGATGATTGCATTAGCCATTTTCTGGCTCGTCACTTAACCTTTTCGCAAGGTAAGCAGCGTAACGACAATTCCGACCACCGCGGAAATCGCCCCGGCAAGAAATACCGAGGGATAGCCATAAGCGGTGGCCAGAACCCCAGCTAAAGGACCGCTTACGCCGTAGGAGATATCCTGGAATGCGGCGTAACCACCCAGCGCCGTACCACGAACCTGTGCAGGAACACGCTTCACGACCTCCACACCCAGTGCCGGGAAAATGAGCGAACACCCTGCCCCGGTTAATGCCGCCCCCAACAAAGCAAACCAGGCCGTTGGTGCCAGCCACAGCAGTACCAGACCCGCTGTTTCAACTAGCAAAGAGACAACCGCGACCTTAACCCCGCCAAACCTGTCCGGCATCCAGCCAAACAGAATACGCATCAGCACAAAAGCACCACCAAACGCGGTCAGGGTGAATCCTGCCATGGTCCAGCCGTTGCTGACAAAATAGAGGGAGATAAAGGTGCCAATCACCGCAAAACCAACGCCCTGTAGCGCCAGACCCACACCAGGTTTCCAGATAAGCCCCACAACGCTCCACAAAGAAGGCCGTTCTCCAGCGTGAGCAGGCACTTTACGGACGGTACCATTGAATGCCCATGCCAGCAGCGGTAATGCCATCGTGGTTCCCGCCAGCGCGGCGAAACCAAAGTGGCTGTGGATCAGCAGCCCCAACGGTGCACCGGCGGCCAGTGCGCCGTAAATCGCCATCCCGTTCCACGACATCACCTTACCAGAACGCGTTGGCCCAACCAGCCCCAGCCCCCAGGTCAGGGTTCCGGTAAGTAACTGGCTTTCACCAAAACCGAGGATCAGACGTCCCACAATTAACAACGCGAACTTAACGGGAACAGAGACTGGTAATAGCGCAGCCAATAGCCACGCCGCGCCCGCCAGCGCACAGGCAAACATCCCCTGTAGCGCAGAACGTTTGGCACCATACTGATCGGCTAACCGTCCCGCGTAACCACGCGTTAATACCGTCGCCAGAAACTGAACGCCCACAGCAATGCCAACCATGGTGTTGCCATAGCCCAACTCATGGTGGACAAACAGCGGGATGACAGGCAAAGGCAGGCCGACCGTCATATAGGTCAGGAAAACTGCAAAAGCGATACGAAATAGCGAAACATTCGCCGAAGATGTTTTTTCTTGTTGGGTTACTGCTGTCATGCGTTACTCCAGAATGCAGAGTAAGGCGAGGAAATGCCACGCCCCCTCTACCTGACTATCAGGATTAAGGTGCGTTGGATAACGTTAAACGCTTACGCATTATCATGAGGATAATGTTGAGCGGGGAGTCTGCCTGTAAATTGCCCCCATTGTCAATGCCATAAAAAAGGGAGCCTGTTGGCTCCCTTTTAACCCGATCAGCGAAACGTCATCAGGCAATGACTGGTGTTAGTACCAGACTTACGCTTTCAGCTTACGCATCACCAGCGTGGCGTTAGTCCCGCCAAAGCCGAAGCTGTTGGACATAACAGTAGTCAGTTCTTGCTCAGTCGGCTTGGTTACGATGTTCAGACCAGCAGCTTGTTCGTCCAGCTCTTCAATGTTGATGCTTGGCGCGATAAAGCCATGTTCCAGCATCAGCAGAGAGTAAATAGCTTCCTGCACACCCGCAGCACCCAGAGAGTGACCGGTCATTGCTTTGGTTGCAGAGATTGCCGGGCTGTGATCGCCGAACACTTCACGGATTGCACCCAGCTCTTTCACGTCGCCTACCGGAGTAGAAGTACCGTGTGAGTTCAGGTAGTCGATTGGTGTATCAACGCCGTGCATCGCCATCTGCATGCAGCGCACTGCGCCTTCACCTGACGGAGCAACCATGTCTGCGCCATCAGAAGTTGCGCCGTAACCGACGATTTCCGCGTAGATGTGTGCGCCACGAGCCAGAGCGTGTTCCAGCTCTTCGACAACAACCATACCGCCGCCGCCTGCGATAACGAAACCATCGCGGCTTGCATCATAAGTACGGGACGCTTTGTCCGGAGAGTCGTTGTATTTGGTAGACAGCGCGCCCATTGCGTCGAATTCGCACGCCATTTCCCAGCACAGCTCTTCGCCGCCGCCAGCAAAAACGATGTCCTGCTTGCCCAATTGAATTTGTTCAACAGCGTTGCCGATACAATGTGCAGACGTCGCACAGGCAGAGCTGATGGAGTAGTTTACGCCGTGGATTTTGAACGGTGTTGCGAGGCAGGCAGAAACGCCGGATGCCATCGCTTTAGTCACCACATACGGACCAACGGCTTTCAGACCACGCGGGCTACGCATTGCGTCAGCGCCGAAGACCTGAAAACGCGGGGAGCCGCCGCCAGAACCTGCAATCAGGCCAACGCGCGGGTTGTTCTGGTAAACTTCTGCAGAGAGGCCAGCATCAGCAACTGCCTGCTCCATAGAAAGGAATGCATAGATGGATGCGTCGCTCATAAAGCGCACAACTTTGCGGTCAATGAGGCCAGTGGTATCCAGTTTTACGTTGCCCCAAACGTGGCTACGCATGCCGGAGTCCTTCAGCTCCTGAGAGAAAGTGATCCCTGAACGTCCTTCACGCAGAGATGCCAGGACTTCCTGCTGGTTATTACCGATGCTGGAAACGATGCCCAAGCCAGTAATCACTGCACGTTTCATTCAATACCTCTGTAGTTCGCACTATTTTAAAGTTTCGAGTGGCACAATAGCGTACACTTGTACGCCGAACAAGTCCGATCAGCCATTTAATGTGGAAATTTGCGCAGTCAGGCACTCATCGTTAAGATCGGGACACAGCCTGCCAGACGAGTAACTTACGTGAAACAATACGCTATACAACCTGCCGACCTCGAATTCAACGCTGAGGGTACACCTGTTTCCCGAGATTTTGACGATGTCTATTTTTCTAACGATAACGGGCTGGAAGAAACTCGTTATGTTTTTCTCGGCGGTAATCATCTCGCAGAACGATTTCCCACTCATTCACGGCAATTATTTGTAGTAGCAGAAAGTGGTTTTGGTACCGGACTTAACTTCCTGACGCTATGGCAGGCATTCGCCACTTTTCGCGACGCACATCCTGACGCTATCCTGGAAAGGTTACATTTCATCAGTTTTGAAAAATTTCCTCTGACGCGTGAAGATCTGGCCTTAGCCCATCAACACTGGCCTGAACTCGCACCATGGGCAACAGCGTTACAGGAGCAGTGGCCACTACCACTGGCGGGTTGCCATCGGCTGCTTCTTGATGAGGGGAGAATTACGTTGGATCTCTGGTTTGGCGATATTAACGAACTCATCAATACACTGGATGAATCATTGAATCAGCAGGTCGATGCCTGGTTTCTGGATGGGTTCGCGCCGGCAAAAAACCCTGATATGTGGACGCCAACGCTGTTTAACGCAATGGCCAGACTGGCTCGCCCTGGCGGCACGCTGGCGACCTTTACCTCCGCTGGTTTTGTACGTCGTGGGTTGCAGGAAGCAGGTTTCAGCATGCGTAAATGCAAAGGTTTCGGTCGCAAACGCGAAATGTTATGTGGGGTTATGGAGCAAAATATTGCCCCCCCTTCCCCGGCGCCGTGGTTTGCACGCACAGGTACTAAAAAACGTGAAACGGCTATTATTGGCGGAGGTATTGCCAGCGCCTTGCTGTCGCTGGCTCTGTTGCGTCGCGGCTGGCAAGTGACGCTTTATTGTGCTGACGACAAACCAGCCCAAGGCGCTTCCGGCAATCGTCAGGGGGCGCTCTATCCTTTGCTCAATAAACATGATGCGGCTATTAATCTTTTTTTCCCTGCTGCCTTTACCTTCGCACGACGTTTGTATGACGCGCTACCCGTAGATTTCGCACACGACTGGTGCGGGGTGACTCAGTTAGCCTGGGATGAGAAAAGCCAACAGAAAATCACCCAAATGCTGTCACTTGACTTACCCGACGCACTCGCGGTCGCGGTTGATGCAAAACAGATCCTGCAAACGGTGGGCGTGGATACCGAATGTGATGGCATTCAGTATCCTGCCGGAGGATGGCTGTGTCCTGCGCAGTTAACTGCTGCTGTGCTGGACTATGCCACAACGCTGGGATTACGCACGCACTACCAGCACGATCTGGTTTCACTGTCGCATCAGGCGGATAGCTGGCAGTTGCAGTTCGCTACTGGCGAAACCGCTACGCACGAAGCGGTGGTGCTGGCAAATGGCCACCGCATTAACCGCTTTAATCAGACGCAGCCGTTACCGGTTTATTCCGTTGGCGGTCAGGTGAGCCATATTCCTACCTCGCCTTCACTCTCTGCTCTGCGTCAGGTGCTGTGCTACGACGGCTATCTCACACCGCAAAATCCGGTGAATCAGCATCATTGTATCGGGGCGAGCTATCATCGCGGTTGTGAAGAGACGGTTTATCGCGAGGACGATCAGCAACAAAATCGCCAGCGTTTAATCAACTGTTTGCCAAATGCCGGATGGGTGAAAGAGGTGGATATCAGTGACAATGCCGCCCGCTGTGGCGTTCGCTGCGCCACACGCGATCACTTACCGATGGTCGGCAATGTACCAGACTATCACGCCACGCTCAGTCAGTACGCACATCTTGCAGAAGACAAAGAGACTGCTGCGAGTGCGCCAGTTCACCCTGACTTATTTATGCTGGGCGCACTGGGTTCGCGAGGACTGTGTACCGCCCCGCTGTGCGCAGAAATCCTTGCGGCGCAAATGAGTCATGAACCTATCCCGATGGATGCAGGAACTCTGGCTGCGTTAAATCCGAATCGTTTATGGGTGAGAAAATTATTGAAGGGAAAAGCAATAAAGTCATAAGGTAATGATTGTGCCGGATTAGACACTCCTGCGTCAGCATCCGGCACAATCCACCGTAAATTATTTTACTGTGGCCTTCTGGAACAGAGCATCCCACATCTCTTTCACTAGCGCCTGGTCACGAGGCGAGAGTTCGCCAGCACCGATAGCTTTTTCCAGGCTGCTGGTGACATTGGCGTACAATGCCTCAGCGGAATGGTCCTCGCCACCGTCCAGTTCAGCAACGGCCAGCGTCAGGTGCCCACGCAAATACCCACTGGCAAAAAGCTCATCATCGCTGGCGTGCTCTACCATATCGTCGATTAATGCCAGAATGCGTGATTCAAACTCCGCGATCATCTTCTTTCCTCATTGTAAACGTGGCATCGGCTTCAGTTGAGCGCTTCGGGCCACGGGAATTGTTCCGCCTTAAGCTCAGGCGTGTGATAATAATTTTGTAACGCTTTAATGAAGCGCGCCGGACGTTCGGGGATCCCCTTTTCCAGATACTCCATCACCTGGGCATGAACACGACGCTGGAATACCACGCGATCCGGCTCAAAGTCCCCTTCCAGGTTGTCGCAACTGACGTTAAACGGATACCCCGCCGCCATGCAAAACAACCAGTCAAATGCCTGTGGCTTCACTTCTACATCTTCAAACTGACACTGTGTCTTCGCATCCCGCCCGTCCGGGCAGTACCAGTAACCAAAATCAACCAGCTCACGACGCGCTTTTCCAGCAATACACCAGTGTGAAATTTCGTGTAACGCGCTGGCGTAAAAACCATGGGCGAAAACAATACGGTGATACGGTAATTCCGCATCAGCTGGAAGATAGATGGGTTCATCGTCGCCTTTAATCAGACGGGTATTAAATTCATCGGCAAAGCAGCCGTTAAAAATATCAATTAACTGTTGGTAGTGATGGGTATTGTTCATTAGTTCATCCCCAGCCAGTGGAGAATCTCCTGTCCATGATTATCGTAAATTAGCTTGGCACTCATCACTGCAGAGACAATGACGATCATTGGTCGAATGAGTTTCTGTCCCTTACTAAGCACCAGTCGAGATCCCATCCGCGCACCAAGAAACTGGCCGATAAGCATCACAAAACCGGTCGCCCAAATCACTTTGCCGCCAAGGGCGAACAGTAACAGCCCACCGAGATTAGAGGTGGCATTGAGTACTTTGGCATGCGCCGTTGACTTCGCCAGGTTGTAGCCACACAGCATGACGAAGGACAGTGCGTAAAACGACCCGGCTGCCGGCCCAAAGAAGCCATCATAAAAACCGACACTGCCCCCGGCAACCAGTGCAAACGGCAAGCCATAAAGCCGACGCTGCCGGTCTTCTTCGCCCAGTTTAGGCATCATGAGAAAGTAGAGGCCAATACAGAGCACCAGAACCGGCAGGATTTGGCGCAAGATGTCCGACTGCATATGCTGAACCAGCAACGCGCCGCTCATTGAACCGATAAAGGTCATGGCGATATTGAGCTTCTGCTCCGCCAGATTGACCACGCCACGACGAATAAAATAGAGAGATGCGGAGATCGATCCCCCACAGGCCTGAAGCTTATTAGTTGCCAGCGCTTGTGCTGGCGGCATGCCTGCCGCCATTAACGCAGGGATAGTGAGTAAGCCACCGCCCCCCGCCAGCGAGTCAATAAATCCAGCCAGAATTGCCACAAAAAAAAGTACGCCCAACAGCAGCGGAGACACCATAAACAGATCGGCGAAAATATCCATTAGAGTACATGCTCGTCCAATAGCGCCTGGCAGGAAGGCGGCAACGGAGGCGGTGTCTTCTTCTCAGGCTTTGTTGTTCCAGGTTTAGGAGGTTCGAACCAGCTTTGCAGCTCCGCGCCACAGCCATCACCTGGTGGAGGTAAAGGTTGGTCTTCGCACTCAAGACTGTCGGCAGGGCAACGTAACCGCACATGCATATGAGCACGATGCTGGAACCACGGTCGCACTTTACGCAACCAGTCCCGGTCAGTTCCCGCATCCAGACAAAGTTGCTGTTTAATCGCCGGATTCACGAAAATACGCGTTACATCATTATCTTTTGCAGCCAGCCTGATCAGGCTGAAAATCTCCGGCTTCCACAGTGACGATACAACACGTTTACCGTCCTGAGAGACCAGATCCAGCGCCTGTGGTCGCAGCAGTTGCGACTGCGTCCAGCGCGTTTTTGGCAGTTGCAGGAAAATATCGACATCCAGTCCTGTCTGGTGACTGGCGTGCCCACCATTGAAACGTCCGCCAGCAGGCATTCCCATATCACCAATTAACACCGTGCCCAGCTCCAGATTATTGGCCTGGGTACTCAGACGCTGAATAAACCTCACCAGATCAGGATGACCGAAATAGCGCCGCTGATCGGTGCGCATCACCTGATAATGTTCTGATTGCACGGGCAGTGTATCTGCCCCGACAATGCAACCATTCGAGAAAGCACCGATCGACTGTGCGCTACCCGCAACCGGGTGGGTAATTTTCTGCCAGGGCGTCGCCGCCAGACAGGCGGAGCTGGCGAACAGAGCCAGTGCCGCAAGTGCCGTTTTTTTCATGTCTTACCAGCGTGGAATGTCAGTCTTCACATCCGCATTTTGCGCCCGCTGACGCAGCAGGTGATCCATCAGTACAATCGCCAACATCGCTTCTGCGATCGGCACTGCGCGGATCCCAACGCACGGATCGTGACGTCCTTTGGTTACCATTTCGACTTCTTCGCCAAATCGGTTAATAGTGCGCCCAGGAACGGTAATACTGGAAGTCGGTTTCAGCGCCATATGTGCAACAATTTGTTGCCCGCTGCTGATCCCCCCCAGGATGCCACCAGCATGGTTGCTCTGGAAACCTTCTTTGGTGATTTCATCACGGTTCTGACTACCACGCAGTGCGACAACGTCAAAACCATCGCCAATCTCCACGCCTTTTACCGCGTTAATGCTCATCAGCGCATGAGCGATGTCTGCATCCAGGCGGTCAAAAACAGGTTCACCGAGGCCCGCTGGCACACCACTGGCGACAACGGTCACTTTTGCCCCGATGGAATCACCCTCTTTTTTAAGCGCGCGCATCAGTTCATCCAGCGCTTCAATTTTATCCGGATCCGGGCAAAAGAACGGGTTAAGTTCCACCTGAGACCAGTCTTTAATCTCCAGGGGAATATCGCCCATCTGGGTCAGACAGCCGCGAATTTCGACACCAAATTTTTCCGCCAGGTATTTTTTGGCTATAGCCCCGGCCGCCACGCGCATCGCCGTTTCGCGAGCGGATGAACGCCCGCCGCCACGGTAATCACGCAAACCGTATTTCTGCTCGTAGGTATAGTCAGCATGACCCGGACGGAAAACATCTTTAATCGCGCCGTAGTCCTGCGAACGCTGATCGGTATTTTCAATCAACAAACCGATGCTGGTCCCGGTGGTTACGCCTTCGAACACGCCAGAGAGGATTTTCACCTGATCCGGCTCACGGCGCTGGGTCGTGTAACGCGAAGTTCCCGGACGGCGTCTGTCGAGATCGTGCTGCAGATCGGCTTCTGTCAGAGAAATGCCAGGCGGAACACCATCAACAATACAACCGAGCGCCAGCCCGTGTGATTCGCCGAAGGTCGTTACGCGAAAGAGTTGTCCAATTGTGTTTCCTGCCATCACGGCTCCGTTATGAATGTTGTGTTTGTGCGCGTGTATTAATCTTTATAGATGCTGAAGTGTTCGCGAGCGGCAATCAGTTGCTCTTTAGTCAGCATAAATACGCCATCACCACCGTTGTCGAATTCCAGCCAGGTAAACGGTACATCCGGGTATTGTTCCATCAGATGTACCATGCTGTTTCCGACTTCACAAATCAGAATACCGTTATCCGACAGGTAGTCTGGGGCGTTACCCAGAATGCGACGGGTAAGTTTCAGCCCATCACTACCGGATGCCAGACCCAGCTCCGGCTCGTGACGATATTCGTTAGGCAGATCGGACATATCTTCTGCGTCGACATACGGTGGGTTGGTCACAATCAGGTCATACTGGACTTTCAACAGGTCGCGGAACAGATCGGAACGGATCGGCGTGACGTGATGGATCAAGCCATGCTCTTCAATATTGTGTTCAGTGACTGCCAGCGCATCAGTGGAAATGTCCACCGCATCCACTTCAGCTTCCGGGAAGGCATACGCACAGGCGATAGCAATACAACCACTGCCGGTACACATATCCAGAATATGCTGCGGCTGTTCGCTGATAAGACCGGCAAAGCGATTGTTGATAAGCTCGCCAATCGGTGAGCGAGGGACCAACACGCGTTCATCGACATAGAATTCATGTCCACAGAACCAGGCTTTGTTGGTCAGGTAAGCAACCGGGATACGTTCGTTGACGCGACGAATAACACGCTCAACAATACGGTGGCGCTCGCTGGAAGTCAGACGCGCAGTACGCATATCTTCAGGAATATCCAGCGGCAGGTAAAGAGACGGCAGCACCAGCTGTACCGCCTCATCCCATGGATTATCCGTGCCATGGCCATACCAGATATTCGCCGCGCTAAAACGGCTGACCGCCCAGCGCAACATGTCCTGAATGGTATGCAGTTCACTCACTGCTTCATCAACGAAAATTTTATCCACGTATTCCTCCAGGGCATGCTCGCATTAAATTCGGCGGCTAGTTTGCCACGAAGACGGCGATAAATCAGCATTCACACAGAGCCTGAGCGTTAAAATTGCGTTTTAAGCGATCGGATGCCTGTCGAGTCGGGTTAAACTAACGAAAAATAAAAGATGAGACTCTCGAATGAAAAAGAAAACATCGCTTAGCGAGGAGGATCAGGCGCTGTTTCGCCAGCTGATGACCGGCACTCGCCAAATAAAGCAGGACACTATAGTCCATCGGCCACAACGTAAAAAAAATACCGAAGTTCCGGTCAAGAGACTGCTGCAGGAACAGGCTGATGCCAGCCACTATTTCTCTGATGAGTTTCAACCGCTGCTGAATACGGACGGTCCGGTGAGGTACCTGCGTGCCGATGTCAGCCATTTTGAGCTGAAGAAAATGCGCCGTGGCGATTACTCCCCGGAGCTGTTTTTAGATTTACACGGACTGACGCAGCAGCAGGCTAAGCAGGAGTTAGGCGCGCTTATTGCCGCCTGTCGTCGTGAACATGTGTTTTGCGCCTGCGTAATGCACGGTCACGGCAAGCACATTCTTAAGCAGCAAACGCCACTATGGCTGGCGCAACACCCGCATGTAATGGCCTTCCATCAGGCGCCAAAAGAGTATGGCGGTGATGCCGCACTACTGGTACTGATTGAAGTGGAAGAGTGGTTGCCGCCAGAACTTCCCTGACCAACAGAAACAGAAAGAGCCGCATCTGCGGCTCTTTTTATTTTTCCAGATGGCGACTTCGCCTTATGCGGCTTACGACACCTGACACGACTTCGGTTAAATCGCTTTTGCCATTTTCAAATTACACGGGCTCATTTGCCAGTTGAAAATGCCTTTACCGCTCTCATCAAGCGTTACGCTGGCAATCGCAGATGTGGTAAACATCGGCGGTGTTTCACCAGGGCAAAGCTCAGACACGAGGTATCCCACTAAAGGCAAGTGAGAGATCACCAGCGCCGTTGCGATACCTTCGTTGGCCAGTGCCTGCAAATAGGCGCTGACCAGACCGACATCGCCACAGGGAGTCAGCTCCGGCAAAACATCCACACTAGCTGGCAGGTTCATACACTCCCCTACCACATCCAGCGTCTGTTCGGCTCGTAGAAACGGGCTCACCAGAACACGTTCGATATCCACTTTTTGACCTTTCAGCCAGTTCGCCATCAGGCGAGATTCGTCACAACCACAGGAGGTTAAGGGACGAATCGAATCACTGGCGGCATCGAGGGCCGCGTCGCCGTGACGCATGATAAAAACTTGCATATTGCACCGCTTTTGTTAACCAGAATCACCAACACGTTGACGCAAAGCCCCTATTGGCCGTCGCAACTATGTGGTGGCCGGCATTGTGCCTTATCCATTCACTGAATGAAACGCTGTTTTTTACCTCAACGGCGTAAGTATAGTCAATCTTTGTTTACATTTTGAGCACGACCCATACATTCAGTGCGGATTCATCCTACCTTTGACCTCAAGTATTCAGGTCAGTTTCCCCATACTTCCAGAAACCTTCACCACGTTCCGACATCTGCAATAACTGCTCACACGGTGTAAACCGGGAGCCATATTGCGTAGCCAACCGTTGCAGAGTTGCAACCACTTCACCCGCCCCGAGAGAGTCCATATACCGGAACGGGCCGCCGAGGAATGGCGGGAATCCAATACCAAATACAGCGCCGATGTCACCATCACGCGCACTGCGGATAATCCCCTCACCGAAACAGCGCGCTGCCTCGTTGAGCATTAACATGACGCATCGCTCTGCAATTTGCGAGGCGGTATGTCGACTCTGCCCCTGCGCACCAATAAGCGCATAAATCGCAGGGTCAACCTGTTTTTTGCTTTTACGCCCTTTCGCACCATAAAGATAGAAACCTCTACCATTTTTTCTACCTTTGCGATCGTCATTCAAAATTGAAGCGACAACATTTGCAGGTGCGCTAAAACGTTCACCGTAAGCAGCTTCCAGCACTGGTATAATTTTAGTGCCTGTATCTATTCCGACCTCATCCAAAAGTTGGATTGGTCCTACCGGGAAACCAAATTTCACCAGCGCGGCGTCAATATTATCGACACGCTCACCTTCGGTCAGCATACGAATCGCTTCGTTGATATAAGGCGCTAAAATACGGTTAACGTAAAACCCAGCCTTGTCCTGAACCACAATCGGCGTTTTGCCCTGTTTTTTCGCTAATTTAACGGTCGTGGCAATCGTCTGCTCAGAGGTCGTGACATGCGGAATGACCTCCACCAGCGGCATTTTTTCCACCGGGCTGAAGAAGTGCAAGCCAATAACCTGCTCCGGCCTGGCAGCATTTGCAGCAATGTCGCCAATCGGTAAAGATGAAGTGTTAGAGGCAAAAATGGTATGAGGGGCACAATTCTTCTCAACTTCTTCCACCATCTGTTGTTTTAACAACAGATCTTCAAACACGGCCTCAATAACAACATCGCGATGAGCAAAACCGTGAAAATCGGTTGAACCCGAAATCAGCGCCAACTGTTTGTCACGTTCACCCGCTTTGATATGCCGGCGGCGAACTTTTGTATCAAGTTGATCCCAGCTGTACTTCAGGGCGTGATTGATTCCTTTAGTATTGATATCTTTAATGCGCACTGGCAAGCCGCCCTTACAGGCTGTCACGTACGCAATACCACCGCCCATCAGACCGCCTCCCAGGATCCCAACACTGTTCAACGGGCCGGGCCGGGCATCGCTACCAAGATCTTTTTTCACTTCAGTGTTAGCAAAAAAGATATTACGCAATGCCTGTGACTGCGACGTCATCGCCAGCTCACCAAACGCACGGGCTTCAGCGTCGTACCCGCTACTGCTCCCCTGAGCCAGGCCAATTTCTATTACCTCGAGGATTCGATCCGTCGCGGGGTAGTTGCCTGACGTTTTTTGCGCCGTTTTTTTACTTACCATACGAAACAGCAGCGTCCGACCCAACGGCCCAGCTAAAATTCGTTCGCGCACAGGCAAGTTTCGGTGCGCCAGACTGTCCTTTTTAGCCCGTTCAACGGCCGCTTCAAGCAGAATAGTCTGCGGCACGACTTCATCCACTAATCCAACTTTCAGCGCCTGTTTTGCACGTAACTGTTTACCCGTCAGGATCATGTCCAGCGCGGTGCTTACGCCAATCAGACGTGGTAATCGCTGCGTACCGCCAGAACCCGGCAGCAAACCCAGTTGAACTTCTGGCAGCCCCAGTACAGTTTTTGCGTCATCAGTACAGATGCGACTGTGGCACGCCAGAGCCATCTCGAGGCCGCCCCCAAGACACGCACCGTGAATGGCGGCGATAACCGGGATCGGCAACGCATTAATTTCCGCCATAATCTGCTGTCCCTGACGGGCCAGTGTTTCAGCTTCCTGCGCGCTGCGGCAGTTACCAATCATGTTGATATCCGCCCCGGCGATAAAATTATCGGGTTTCGCTGAAATGAACACGACACCGCGCAGATCTTTGTTTTCGCGAATTTGTTTCAGGATGGCCCTAACCTGAGTAGCAAACTCAGCTTTCAGGGTATTCATTTTTTCTCCGGGCACATCAATGGAGACAACTGCCACGTTATCCAGACGTACATGTAGCGTAAAAGCCGATGTCATTTCCATTATTCTGACTCCAGAACCATTGCTGCACCCAGACCACCTGCCGCACACGCGGTCACTAAACCAAATCCACCGCCACGACGTCGTAACTCATGGAGGGTTTGGGTGATCATCCGTGCACCGGTGGCGGCAAAGGGGTGCCCGTAAGCAATAGAGCCGCCCAGTACATTAAATTTGCTGTCATCCACTTCACCTGTCGCATGCGATCGACCCAGTACTTCCCGGGCAAAACGTTCACTACCCAGAAGCTGGATATTCGCCAGTGTTTGAGCGGCAAAAGCTTCGTGCATGTCGATAAGCGTCAGGTCGGCCATTGTCAGACCCGCCCGCTCCAGAGCCAGTGGCGTTGACCATGCCGGACCAAGCAGCATGTCCTGCCAGACATCGATGGCAGTGAAGGCAAAACTGCGCAAATAGCCCAGTGGCACCAGACCCAGCTCTTTTGCCCTCGATTCCGTCATCAAAATCACGGCGGCCGCACCGTCAGTCAGCGGCGTACTGTTTGCTGCCGTTACGCTGCCATGTTTTCTGTCAAACGCGGGGCGCAATTTCGCGTAATCCGCCAGTGTAGAGTTACCACGAACGTTGTTATCTTCTGAAATGGGATCTTTAAACGGTGGGACATAGGCGGTCATCACTTCCTCCGCCAGCTTACCTTCCGCCCAGGCCTGAGCAGCTCGCTGATGGGAACGATGCGCCAATGCATCCTGTTGCTCACGCGTAATGCCATAGGTTTTTGCCATTTGTTCAGCCGTGTCCCCCATGCGTAAGCCAGTGGAATACTCAGCGACAGCTGGTGGAACCGGCATCAGATCACGCAAACGCAGTCGGGAAAAGAGTTTAAGGCGCTGACCGGTGGTTCGGGCTTTATTGACATCCACCAGCACCCGCGCCAGCTTTTTACTCACGCCAATAGGCAGGACTGACGAGGAGTCCGCGCCGCCGGCAATTCCCGCACGAATCGTGCCCGCCATCAGACTTTCCGCGACATTCGCCACCGCCTGGAAACTGGTAGCACAGGCTCTGCTTACGCTATAAGCATCCGTATGAACATTCATTCCGGTGCCCAGCACGATTTCCCTGGCAATATTGGGCGCTTCAGGCATTTGTACTACCTGACCAAAAACCAGTTGCTCAATGACATCTGCAGGTATTTCGCTACGTGCCAGCAGCTCACCTACGACCATTTTCCCCAAATCAACGGCGGGAATGCCATGAAACGCAGTCGCCTGACGGGCAAATGGCGTGCGCAGCCCGCTTACAATGGCGATGCGATCGCCCTGACGGGTAACCAGCGGTAAAGCCTGACTCATAACACTCCCCTGTAAAAAATAATAATAAGTGGTCTGACCTGATCACAGTCTTAACCAATTTTTTACATTTAGCCAAGCGGAGAGAAAAGAAAGTGGGAGCTATGACACAGTGAATAATCACTGGTTGTTACGAAAATGCCCTTGTCTGGAGGTGACAAGGGCATTTGAAGAAGGGATTAACGCAGACCCAGCTGGAAGATCAGGGTTTCGGCCTCACAGGCGAAGACAAAATCGATATCCAGACGTACACCTTCAGCCTCTTCAGTAAAAGTAGAGGTGATTTGGCAAGGTTCAGATTCTACACCACGGGCCTTCTCGGTCAGAGCGGCCAGCGTTTCTTCTGCCTGAGCGCGATTCGCGAAAACACGGCTGTATGACGCGGTGCAATCGGAGTTGTCCATGATGGTGCCAACATCCATACAGCAGCAAACCGGGGTTTCATCAGCACTGCATTTACTCATTGTAGATTTCCTCTGTATTCGCACCTGAGGTGCCAGATAAACGATGGGGATATTTTACGCTCCCATTATTCACCTCTCCAGTCGTTAATTGTGCGAAATGAGATAAGTGACCGAAATCACACTTAAAAATGATCTAAAACAAAAATCGCCCAAACAGGTGAGTGCGCATCTCCGCATTTTTGCCAGCTGGATCGCGTTTTTAAGATCATAATTGAAAAATTTTATAAACATACTTGCAACATTCCATCTGGTCAGACCTATACTCACGCCACTGGTCTGATTTCTAAGTAGTACCTCAGACCCTACACTTCGCGCTCCTGTTACGGCATGTAACATTGTTTGTATAAAAATAAATCGATGAGGTTATGGTCATGAGCCAGAAAACCCTGTTTACAAAGTCTGCTCTCGCAGTCGCAGTGGCAATTATCTCCACACAGGCCTGGTCTGCAGGCTTTCAGTTAAACGAATTTTCTTCCTCTGGCCTTGGCCGGGCATATTCGGGTGAAGGCGCTATCGCAGATGATGCAGGCAACGCCAGTCGTAACCCGGCACTGATTATGATGTTCGATCGCCCCACTTTCTCAGCGGGTGCGGTGTATATCGATCCTGACGTTAATATTTCAGGTAAATCACCGTACACCGGTCGTAGTACCGACGCGGATAATATCGCCCCTACGGCTTGGGTCCCCAATGCTCACTTTGTGATGCCTATTAACGAACAGTTTGGTTGGGGGGCTTCTGTTACATCAAACTACGGCCTGGCAACTGAATTTAACGACAGCTATATCGTTGGTGAATACGGTGGGAAGACCGACCTGAAAACGGTCAACCTTAATCTGAGTGGTGCCTACCGTCTGAATGATAGCTGGAGTTTCGGTGTCGGCTTTAATGCCGTGTATGCCGACGCAAAAATTGAACGTTATTCCGGTGAGCAGACCGCTGCATTGCCGAAGGTCAGCAACAAAATTGCCAGCCTGAAAGGGGACGAATGGGGTTATGGCTGGAACGCCGGCATCTTGTATGAGCTGGATAAAAATAACCGCTACGGTTTAACTTATCGCTCTGAAGTCAAAATTGATTTCGATGGCGATTACAAAAGCGGCATCCGCACCCAGGCAAATGCTTTACCTGGTGCAGGCACCGCGTTCCCATGGGGAACAACCAATGCTACCGTCCCAGGCTCTCTGACACTTAACCTGCCGGAAATGTGGGAACTGTCTGGCTACAACCGTGTCGCACCACAGTGGGCTATCCACTACAGCATGGCTTATACCAGCTGGAGTCAGTTCCAGGAACTGAAAGCGACAGGTTCAAATGGACAGACCCTGTTCTATAAAGAAGAAGGCTTTAAAGATTCTTACCGCATCGCGCTGGGTACCACATACTATATGGATAAAAGCTGGACCTTCCGTACCGGTATTGCCTATGACGATAGCCCGGTTCCTGCGAGCAAGCGTTCCATCTCCATTCCAGACCAGGATCGCCTGTGGCTGAGTGCGGGAACGACTTATGCATTCAATGACGATGCCTCTATCGACGTCGGCGTTTCTTATATGCACGGACAGAAAGTGACCGTCAAAGAAGGCCCGTATACTTTCGACTCTGAAGGTAAAGCCTGGCTGTTTGGTACCAACTTCAACTACGCATTCTGATTCTCTTCAGACGTAAAAAAGGTGAGCTTTTTAGCTCACCTTTTTATTTGTCTCATTCCTACTCGGAATCAATGTCTTTTAAGTCATCTTGAATGTCTTTCGCGTTCGGGTTTTCTTCTGGTTTGAGTTTCCCACCGTTAGCGATAAAGTCATGACGCTGGAAGTAAGCTTCACGCACCATGATGTAAGGATCAGAAGACTGGCGCAGCAGGCCGTCGGAATCGAGCAGTTGCGCGCGGGTTTCAATTCCTTCGATTGTCCATTTACCCACCGACAGCGGCCAGGTCAGCCAGGACAGTACCGGATACAGGGTATCGACCATATCACCACCATCATCACGAACTGTGAAACTTCCGTAGAACGGAAGCTGCATATACGGTCCGTAACCGACGTCATAGTGGCCTAATGTACTACCGAAACGATGTGGTTCAACGCGCTGCAGTTTTGGATTCGCCATACCCGCAACATCAATAAACCCACCCATACCTAACAAGGTATTCAGGAAGAAACGGGTAAAATGCACCATTCCCTGATAGGGGTCGCCTTGCAGGAAATAGTTGACCATTACGGCTGGTTCTTCAAGGTTGCCAGTAAAGTTGCTTAAACCATTTCGTGCCGGCTGAGGAACATAATCACGCCAGGCGACTGCCACCGGTCTAACAACATACGGATCCAACACATTAAAGTTGAAGTTGTACATGGTGCGGTTGAACCCTTCAAACGGATCCGAGCGCCCTTGCTGTTCTGTACCGGAGCTCGCACACCCCACCAAAAGTGTGGTTCCCAGCGCAAGCGCCGACAGGCGAAGCTTCATAAGTGTCTCCCTGTATATTATGGCTATCGCTGATTGCCATCCATGACGGAACGATAACGTATCCGCCTGTATAGATGTGAGCGATTGTAACAACACGTCAAACGATGTCTATATACCCTGTCTTACTGATTTGATCATAGCCTGGTAACACAGACACCGGGCCTTCTATTCTATCGAACCCGATAAAAACAAACGTTACCATTTTTGCGATTTCAGATTTTCTCCCGCGAATAACAGGATAAAACCGCTACGCTTTAGCTATACGTGCTTTTTCAGGATCCTGGTATGAATGACATCGAAAAAGAAAAAATCGATCGACACAGTGACGAACTCGAAGTTGAAAGCGAAGAAAAAATGAGTGGTAAGAAAATCGAACTCGATGAGGATCGACTTCCCTCCCGCGCAATGGCAATTCACGAGCATATCCGCCAGGACGGAGAAAAAGAGATGGAACGTGACGCGATGGCGCTGCTGTGGTCAGCTATTGCGGCCGGGTTGTCGATGGGCGCCTCATTACTGGCAAAGGGTATTTTTCACGTACAGCTTGAGGGCGTTCCCGGTGGATTTTTACTGGAGAACCTGGGCTATACCTTCGGGTTTATCATCGTAATTATGGCTCGCCAGCAGCTCTTTACCGAGAATACCGTTACTGCCGTATTACCGGTAATGCAAAATCCCACCATCGGCAATTTTGGCCTGTTGATGCGCCTGTGGAGCGTAGTGCTACTAGGTAATATTCTCGGCACAGGGATTGCGGCGTGGGCGTTTGAATATATGCCAATTTTTGATGAAACCACCCGCGATGCTTTCGTCAAAATTGGTATGGATGTGATGAAAAACAGCCCCGGAGAGATGTTTGCTAACGCAATTATTTCCGGCTGGCTAATTGCAACGATGGTCTGGATGTTCCCCGCAGCAGGAGCGGCAAAGATTGTGGTCATTATCCTGATGACCTGGCTTATTGCACTGGGTGATACCACGCACATCGTCGTTGGCTCAGTTGAAATCCTTTATCTGGTCTTTAACGGTACGCTGCACTGGGGAGACTTCGTCTGGCCCTTCGCCTTACCGACGCTTGCCGGAAATATCTGTGGCGGGACATTTATCTTCGCACTAATGAGCCACGCACAGATTCGCAATGACATGAGCAATAAGCGAAAGGAAGAGGCCCGAATGCAGGCCAAACAGCGAGAGCAACAGCAGAAAAACCAGAAAAAACAGTCTTAATGGCGACTGTTTGAGCAGTCGGGCGGCCTGAGACTTACCGTTGGAAGTAAAAAACGCTATACTCGTGCCGCTTCGTCCCCTTAGTTAAATGGATATAACGAGCCCCTCCTAAGGGCTAGTTGCAGGTTCGATTCCTGCAGGGGACACCATTTCATAGTTCACCACTCTCCGCATTAGTTCGCAAAATCCCTTACACAGCAAGCTCTCAATAAAATATTAGTTCGCCATAGTTCGCAATAGAACGTTGACAGCCGCATACTTCGGCGGGTAAAAAACGAGTAAATAATTTTACCCACCGGAATTTTACCCATGCTCACCATCAAGCAGATCGACGCGGCAAAGCCGAAAGATAAACCGTACCGGCTACTCGACAGCAACGGACTGTACCTTTATGTTCCGGTTACCGGAAAGAAAGTCTGGCAGCTGCGTTACAAGCTCGATGGTAAAGAGAAGGTTCTGACGGTAGGCAAATACCCGCTCATGTCATTGCAGGAAGCCAGAGACAAAGCTTGGCTTGCCAAAAAGGATGTGTCTCTCGGCGTCGATCCTGTAAAGGCTAAAAAACTGTCAGTTAAAGACAACTCTTTCGGCTCTATATACCAGGAATGGTACGAGCACAAAAAACAGGTATGGTCAGAAGTGTACAGCACCGAACTGTCACGCATGTTCCAGGATGACATTCTGCCGTTGATTGGCGGGATGGAGATTAACGAGATAGAACCAATGCAGATACTGGAAGTAATCCGCAGGTTCGAAGACCGTGGAGCAATGGAGCGGGCCAATAAGGCTCGGAGGCGATGCGGGGAAGTATTCAGGTATGCAATTGTCACCGGGCGAGCGAAGTACAACCCGGCTCCTGACCTTGCTGATGCCATGAAGGGATACCGGAAAAAGAACTACCCCTTCCTTCCTGCAGACCAGATACCGGCCTTCAATAAGGCGCTGGCTGGTTTCTCTGGAAGCATCGTTTCACGAATAGCAACACAGGTTCTGCAATACACGGTACTCAGGACAAAAGAACTCCGGTCCATGCAATGGTCGAACGTCGACTTTGAAACCAGGACGATTACGATCGCCGAAGAGGTGATGAAGGGGCGGCGCCCTCACCTTGTCCCAATGTCAGATCAGGTTGCCTCTCTGCTTGAAATGCTGAAGCCGGTAACGCGGCCTATATCAAGCTTCGTTTTCGCCGGGCGCAATGACAAAACAAAGCCGATCAGTGAAAACGCCGTTCTGCTGGTTATTCGGCAGATAGGCTACGAGGGCCTCGCCAGTGGACATGGTTTCCGGCACCAGTTCAGCACAATAATGAATGAGCGCGAGTGGCCTGCTGATGCCATAGAGAAGCAACTGGCGCACGCTAACAGCGGCTCCATTCGTGGGATATACAATCACGCTCAGTACATGGATAAGCGCCGGGAAATGATGCAGTGGTGGGCGGACTGGATTGATGAGAAGGTATCATAGGGAAACAGCACAAAGCCTTGCAAACCTTTGCAAATCTTTGTATGTCCAGATTTTGTCTCATCAAGCATCATCACAGGTCGATCGTTCCCCTTTCAAATGCTAAACTTTCTGCCTTTAAGAATTCACTGATTTCTATAATGTTAAAGCTATTTAGTCGTTATGTTTCCGTTGGCGTGCTGAATACCGTCATCCACTGGTTGTGCTTCGGTGCCATGTTCAGTTTGATCGGCTTAAGCCAGGCGATATCGAATCTTGTTGCGTTCTGCATTGCGGTGACGTTCAGCTTTTTCGTCAATGCCAAATGGACATTTAAGTCAAAGGCAACAACTGGCAGGTTTGTGGCCTATGCTGCTAAAGATCAATCAAACTTATGATCAGTTTGTTATCAAGAACAATGTCAATCATGGCTACTGGCACTTAAATCATGGCATACTAATCAACAATCTAATTTACTTATTTTCTTTATTTAACTTGAGGTAGTTTAAGTTGGAACACTTAAAATACAGACCAGATATAGATGGGTTGAGAGCAATAGCAGTGTTGTCAGTGGTAATTTTCCACTACTTCCCTTCTGTTCTTCCTGGTGGTTTTGTTGGGGTTGATATATTTTTTGTGATATCTGGATATCTTATCACATCTATTATATTAAAATCGGCATCGAGTAATTCATTCTCTTATGTGGAATTTTACAAGAGAAGAATACTAAGAATATTTCCGGCTCTTTCAATAGTCCTTATATCATGCCTTGTAATAGGATGGATTTATTTTTTCCAGGATGATTATAAATCACTTGGGAAGCACGTTTTTTCAGGCGCTTTTTTCATATCAAACTTAACACTATGGAGTGAATCAGGATATTTTGATTCTCAATCATATCTTAAACCATTATTGCACCTTTGGTCTTTAGGAATTGAAGAGCAGTTCTATATATTATGGCCCATAGTTATTTTGCTATGCTTCAAAAGTAATTTTCCGAAACGCAATATACTTTTATCATGCGCAGCCATATTTATAGTTAGCTATACAATTAGTGTTTCTACCATGGCATACGAAGGTGGTGCTAACTACTACTCCCCAGCATCAAGATTCTGGGAATTAATGGCTGGTGCCATAATAGCAACATTACGTTTCATGGGTATAAAAACATCAGTCTCTAAATATATGTCATTGTTAGGGATTATAATAATAACCCTGTCAATAGCATTAATTAATGAAAAGATGGATTTCCCTGGTTACATCGCGATAATACCAGTAATTGGGGCGTCTCTTATAATAGCATCAAATGGAAATGATTGGATTGCATCAAAATCACTCAGTTTTAAACCTATTGTTTTTATTGGGCTTATAAGCTATCCGCTATATCTATGGCACTGGCCCGTTTATTCATTCTATCGTTCTATATTTTCTGGCTCGCCGAGTACCAATGAGTTATTGATTCTAATGGCACTGGCATTAATGTTGTCTATTTTAACTTATTTTCTTTTAGAAAAGCCTCTGCGCCATTCTGCAAAAAGATCAATTACAACTATTATTCTAGGTGTCGTCGTATTTGGTTCTGGCGTATTTGGGGTTGTCACTTACTCCATGAATGGAATTAAAGAAAGAAGTGTAAACAAATCAGCAGGTGAGTATGCTTCTGTCACAAACGTGTACGATTACTATAAATATGGCGAGCTATTGCGCGGTGGCATATGTCACTCTGTGCTGTTAAAAGATGCCATATCGAACGGCTGCATTAAAAATAGCCGCAATAATATTTTTATAATCGGTGATTCATATGCAGCAGCACTCTATAATGGATTGTCTAGCTACATAAAAAACAACAATGAAAAGTATGTGATAAGTCAAATGACAGACGGAAACGCCCCGCCATTGTTTGTTAGTGGTAAGGACGACCTCCAAAGAGACGTTAGATCAATTAACGCTGACAGGATTAAAGAGATTGGCGTAGTCAAACCTGAGATAGTATTGCTAACGTGGTCAGTTCGTGGTTCAAATGGAATTCATGATAAAAAGTTAGCAATTGAAGCTCTCTCTTTAACAATAAAAAAAATAAAGAAAGTATCACCGCAATCAAGGTTGATAGTTGTTGGCCCTGTTCCTGAATGGAATGCTAATTTAGTTAAGGTGATATCAAATTACATAAGTGAATTCAAAAAAACGCCACCTATATACATGTCATATGGATTAAACGATGAAATTAAAGGATGGGATAAGTACTTTGATGAAAACGTGCCTAAGTTGGGGGCTGAATACATATCAGCATACAGAATTCTATGCAATGAAAGTGGGTGCTTAACAAGGGTTGGTGATGGTCCTGATTTTGTCACTGCTGTAGATTGGGGGCACTTGACAAAGCCTGGTTCTGATTTCCTTTTAGAAAAAATTGGCAAATATATAATCAACTAGAGAAATAAACGGCTGCATAGGCAGCCGTTTATAATTTATGTTGTTAACTTCTGTCTTGTAAGAACACCACCGTGATTTATCAAAGCAGTAAGGTTAGTTCCATCCCAATATACAGCGTAGGAGTTTGCATCCGGCACGGCCTCGTCTGGCAGTACGGTCCCAGAGAATGAAATATTTACCGCCCCAAAATCGCCATGGTTTTCTCTCATCGTAAGTCGAGGGGAGCCGCCGGAAATAACATATCTTGCAGTCTCTGATACACCAGTGGCGATCTTAGAAACATCCTCCCTCCTTGATGCTACTGACGAGCTCACTTGATTAATATAGAAAGCTGACGTCTGTGTTGTTTGGTTTGGCTGAACTGATACTAAGTTACCAACAACTAAACCTTCGATATTTCCTATGTTAATAGCAGAAGCAGGAATGCTAGGTGCGTTAATGTTAGTTACGGTTGAGTTTGGGGCATAGATAGCCATTCCTGGAGGCTGCGTGTAGTTAATTACGCTAATGCCATCAATTATGTTGGCGCCTTCAAGGTTTACTTGGTTTTCGCTGGGTGAGTTAGAGGCATTACATTGTATTGCTGTCAGGTTCTTAAAGTTCTTGCCAGTCCCTTTTATAAATATTCCTGCTCCCTGGGAGTAAGATGCAGATATGTTAGAATAAGTACCAGTGGACCCGTCGCCCCAAATACCAACGCCATGGGTTTTATATGCCATAATATTGCTTACATGGTGATTGGTAGGAAGGTTATTCCATGGGTATTGCGCTAATGTGTAATCATGCTGTCGTTCAGTTGGAGTCCCATAATCGGCATTCAGATCTACACCGTCATAGTATGTTTCTGTCGTATAAATATCGCTGAAACGCAAATTGTAGCATCTTTGGCTTATTCCGCTTACTTCATTTTGGTATGTTTTAACACCTGACTCTCCACATCTGTAAGGTGAATATCCACCAATGACACCACCGTCACGACCAACTCCACCATCATTTCGATAAAAACATACCCCGCTTCCTGATCCGTAATTAGTTGAACCACCAATCACATAATTACCGTGGTAGTAATCGGTGCTATCCCACGCAGTAAATGATATACAATTTGACATGTCACCATAAAAATCACGTGGGTACCAAAACTTCACATTGTTATTTTTCAGTGATTCATATGATCCAAACGTTGCTTTTGGATAAAATATATCGATTCCAGAAGAATTGGACAGCACAAGATGTGATATGACATTTTGGTTTTTAACATTATCTGGTAGTAAGCTATATATGTCGATGTCATTGGCGGTAGGTGCATATCCTTGCGTTCTGCTTTGCGTAATGGTGGATATGATCGTAGAAGGGTCATTTATCCATTCCCCGCTGCTGTCCCATCTTGATATTACATAGGGAACTGTTAAAGACTGCATGTGCGGATAGACAATGCATGAACCCGCACCTAGATTCGTGAATGTTAATTTTCCATCGCCAATAAACTTGGATTTACAGAAAATTGTAAGAACCTTACTGCCAAAATCGATACTTTCACCATCCGTAAAGTTGTAATCTACATCAATCAGCAGCCCATCCACAGCTGCGGATGAAGCAGCCTGTAATGTGCTGTAATCAGATATTTTTACAGAGTGTTTGAAAGTTTTGTTCGCGATTGCTTTTGATATTTTACTTTGTACATCTTCCGCCACGTCGCCAAGCGTACCGTAAGGTGACCCAATAAGACTTGCTCCAGTTGGCTGAGCAAGCTCTGCCAGAACGTCATCATTCAGCCTTACCCAGTTTCCTACAGTACTGGCTGGCGTCTGGCTCAACATTAATGAAAAGCCAAGGTCTGTCCTTTTCGCCACATCACCTGTGTATGCATCTAGGGCAAGCATTTCAGCTTCACTTGAAACTACAAAGATATGTGATATCGCAATCGATGGGATCTGAGATGCTGGAATTTTTCCATCACTATCAAGCAAAGCGAATCCTGAAAGTGGTTTAACGGAAGAATTACCATCATCATCAAAAACCAGAGCAGACTGTTTCCTGTCATCTGCAACTGGCAATGGGCTTGTTAATTCTCCAGATGGAACCCGTAGGCATTGACCTACGGCAGCAGCCGCTGCATTCCCTGCTGCTTGTGAAGATTCAAACGCACTAACAGCCGAAGAAGATGCTGAATTGGCATATTCTTGTGATTTAGATAAACTTTCTGCTGCTAAAGAAGCCGAAAGTTCAGCAGCGTCAGCGGCAGACTCTGCCTTGGCTGCATAGTTTGGTGCACCTTTTAATTCATTTGCATATACGGCACATTCGGCTGCTGACACTTCTGCTCTTGCCGCATATTTTTGCGCTTTATTTGTTTCAGAGATGCTCATAGTTCACCATTTAATATTCGATAATGACAATGCCTGCGCCACCCGCACCACCAGATGTGTTCACGTACCCACCTGCACCACCACCACCATTAATACCTGATACACCCGCGGATATTCTTCGGCTGCCACCAATTCCTACCAGGCAAGAACCTCCAGATCCTGGAACTCCAAAAATGGCATCTTCACCAGCAATCGCCCCTGGCCCTCCTGGTTGTCCGCCTACACTACCGCCTCCAGATCCTGTTCCAGGACTTCCGCCACCACCTCCAGATAGAGTGATAAGTGAGCCAATAATGGTATTCCCACCATTCCCACCCGCATTTTCCACTCCTCCAGCAGATCCTCCAGCCCCCAGGGTGATTGGTATTATGTCTCCCGGATTTACCTGATATGGCTGCTTCATTATTGCTTGCCCGGCACCGCCACCCTGCCCACTATTAGCAGAGCTATATCCACCACCACCACCTCCTCCTCCGGCACTGGCTGATATGTAAAGCGTTGTGATTCCATCAGGGACAGTAAACATTCCATTGGCGGTGAATGTCTGACACCCTCTCTGAACAGAGATATCACTTAAAATATTTGAGCCATCACCACGTATAAGGGTTGTTTTTTTCTGAGGACACTGCACTCCACTTCCTGTAAGTGTTTTCAGTGTTACCTGGAAATTACCCGAACAATTATTAATAACTCTCCATACTTTTACCCATGAAGGAAGAATGATATTAATGTTAGAAGTTAATGCCCCAGAAAGGATAAGCGTATCTCTGGCTGCCTGAAGAGAATTCAGTGTTACGCTTATCCCGGATAACCCAGATATATTTGTTGCGCCATAGAAACTTAATGGAACCCAACCGGTTGTTGATGAATCTGCTGATTCTGGATTGGTTGTATTACCATCCAACAGATTTAACCATTGTCCGGAAAGATTTGTTGCAGGAATTATAGCCCCCTGAGGATATCCACCAATCGCTGTGGAAAATGACTGATTGAATGGATAAGCCCCGCCAGCATCTGCCCACTGCTGCTTCAGTGTGCTTGTGAATAAAACGCCATTCATGTCTTTCCCTGATGGCGGAATACCTCCTGCACTTAATGGCTGCATTGTTACTGGAGGGAACCCTTTATCAAAGGTTGCCGTCCCAGAGTTATCTGTGGAGGTGCTGGAATCAACTGCTATAACATTTTTAAGGCCATTAATCGCAAAGGCTTTAATCAGGCGAGAAGGAATATCGGAAAAGTTCATGTTATACCTGCTGAACAATATTAACTGTTACCCCAATTGGGGATGGTAGAGCACCTGAGCTTTGAACAATGGCTAGATCTGACGTGGAAAGTTGGAATTCAAAAACATAACTCATCACCATCTCTCCATCATTTCTGACGTAGCAGCGTCCTTTATCGCCAAACATGAAGTTAAGAAGTTTGTTCAAATTTGGTATCGTACAGTCAGAAATATTCGCAGCCGCTTTCATCATGATCAGCTTCCTGTACACATCATTAGTCAGTGTCACAGTTGATGTCAGAAGCTCTCCGGAATAGAAAGGTGCCTGGTTGAATGGCTTAGGATCGTCAACAACCGGAGGCTCTGATGACGCCTCATTGAAGCCAAAATAAATTTTGTTCTCTGTCACCGTCAGCTGCCTGCTGACAACCACGATTTTTCCCCACACGTCCAACCCGTAGGTATCTGCCGTCTGGATGTTCCATATCACGTCATAGAAATCATCTAGAAAGCCTTCGATACCTACAGCTTCATTGAACGAGTAAATCAGGGATTTCAATTTCGGGCTGTCGGCATATTGCGTCAGGACGGTATCCGCGACGTTTATCATGCCAGTGTCACCGAGATGTTTGATGCATCCAGCGTTGGCACTTCATCAATGCCGAAGGACGCAGATGTTTGATATGTAGTACCATCACGGCTGATTGTGATGCTGAAGATATCTACGTTATCGCTGTCAATTGCCTGAACGCCTGCGTAGTAACGACCAGCATAAATAGTTGAGCCAATGCGTGCTCGTGTGCCACCGTCCTCTCCATTAAAGGCGCTGATGATCGCGCTCTGTACGAGCGTGGCAATATTTCCCGGCAGTGCATTATTGTCAGCCAGCTCAACCTTGAAGTAGACGCTTACTGCTGATGGCGTTTGCCACTTTATTTCGTATTCAGGGTAAGGCTGAACATAGTTCACATCATCAACTACCGTGTATGTGGTGTTGCCAATCATTGACGGGCCCGGTGGGAGCTTCTGCCATATCGAATTTGCTATATCTGCAGATGCACCACCATATACGCATACATATAGCGAATGCGGCTCCAGTGATACGTTAGTGACACCCTTCGTCACCGTCAGACTGGTGTTGTTCTGAGTCACGTATGCATCAGTAACACCACTGACAGCCATCACGTTTGCGTATACTGCACCGAGCTGATTGTTGGAGTTACCCGCAACAGACTGCTTGCGCCGATACTCAAAGTTAGCCCTGCTCTCCACTTCATTTCCCAGCACGCCAGCTGTTGAGTTGGTTATGCCTGACCATCCCTGAATGGCGCGGTATATCGTATTTAATGCTCCAATCTGACATGCAATAGGGCCGGTTGCCTGATTCTGGAATACAATGTTCACTGACCCAGAAGCAGGGATAACAGCATCCGCCAGAGAGTAGTAGAGATAACCGCTGGAATCCTGGGCAATGCTGTTTGCTGGAATAACAGTTCCTACCAGCCCAGTGCAGGTCGCAGTTACTGTGGTTCCGATGGCTGCTATGCGGTCAATGAAGTAAATCTGTCCGATAGCATCCTGCATACGCCCTTCAGCAAAGTCAGGGTTAATCTGGTTAACCAGCCATGCCAGATTGTCATTCTTGTCTCCGATGATTGCCGTGTCGCTCATGGCAATCTGTCCCTGTGGAGTCGTCAGACTCTTACTCATCCCTCCGCCCATGGCGGCATCAAGGTCAGTTAATCGCCCGTTGAGAATGTCTATCTCATCAGGAACGGCAATGCCGGTAGCGGAAAACGTGACAGAGGGGACGGCTGTGCTAACTGTTACTTCAGCCATTTGTTACCTCAGAATTTGATTGTGGTCTGAACGTTGTTCGTGTCGGTTATGGTCATGACGCCGGATGCAAGGCGATCTGCTTTGCCAACTGTTGTTGTGCAGAATGCTGACTGAACGTATGGGAGTTTTTTGGCCTCGGTTGCCATCTTGGTATTGATGAGCTGAGTGCCTGGCCAGTGACCGAGAATGCGCTCGTAGTAAGGAATCCCCAGCGTGGTGTCATACCAGGGCTCACCGAGGAAGGTTGAGCATGCGCAAGCTACGTCCTGAGCTACTGCATATGGGTTGGCAGTAATAGCCATGCTTCCGGTGTCGTCTAGCGTAATATCCCACTGGTCAGTCAAAAGCAGTGATTTGGTGAGCATGTAAACTCCGGGCAATAAAAAACCCGCCGAAGCGGGTTAGTGTTTTGTCTATCTGGATATGTATTTATCCGGATGCGCTAAGCAGTCATTTATGTATCCACTGGAATAGGCTTTAGCAAAGGACTCGTCGTTTTGATAACGCATAGAAAACTGAGCGGATGATGGGTTGCCAGAAGACATTACGATCATGCGCTTTGTTTCCGAGGCATCTATACCCTGCCAATTCCCTGAATCCATTGCTTCTCTTTTAAAGTCCGATGCGTCGCTCATGGAATACGCATTGCCTGCGAGTTGCACATAAACGTTGTAGCGCATGCTCTGGTAGCAAGTCTCTCTAAATGAATCTCCGTTTGCTGACGCGCAAACTGATGTCAATGCAAGACATGCCATTAATAATTTCACTTTACCAATCATCATTGCGGCCCATCAGTAGTTGAATCTCCCGATTCTACACCACCATGCTTATGCGTACTGAGATGGATTCCATTTCCTGTGACCTCGCCAGTTACGGTAATAGTTCCGCCAAATGTAGCGTCTCCTGCATAACTACCGTAGCCCTGAGTAAGCTGTCCGTTTGCCTCAATGATGGGGGCGTTCAGAGATATTTTGTCATCAGCATTGACTACTACGGTATTACCGTTAACCTGGACAACCAGAGGCGAGACAATATCTATCCCGTCATTGGCGAACTTAACATACTGGCTTGGTTTTCCGTTTAGCACCCCGCCCAAATATATTGCATCAGAATAACTATGTGTTCTGTTTGATCCAGGAAGAGCGGCCTGTTTTGTTTTCTTTACTGCGGTGATGTCTCTGTCGCACATAGCTATAAGGCCAATATCCCCTACAACTGGCGTCATTATCACTGCGCTTGCTCCACGCTGGAGCCTCCACACAGGAACGCCATGAATAAGAGAGTTTGGAATCAAATCACCTCCACCGCTAAACCCCTCTACCAAAGGTTTAACCGATAACACAACATCATCTTCATCATCTTCGCTAGGCTTCACGTCAACAACTAGCGCCAAATTTATAAACGCTTTCCCCATCAGAAACTGATGCATCAGGAATTGCTGAGAGTTAGCATCGGTTGCCGTGTCCTGAGGCCGCGTAGTAAATAGGTTCATTACTGCCTCACTGTTAGCTGTCCGATTGATGCCCACACGATGGTTGCCCACGGAGCGCCTTCGGTCCATGTCGAAAGATGGTGAATTGCGGACTGCACCGTATAAACCCCGCTGCCGTTTGGTAGCGAGGTTTCTATCTGCACCTTGCGACCTCGCAAAATCAGATCACTGTACTGGCACTGGAAGTTAATCCCGTAGTTACTGAATACCGGGTATCCAATTAAACCGTGCTCTGGTGATATGAGAGGTATGGTGTCGTCAATGCTTCCACCCTGCAGCCAGATGTAAATAGCCCCAAGCCGGAAGTCAATCTCTATACCGGCCGCATGAGCGCACTGCTGAATCTGAGATATCGGGTTACCTTCGAAGTAAGGATTTTCAAGCTTCGCCAGAACGCCGTTGTTAACCACCGTATAGCCGATGCTTGCGGCTATAGTCGTGATGATTTCAGCAACACTTGCAATACCTTCCTTCGAGAAAGGCGGTGCAGTGATTGACTGATCGAACCCGGTAGAAAAGGCGCTGATTATCAATGGCGCATCTGGCATCTGGTTGAGGTCGGCAAAGCAGTTAGTGATAGAGCCGAAGAATACCGGCCTGTCATCAGCCCATACCTTCATCATGTTCTGCTTAGCACCGTTTAACTGGATGCCCTTGTAACTCAGCAGAGCCATGTTTTCGATGCTCAGTCCGAACACCCTTGCTTCCAGTGTCGTGCCTGATATCCCGCCGTAAGCACCTATCTCTATTTCTGCCTTGATGTTGTCGATGGTCAGGATGTTATTTCCTGACTCATCGAAAGCACCGTCTTTCAGCGTGAACTGAAATTTCAGCGTTCTCTTTTTATAGGTCATGCTGCCATCTCATCTGCTGTGGCGTAAAACAGCTTGAATCGCGTCCCGAGCTCGTCATAAACAGGGTCAAGGCTTCCTTTGGTGTCAGCGAAGAAAAGCTCACCTTTGAATCCTAGATAGGGGTAGCGGACTATCTTGTTGCAGTTATGGCAAAGAACGCCCTGAGCTATCCACAAATTATCCAGGCCAACGTCAATAAACATGCCTGTAGAACGCTGTACGATGCGCAAAGTTACTGACTGACCATCAAGGTTAACGCTTACTTCCTGAGCCTTGAGTGGCTTGAGAGAAATGTTCTGCATCAGGATAACCCCGCTACCAGTTCATCTACCGTTGTCGCAAGGTTTTTAATGGCCGATGTTGCCGCGCCATTGATGGCACTTGTCGCACCTGATGTTGCATTGCTAACGGCGTTTGTGACAGACGTTGCGACTGTTGTTGCAGCGCTGGATACTGACTCTTTCAGGCCTGTTAGCGCGCCTTTGACATCTTCAAGCGTGGAGTTTGTGGCTGTTGAGTTTGCCTTCTCAGTAACGACGCTGGCTGCCTTGCTTGTGCCGTTTGATGTGGTGTTACTGTTGGCTGTGGTGCTTGTCAGGATGACTTCTGCCTCCTGCAAAACAGCCTGAAAAATGGCTTCCACAGTCAGAAGGGTTACATCGCGATCTGATGTCCGGTAATTGTATCTAACCAAGTCATAGTCTTCGTAAGTCGTGTCCGGCGTCTCGATGTCGTACACCTGCGCATCAGCGACCATAGCATCAAGGGCGGCCAGCATGTCTGAGCGACTCGTCAGGGCGAAGTTGGTCAAGTTGGGAATGCTACCGCTAAACCCTGTCCATCCCTCCAGCGTAAACAGAACTCTGATAATTGGCGGACGTTTTACCTTGTTAAAGCTGCTGTAAGAGCCCTGCTCAATTGGAGCTGAAACTACTGAAGCATCAGCCCCATACTCAATCCCAAGAAATGAGGAAGGAGACAATGCCCTTAGGCCTGATTTCAGGTAAATCCCGTAACCAGGCGAAAGGGTACTGTTGATAATGGAAAAGATGTTGCCGCTGTTTATCGCGCTGAGTAGCGTTGTTTCGTTCAGTGAAAAGGCCATATTATCCCTGCCCTGACATCGCTGGATTCACCAGGCGGTTTCTCTGAAGGTTTCTCTGGATATCAGCACCCAGAGCATTGGCGTTTCCGGCCGATGTCTGCATGTCGATTTTGCCGATATTGATGTTGGTCTGGCTCCCGGCAGCCGATGGCATATTGCGAGATGCTGATGACCCTGCGCCTAACTGAATGCCTCCCATGATGTCAGACGAGCTGATGTAGCCTTTCCCGTTCTCATGGTCGACAATGCCCTTCATCAATCTGGCAATCGTTGCCGTGTCACCCGAATCCAGCACTTCGTTAGCGCCTTTCCCTGTCGCTTTGGTGAGCGCAGAGATATAAGCATCGACATTGTTATTGTCTGATGCCGGAGCATAGGTTTTGACGATAGAGGAAAGTGTGTTGATGCCGCGCTTGAAGTACAACTGCAATTGCTTGTAGAGCGCGGCAATGCCATGCTGCATCGACTCGAAAACGGCAAAACGACCTCCTTCTCCGCCTTCCATCGTTGCGCCAGACTGATTGGCATAGTTCAGATTGCCAGGGTTATTATTGCGTATTCCGCGAGGAGCTGACTTGTATCCGTCACCGCGAGGTAGCTGGATTCCGGTCTTCTCAAATATCCAGTCGTGAAGTTGCTTGCCCCACTCTGTAGTTGTATCTGTACCTGCACCGCTATTAAGGAAATTCGTTACAGGGTTATTGGTAAGCCAGGAATACTTCTTCTCAAGCTGTTCAGCGTATTTCTGAAGCTCAACCAGACCGGCAATCATACTTACACGGCCAAGAGCTGTGAGAGCGCCTCTGACGCCACCAATTGAGCTGGTCATGCCTAACAACCACTTCCCGCCTACAAACACCAGAAGCAGTTTTAGCGCGTTTTCCAGCCCGCCTACAGCATCAACAACCTTATTGATTTCATCCGCTGTGTCAGAGAAGAATTTGCTGATTTCCGGACCGTGAGTGCTAATCCAAATGCCGAACTTCTCTATCAGGGGGATAAGCTTCTCAACATACGGAATCAGCGCTTCATAGAGCACCTGAGACGCTGCAGCAAAGTTCTGCTTCATCTGCTCCAGTCGGCGGTTAAACTCTAGTGCCTTTCTGGTTGCTTCGTCAGTTGCTCGTGATATTTTCGCAAACCGGTCAGCATCCTGAACCAGCGAGCCGTTAGCAAGCCCCTGCTGAGTGGCATTATCAAAGCCAAACATGCCACCAAATCTGCGCTGAGCATCTTTGCTTAACTTGCCCCAGTTGCTGGCAATCTTGCGCATGATTTTTTCGGCGTTGTCGTTCTGATAGTCGAAGTTAGCGCCTGTTGCGCCGGCGAATGAAGCCAGAGCGCCGAAAAGTGGATCGTCCTGTCCACCACCGGTACGGATGTTTGTCAGCGTCTTCTGGAAGTTACCCAGCGTTCCGGCCATGCGTTCTGCAGTTGAACCGGCTGCCGCAGCAGCTCTCTCCCAACCATCAAGAGACTTGGCCGAGATATCCAGAGCGCGAGATTCAATCCCCAACCGCATCAAATCCGATGTCATGTTGGTGATGAAAGTCTTGATGCCCTGCGCCGATAAGGTAACACCTACCAGCGCAAGTAATTCTGTTCGGATTGAGCCAAAAAATGAGGCCGCTCTTTTACCCGCGGCCTCCATGTCTTTAGCTGTCTGGTCAGCATTCTTTCTGGTATCGTCCAGGCCTTTTTTTACTTCTGTCTGGCCTTTCTTGAATCCGGAAGAGTCAAGACCAAGAGTGACTACCAGTGAGTCAATAATCGTTGGCATCAGCCATTCTCCTGAGCCCTGTTGATGACCATTTGGTTGTAATTGTCGACTGTGATTATCTCAAGCCACCACCACATATCCTCTACGCCAAGCGTTGTGCTTAGCTCTGTCAACGAGCATTTACCAGATGACAGGACCGTTGCTATTGTTTTAGGTACGTTGGCATAGTCGGTCAGGCCAGCGATTTTCTGACCCATTACCGGAGGGATGTCTAACTGGCGGCGGCGGTTAAAAAATCGACGTGCAGCTTAAAGACTTCACCGCGAATTTTCAGGCGAGTAATAACCTCTTCAGTATCATCATCAATCAGTGGGCGCTTGATGTTTAGATCATCTGGATTTGGCACTGCCTGTACACATTTCATCAGCTCGTCCAGGAGAGGCCGTGCATCCTCTGGAGGGATTTTAGCCACCATTTCGAGGCCGACTTTCGCCATGCCTGCCATGCCCATATCTGAAAGGTTATCCGGAAGATTAATGCCGTTATTAGCCATCGCCAATATCGCTCGGATTGCCCACCACTCAGCCTGAGTAGCTGACATTTCACGAATGTAAAACTTCTTCCCATTGTCACGGCCTTTATCTTCGACGGTGTAGTAAAGCTCTTTGCGTGCCATGTTAGTCCTTATGCGTTGTACGCTTCGCCCACGACTGATTCCCAATTGATTTGGAAGGTCATTGCCTGCAGTACGCGCTGCGCATCAGGGATGGCTTTTACGCGTTGCAGGATGCCGTTGGTCAGCGTGAACTTGCGACTAATAGCCGGGAGGATGATTGTTGCGTTGCAGCGGAATACAGCCTTTGAGGTCAGTGAGGTCAGCTGCCAGGTCTCGAACAGGTCACGAGATGGGCTGTCTGGCATGATTGTGATCGTCTGCAGATACTCACCGAAAACGAAGCCGCCAGAGAGCTTACCGTCAGCACCACGGACGGAAACCGCCATTTCTGTATCACCCAGAGCAAACATTGCGTCCGCTGCGTATCCTTCCAGCGTTTGAGCGCTGGGGAACAGGTTGGTAACAGTGAGGGCAAAAATAGAGTCTGCACTCGTAATTGTGTTAGACATTGATTTGCTCCTTACTGAACTTCAATTGAAGCTAGAGTGATTTTCTGTACGCAACCACCATCGCAGTACCAAAGGGTCATGCTAGGGCTTGTGCGCTTCTGACGCTGCGTAGGGGTGGCGTCTGCGATATACAGGTAGTAACCCTTGGCAATCAGCGATGGAGAGATATCAGCGCCAACGGCATTCTGAATCTCGGAAATCTGAGAACTGGACAGCGTTACGCCAGCACGGATTGCGCCAAACACAATTGCCTGGTTCAGGGTGTCAGCAAATGACGCCTCGATGATCGCCTTACCGCGTGCGTTATAAGGAATGCTGCGATTTGACTGGAACAACTCGATCGCATCCTGTGAGAGATTGGCGTTAATCCAAATCTGGTTACAGAACGAGTCAAACCATTTGAAATCGCCAGTAATCGCGCCATCTGCCCAGTAACGGGTGTCATAGTTATTCGCCGTGTACGCGCCGTAGAAGTTGTATCCGTTGGCAATCAGCGCATCGTAATTTGCTGACGTGGTTACTTCTGGCAGCAGGCCACCGAGTGAGCGGAACTTGAATGGTACGCGCCCTTCCTGACGGTCAAAGTCAAGTGATGCTGCATAACCAATCACACTCGCTGCATGCGACTGATTGCCGTATACAGGAATTACGTTGGAATAGTCGTGCACGACAATGATTTTGTACGCCAGAGTGTCAGTTGAACCTGACACCAGCGCGGATTCTTCCAGCGTAAACGGCACGTAGCCGAACCGGTAATTCTGACCATTAACCCAGGCTGAAAAGTCCAGCGCCTCTTGCTCGGTCGGCGTGAATGATGTAGTGAAGATTGCCCAGTTCTGAGAGCTATCAAGCACTGACTGCATTGCCGTAGTGACTACTGCTGCATCTGCGCCCTGAGACAACTGAGCGCCGGTAGCGGCTGTCAGTTTCAGGCCTGCAGATAAGGTGCCGGTTGCGTAGGTAATAGTGCTCGCCGCGCCATCGGTCGCGCTGGTGATGATGAAGCGCTTCTGTGTGGTGTCGTACTCCACCGTAACACTGGATCCGATACCAGTTTCAATCAGGTCAGCAGCCATGGCAAAGCTGGTTGCCGTGCTCAGGTCGATACTGGCTGATGTGTGCGCAGTGCCGTCAACTGTCAGTGTCAGTACACCGCTCAGCAATTTTAGTTGGTCTAACGTTACGGCAGCCATTGAGCCCGAGCGCAACCATGCCGCCGCATCTGCCGGGTTAAACCGTGCAAACAGCAATGCACCAGGGGTCTTGGTAGAATTATCGTAGCCCTGAAAATAAACTTCAGCCATGCTGAATTCAGTAGATGCACTACCAAAATAGGCCTCTACATCTTCTTTGCTAGTAAACGTGATCACACTCCCCACCGGAGCATAAGCGCTGTCGGTAAGGATAAGGCCATTCAGATCAAGCGCTGAACCGCCCGCTGGCAGCACTCCAGGATTGATTTGAATATCTTTGCGTAATGGGATTGCCATTTATGCACTCTCCGGTGGGTATTTTAAATCTGCGGCAATAACGCCGACTGTAATGCTGTCCATGAAGTCCTGGCGTGTGGTAACAGACGGGTTGAATTGCCCGATGAATTCCATCGTCCAGCGGCCTTCGTATTGTTGCTCGCCGTTAATCATCGTCGTCTGATGAGGGTCTGAGCAGTAAAGAGGGGTGATGACATTGCCGTATTGCCTGAACCATTCGCAGGCAAAGTCTGAGCGGATTAGCGTACCGATGATTGCGGCGTTATCAGCCGCGCTTTCGCCGTAACAGTCAATCTGGCAAGGCCATTGCGTGCTGCGTTGGTTGAGCTGCTTACCTTCGCCATACACGCCGTTGTCGTCGTATTTGACGCGGTTTGTCGACAGTCCTATCTGCTTCAGCGGCGTCATGATAATGAAGTCATTAAGCGGCATTGGAGTGAGGTTCTGCTGACCTACCAGCACGTTGTCGATGGTAAGGCCGGTGATATCCATCAGAAACGCCTGCAGCGCAATGCGCAGGTCAAGCTCGGTGATGTCTACTGTGGTTGTCATGGCGACCTCTGCAGGTTAACAATCACTCGACACCAGTCAGGCCATAACTCAGGTACTTTCACCACCAACCACTGCTGACCTTTCACAACGAGAATGTCACCACCCTTTTGGTCTGGTCGGTTCACGCCGTTGAAGTTCCCATTCAGATACGCACTTTTCAGGATGCCCTGAATGTTGATGGAATCAACCTGTCGTAGGTCGGTGGACGATAGCTCCTGCATCTGGACTTCAACATCAACGTTGCTGTACGTCTGCTCTCGCTTTCCGCCAGGTAACGTAGTGAATCCGGTATTAATCCGGAACACTCCATTTACGTTGGGATTTATTGCTCTCGTGGCGCTATTGGCTATGCCTCTCAGGTTCATACGCCATCCTTAATGTCGTAATCGACGCTGTTTAGCATGTGGGATGTTTCAATGAGTGGCTTAGAAAAGCCCTTTTTGGCGATCGTAACTGGAGATAGCGCAGGTTCCATCAGGTCTCTGATTGAGCCCTGCAACTGACCTTTAATATGCTCACCCATCAGCCCCAGAATCGTTTCTGCGTCGTAACCGGTAGCCTCGGCTATCTTCGCAATATCCTGCGGCCACTCTGGTGACTTTTCGGCAATCATGTTCCGGAAGAATGGACGTGGCGGTCTGTTCATTGCAGGGTCGCCATATTCGTTGGCTGCGGCAACCATTGGGACAGATTGTCCGTCAGGGTATGTTGCCCCTTCAAGGAATCCGACCCTTAGCGTTTTACCGTCGCCAAGCTTTTCCGCCAGTTCAGCAAGTTTCGCCTCTAAAGCTGCGCCACCACTAAACGTGGTCATGCTCACCTCCGGGTAACTGTCCTGCGGTAATAATGCCCTGGATAGAATGATGGTGATGCGCCAGGAACGTATTTAAACGTCCTGTAAGGGGCGGTAGCTTGCCAGTAAGCAGAGCCGTAAGGTGTCTGCAGATACCACCATGAAGATGGGCTTACCGGCACCTCGCCAGTCGACACCGATACAGAGCCTTCAGATGCGCTTGCAACCCTGCCTACAAGTCCGGATGGCTTCTGACCACCCACGCCTGAATTCAGGGCGGAAATGTGCGCCACGAGCATATTCAGATACACCGCACGCACATTCACATCGGTAACAGGACTGCAATCAGTGTTATCAAGGTAGACCGTTGCCTCAACGAAATACGCATTCAGCAGCGTGTCACTTACCGTGTCAAACTCGGGGTAACGCTCACGGAATGCGTTAATGTCGAAAACAACGATCGCCATGATTACTTACCGTCCGATTTTTCGATGCCTGGCATTGGCTTGTCCTGAGGAAGCCCCTCAAGGCCAGACTTGACCTTGGCGTTCTCGGACGCTTTTGCCTGTGCGCTGTTGGCTTTTGCCTGAGCAAAAACGAGTTCATTCACGACGTAAGGTTGCTCTTTATGAACTGAAAGCCACTTCTCGAACGCATCCTTGTCTACGCCATCGGTCAGACCATAACCGCCAATAACATTGGTAGAATTGGAGCCGTTCAGCGTTACCGTGTAGCCATCTTGCTCAACAATCAGGCCATTAGGAAGTTTGCAACCTACTACGATAGTCTCTGCCATGAATTAAACCCCGATCATGCTGGCGATACCCAGCGGTTGACGAATGATTGCACCCCATGTGCCACCTGACTTCTTCTGCTTCCAGCTGGATTCTTCAACCACAACTGCGTGCGCACGCATCTTCTCGGTGAAGGCTGCATAGGCAGTGTCTTGCTCACCAAGACGATCTGCAATCAGCTGAACGAGCTCTCCCGCATCAGTTGAATACTCAACTGCAGTTTCAACACGCAGGTTAGGGAAGTTTTTCTTCAGCAGGTCAGACACGTTGACGTTATACATGTTGGTCTTGGTCAGGTTCACTTCCGAAGAAGGAGACATTGCAAGAGTCATGGAGTCAGTACGCTCAATCAGACCTTTGGTTTGAGAAACAAGTTGGCCGTACAGTTTTACGATGTCATCGTACACCGCCTGGCCATCTTTTGGCGCCCAAGTAACAGCGCCGCCAGTTCCGGTTGCATTTGGTGTGATTGATGCCGTCAAGGAAGGGTCATTCAGCAGGCCATAGTTCATCAGACCGTCGATACCGAAGAAGTATGACTTGTTCTGGAACTTATTCAGAACCAGAGCAGATGCTACGTTAAGTTCTGCCGCGTAACCGATACGCGCCGCGCCGTACATATCCAGTTCGCGCTCACCCCAGCGGGTATGAGTCTGGTAATGGTAAGACTGGCGAGGAACCCAGTTGACGTTAGCCGCAGTCATGCCGTTGTTGTTGAAGTCGCCATATGAGCTGGTCTCACCGGTGCTTTCAACGATTGGGAACTGCGCGGTCAGGGTTGTCCAGTCGCCTTTCTTCACTTCACCAATGATTTCTGCTGCTTTCATTGGTGTGACCAGAACTCGAATCAGCTCTGGATCAACGTAGTTGGTGAAATACGCCGGGATACCTGAGTTGTTCGCAGTAACCATGGTTGGCTGGGCATCCATAGCCATCTGGAAGTTTTCTGCAAAGTCAGGCTTCAGGTAGTCTTTCGCGCCCGGCAGAATGATGCCGTATTTGCCGCTAGCAGCGGAATAGTGTTTCTGAAATTCGTTCATTACTTGCTCCAGGTGCTGATTTTGACCAGTTCGCCCGCATCGCAAGCGCTACCAGCATAGAAAGGCGTTTCGACTGCGCCGGAAATGGTTGCTCCTGCCGCACCGGTTTTAATGGTGCCGTCAGCAAGCACAGCAAAGATTTTCTGTCCGCGAGTTGCTGCAGTGGCGGTGCGCGCCCAGAAGTCGCCAGCGGTCATCAGTGTTACTTCACGGCCTGGCTGAATGAGCATTGAAGCTTGAGCCAACCAGATGGTGATTGATGCCTGACCATCGGCATGAACAAAGTCAGAAGGAGCGCCAGTGCCGGTATTTGATGCCACGCCATCAACCGCCCAAGCAAATCGGCCAACTGTCAGACCGTCAGTGCCAGCGACCAATGCCGCTTCGCCTGCCAGGAATACTGCGTGAGGGTTGGTGCTCGCAAAGCCACCTTCAACACCCGGTGCTGGGTATTGGTTAATTACACTCTGAAAACCTGCCATGTTAGAAACCTCGTTTCAGTTTGCCAGCGGTCGGGAATGCTTTCTCAAATTCGCTGTGAGATGCGGAATCCTGCGCAATGACAGGGCGTTTGTTGTTCTGCTGCTCGATAGCCATTTTGACCATCTTAGGGAACGCTGAAGGATGAACGCCTTCGATATCAACGCCAGCCTGCTCAAGCGCAGTGCGGTAGACATCATCAGCTGAGTCCATTGCAACGACATCACCAATCAGTGGTCGCACAGCCTGCTCAGCTTCACGTACTTTGCGGAAGTTCTCCGCCGCACGCTTGGTTGCGCTGTCTGCGGCTAAGCGAATCGCGCTGTCCATTGCCGTTTTGGAGACTTTGTCGTCTTTTTTATCGTCTTCATCGTCTTCGTCTTCGGCTGGTTTTTTCTTTTTGTCATCGCTGTCTTCGTCATCTTCGTCGTCAGCGGTTTTCTTCTTCTCGTCGTCCTTGTCGTCATCCTCGTCTTCAGCCGGTTTCTTTTCTTTCTCGTCTTCTTTTTCGGCCTCATCAAGCGCCAGAAGCGCCTTCCGTACTTCAGCCTCCAAATCAGCATCAGCTGCCAGTAACGGCTTCAGCGTTGCGCGAATAATCGCGGCTTTACGTTTGCTCATGAGCATTAACTCCGGGGGTAATGAATCTGCGACCAATACGTCGCTTCCTGCGCGGCCTCTTTCAACCAGCGCTACGTGGTTCCCGATGATGTCCCGAATGATGCCGTCATACGGCTCTCCATTCGGTGTAACTCCGGGGGTCATGTCAGCGACGTATTGGTACGACGAAGACAATTCTTCCTGCTCTTCCGTCTCAATACCGGCGATTGCGGAGTCATCCCAAACTGATAAACCGTTTGTCAGATACGTTCCGTCAAAGTCTGCATTTGAATGCGTTACACCAACGCGATATTCACGCGGAGGGTCGCCGGGGAAGTCAGGTGTATGGATTGATAAAAGGGGAATGTTGTTGAATGTTGCAGCGGCTTTCTTCAGTTCGTCAGGGTGTCGCCATAACTGGTAAATCTTATCTGGCTCTAGCCCGAGCTTTTCAGCATTTGGAATCTCTCTCCCGAAGTAGGGGCAGACATTAGCCTTGCTGATATTGCTTAACTTAACCTGAAGCCTGCCGTTGCCATCAAACGAGCGCACTGATGCGCGGTCAAATGCCAACCGTTCAGTTGTTTTCATTGCTTTCTCTGATTTCAGGCAATAAAAAAGGCCGCCCTTAGGCAGCCTGTTTGTTGTTTGTTTTGATTTACTCTATTTTGCTTATCGCTAATGGCTTTCTAACCTGAGTCACTTCAATTTCCATGACATCATCTTTCAACTTGGCAGAATAGCACTGAATTAGCCTATGTATAATTTCCTTTACGGGAACATTGATTTCACTGCTTGGGACAAACAAGGAACAGAATGAATGATCGCAAGCAAGGCGCTTTCTTCTGTATTCCTGCCCCATGCAAAATAGTATTTCTATACCCTTTGCTACAACAAATCTTTGCCCGTCAGCGCATCCACCAATAACGAGCACCTCTTCAAGCTCAACAAGTATTTCACTCATAACAACCTCGTCTTAGTCGTTTCGTCAGAGATATCTGGCAGGCGGTGACGATGCCGCTTTTCGGGAGCTACCCTAGCCAGATAGTTATTTTACCCCAAACCAGGGATTACCGCACTCCAGGTGCAACGACAGTTGATTTCCTCGCCAGGCATCACCCATTTGCCGTCCAGATACATTCCTTTGCTTAGCTCAAACACCTTTCCATCAGCTTTAACATGTGATGGTCGTGGCTCTTTGCCAGCATGAGAATGCTTCCAGACGCCCTTAGTGATACCGAGTGATTGCTGCCGTGCCGCCTGCATTACTGAGGTTGCCTTGTTGTTCTGATCGCGTGCGATTAATGCTGCACGCCTGCGCGTAATGCCATAGCGCTTCTGAAGCTCGTCAGTGAGGTAAGACAGGTCACGGCCTCGTGCAACCGAGCGCATTACCAGACCCTCAACCTCAGTGAAATACTTCTCAGGGATTGAGCGTATCAGCCCAACATTCTCTGCAATGGTCGCCTGCTGTGCGTTATTCATCGGCGCGGTCATTTTGAACTCAACCGTGAATCCAGCAGTTTCAAGCGCGTTATATAGAGATACATCAGTATTCTTCATCGCATCACCGGCAAACCTTTCAGCCAGCCTCTGAGATACGTTGTCGAATGCCTTTGTCCATCGCTTGGCGAGCTTCTTCATGGCATCACGCATAAACACCGCAGGGGATGCGTCCATTGCCACCGCTGCACCGCTCGCTTTGTAGTTAGCGGTCAGCCAGTACACAACGGACTTCTGCATATCTCTGATGTGGTTGTCTAACTGTCTGCGATACCACGCCTCAACACCGGCATTAGGATGAATTGCTCTCAGCGTTTGCCGCGTCGATTTCTTCTTCCCGCTGGTCATCGTCTTCGTAGTCGTCTTCGATTTCGATGTCATCGCTTAAGTCCAGTGAGTGGTATGGGCTGTCAGGGTCATTTGCGATCTTCTGCCGAATCTCGTTACCCGTCAGCGCACCTGTTGCAACGTTAACCGCATCGGTATCAGCGTCAATCTTGCGAATTTCCGCTTTCTCTTTCTCGGTCATCTCGTAGAGAGGCTCAAACTCGAAGTAGATATCCGGGTCGATGTCGCCAAACTCTGAAAGCTGGATGATGTCCAGAACGCGCTTCAGGTTGTCTTTGAAGATGGATTGCTGCAGCGCGTGAATGTAGTCGTAGAAGACTCGAATCTCGCCATCTGATGATGCGTTAAGACCAGCAGGAGAAATGCCTAGCAACTTGACCAGAGGAATGCTGGACACCGCTGCCATTTGCTCCTGTGCCTGCGCCTGTAGAGCATCAAGACCACCAAGAGGTGCGCTAATGAACTCAGCTTTTTCCTCTTGTGTGGGCGTGTTGTCTACAGCGAAAGCGCCGCGATTGTCCCGGCACTGATTGAACATCTGAAGGCGATTGATTAGCGACTCCGCACCACCACCTTGTAACACTGTCGCCATATTGGTTGAGAGAACAGGAATGGTGAACGAGTGAATCAGGTCGCTTACACTGTCCCGCGTTCTCAGCCAGTTATTGACGTACGGCTCGGCAATCTGAGTCAGACTCAGTCCACGGAAGTTGTACGCCGCTTTAAGAAGGTCTGGCACCTCTCGTGATACGAAGTCAAGCATACGGCTAGCATTGACCGTCTTAGCCATCACAAACCATTCAGTAGGCTTGTAGAAGTCAGGACTCATCGGGTTGTCTGTGTTGTAGACGCCCGGGTAAGTCCATACTGGCTCGATAACGGTGAATCCTTTAAGGCTGCCTTTCTTAATCTTCTTGTCAGACAGGAACAGCTTTGACCCCAACTCTACCGGGTCAGTCCATGCAGACACGCCTCTGGCGGACTGAACATCAATATAAATCTGCCCGCCACCAAAGTAACCGTCATGCTCTGCTGCCTCGCGGAATCGGTCCTTAACCTTGAACTTTTCCATTGCAGCGTAGAGTTGCTTAACGCGATCTGCTTTATCATCATCGCCGACAGTATTGAGCTTGATCCACTTACGGGTCATCTCCTCAGCGATGGTGCCAACCATCTTGCGATACTCAGGCTTTTGAGCGAGCGTAGCCAGATATGGATAGCCAGGGAAGCTGTCAGGATAGCCATAGGTGTATCCCATATAAGCTTCGTTCAGCGCTCCGTATGGCGTGGAGTCCATCGCCAAAATGCCTTTCTCTATGCTCTCAGGAATAACGCCTTTTTGTGGTTTGTACTGCTCAATCTCGCGAGGTGGCTTAGCCTGAATCTCTGCTACCGCCTCTGCCCGGATTTTCATCTCAGGTTTTTGTTCTTTCACCGGCTCAGGCGCGGCGACTTGTTTCTTTTTAAACGGCCACACTTAAATTCTCCTGAGTTGGCTCGGGTCGATAACCATTGGCTGGCGACCAGAAATAAGATTGTCGTCAATGGCGTCCATCCAGGTATCAAGGATGTCGTCATTGTCGTGACTGTCGTCAGCAGAGAACGCGGCGCATTCAGTCATTGCAGTGATAACCCACGAAGTTGTACCGGCTACCGTTCCGTCCTCGTAGTAAACATGAGGCCTGATAGCGCCGTGCTCATCATGAGTGGCAGGAACATAGACCTTGCCAGTTTTAATCTGTGGAATGACGTTGAGGCAGCGAACCAGTTTGTTCTGGCCTGCGCCGCGAGGAATCTCTTTAACCGGAATGCTGTTGCGCTTTTTGAGGGTGGTTATCAGACCTTGCCCGGCCTGTTTCTCTTCAATAGCCATGTGGCGCATTGGCATGATTCGTAGCGAGCCCTGCATGCGCCATTTCTCCCAGAACTCTTCTGCTTTCTTCAGGAGGTCTTCTGGGTCCCAGCGACCACGCACTACGTCGATGATGTAGAGATTGCCATCAACACCCATGCCGACAAGCGTGAATACTGTGTAATCAAGCCAGTCCTCTACCTTGCCGCTGTTGGTATCAACGTATACGGCGCGATGAGTGAGCTTTGGAAGAGTGGTATAGGTCTGGAACCAGTCGGTATCAATGATGCCGCCAGTAAGCGCCATTGGGTTCTGCTGGTACTGAGAGAGGAATGTGTAACGGTCTTTCTCCCAAAGCTGCAGGAGGTCGTTCACATCTTCCATCTGTGGCCAGTATGACCAGTATCGAGTGCCTGACACTTCCACTGAGTCGGTATCTTTCACCGTCTCCCAGCACAGAGAGCGCCATGGCTCTGCGAGAGACTGAATGTACTTCTCGTCAATCAGCGCAGGGATAGCTACGTGGTGGAATTTAACGCCCATCCCTCCAGATAACATGAATCCTGTTGCGTCGTCGGTGTGTAAGCGCTGCTGAATGCTCACAAATGGCGTTGGATGCTCTTTGGACTTATCACCACGACGAGAGCGAATGGTGTTAACCAGAAGCGTGTTGGCGCTATTCCTGCGCGACTCACTGAGCATGTCGACTGGCTTGTTGTAGTCATCCAGCATAACCATGCCGGAGAACTCAGGGCCGAAGTATCCACCACGACCACCGGTGATTTGCCCGTTGCTTGAGCGGGAAACCGTCTGCCCTATTGAGCGACCGCGATCGTCTTTTATCTCCCACTCTTCCGCCTGGTTAACGCCGAATGAGCAAGGCCAGAATTCCTGATACTCCTTGCTGGCGATAATGTCACGGGTGCGGCGCGAGTTACGTTTAACCAGCGTGTCAGCAAACGAGATATTCAGGTTACGAAATCGCTTGAGCTTCCCTTCCTGCACCAGTGCATTGACGTAGGCCGGAAAGTGAATGGAGAAGAACTCTGTTTTCGTCCCGCCAGGAGGAATGTTGATAATCAGGTTGCCAGGCTCTAATCGACCAGCTATCAAGTCATCAATCTTTGACGCCATTAGGCGGTGATGCCAGTTAACCAGAAGCCGATCACCCTGAATAAGTTCGAACCACAGGCGAGTGAAGTTGAGAAACGATTTGGTGGACTTCGAACGAAGCACTACACGCTCAGGGAATGACAAATCATCCCATTCGATAATTTCGTTCATATCAGTCCAGGCCTTTTAATTTCCCCTCAAGCTGAGCCTGTGCTGCTTTGTAATCAGCAGGGGTGTAGTTAACAACTTCAATCGGCTTACCATCCTTACCAACATGTTCAGCCTTAACGTTGGTCTTGAATGCCTGCACAGTGATGTGCTCACCAACAAGCTTCAGTGCAGCAGCAGCACCCTTTGCGTCAAAGCCGTAAATCGTTCTTCCCTGCTCATCTTTGATTTCCTCTCCACGCCTATCAGTAAGAGGTTCAACCTCCTGCATGCAGCGCTCGTGAAGTTTTACTGCCTGCCGCAGAACGTAATCAGCATCAACTTGAACTCGCTCCAGACGCTCCTGATTCAATTCTGCGATGCGATGCAAAATGTCATCATTTGCCATCATCCTTGCGCCTTGGTTGCGGGATGACTTCTCGCTGTAACCCGCCCTGATGGCCGCCTGAGTGGCGTTGAGGTCTTTAATGAACTCACGGGCAAACAGCTCTTGTTTGTCGGTGAGCTTTGCCATGTTATTTCTCTGTTCTGAACTTAAATCCCCATCGAGCAATGAAGCCTGACAAGGATTTGAGGTGTTTCTCTTTAACGATGCGTGCGTAGACAAATGCCTTCAGCACGGAAAGTAATGGGCTTACCCACCACCGCTTTTGTGCGACCATCTTTACGGTGATCATCACATCAGTCCGGCAGCGCGAGCTTTAGCCAGCAGAGCGTTAAAGTCAGCCAGCAGACCAGCAACATCGGTTGCAGTTGAATCAGCCTGTGCAGCCATCTTCTTTACCCCGCCGATTGTTGAGGTTGTCGCTGCAGGGATGGTTACCGGGTCAGTTGGGGTGGAAACTTCGATTGGATAACCACCAGTTGAGATAGCGCGTTTAGTCATTTTAGAATTTCCTGCTGGGTGTTTGGATATCTCACTGGGAATTCTTGACACCAGTGACGCTTCTAATCTACATAAAACTCTGTCAATGGCTCTGTGAGAAGCCATTTGCAGAACTTTATATATCCTCAATTCTTCTACCACTGCTTGAGAAGGCAGCTATGAACGCCACAGACATCCCGCAATGCTGTGACGCGGTATCATCTTTTTCGAATAACCTGCACGCTCTTGCAGAAAGGAGGGACTGCAGTCATTGCTAATGCAGGTAAGCAGCGAAGATGTAGCGCTATGGTGGGTTACTTCAGGCACTGGGTGTTGATGTATTCCTGCAGGTAATTCACCTGCGCGGTTATTTTGTCGATTCCACTTCTGAGACGGTAATAATTGAGTTCAGCATCTGTTGTAAGTCTTGGGCTTTCTCCATCGCCCATGCCGCTGGTTCCGGACGCTGACTTTGAACAGGTGGCGGAGACTTGCAAGCGCTTACGCCCAGCAGAAACATCAGCGCGGAGACTTTCGATAGTCGCATTAGCATCAGAAAGCTCCTTCGTGTATTTGGCATCCAGAGCAGCAACATCACGCTGGCGGGTCTGCATGTCTTTGATGGTGTCGTTAG